>JBIQID010000002.1:0-93711 GCA_044508215.1 Actinomycetota bacterium | reverse complement strand
ATGACCACCTGGGCGCTCGACACCTACCTCCACAACCTCCTCGCGGCCTGAGCCGTCCGGCGCCCTCGTGTCGCCGGCTCCGCGGGAGAGCTGAAAGCCACCACCGTCCGGCCGCACCGCTGGCCTAACCTCGGCGCCGACCGGCGGCAGACCGGACCGGCAGCACACCAGGGGGACACGGTGTCGTTCTTCAAGAAGCACGATGGTGAGAGCGCCGACTGGCTGGCCGATGTGTCGTTCTTCGACGGCTTCACCAAGGACCAGTTGCGCCGGGTCGCCGGCCTGTCGAAGGAGGTCGAGGTCCCGGCCGGCACGGTGATCATCGACCAGGGCGACGCCGGCACCGAGTGCTTCGTGATCGTCGAGGGCGACGCAAGCGTGTACGTCGCGAACGACCACGTCGCCACCCTCCACGCCGGCTCGATGGTGGGAGAGATGGCGCTCGTCGACCACCGCCCACGCACAGCGAGCGTGGTGGCCGACACGTCGCTCAAGCTGCTGCGCTTCGACGCCCAGCAGTTCCGCACGCTCCTCGACGAGATGCCGAAGGCATCGGAGCGGGTGATGTCGCTCCTGACCGCGCGGCTTCGCCAGGACGGCTCCTGACCGGCGCCTGACCGGCGTTGGAGCCCCGCGGCCGCTGCATCGGCCGAGACCAGAACGCTCAGTCCAGGGTCATCGTGCCGTCGGCGGCGACGGTGGCGGGGGCACCGACCAGGTCGTCGACCACCATGCGCGCCATCAGCTCGGCCTCGGTGGTGAGGCCCCAGCACCGCTCGCCGTCCGGGGTGAGCAGCGCGGCGTGCCCGCGGGCGAAGGTGCCGTCGCGTTCGTACATGACGGTCCACGTCTCGACCTCGGCCGGACCCTCGTAGGGGTCCACGAGCGTCCGCTGCTCGGTGGCGGCGTCGATCTGGTCCTGCGGTCGTGAGTACTGGAAGCCCTGCTGCGGTGGGGTGGTGGAGTACACGCCGAAGGCGTGCTTCTGGATGATCCCGCCGTTCGCGGTGACCAGGCCGACCGAGCCGGGGTCGTCCCGCAGGACGCCCACCATGGTCGCCAGCGCATGGCCGACCGGGTTGTTCCACGGGCCGCCGGCGAAGCAGAGCCCGCCGTAGACGGTCAGCTGCCGGTCCAGGGGGATCCCCATCTCCGCGCAGGCGATCTCCACCGCAGAGGGGAAGCAGGAGTAGACGTCGAGGTGCTCGATCTCCTCGACGCTGCGGCCTGCGAGCTCGAGAGCGGCGCGGCCCGCCACCCTCATGGCAGGAGAGCTGACGAAATCGGGCCGGAGCGACATGTAGGGGTCCTCGCCGTCGGTCCCGCTCCAGGGGAACACCCAGCGCTCGGGCGGCACCCCTGCGTCACTCGCCGTCTGCGCCGAGCAGAGGATCACCGCCGAGGAGGCGTCGAGGTCGGGGTTCGACACCATGTGCTTGGTGTACGGGAACCCGATCATCCGGTTCGACTCGGTCACCGTGGCGATCTCCTCGGCGGAGTAGGCGGTCCGGTCGACGGCGTACGGGTTGCGCGAGGCGACCTCGCTGAACCCCGCCCACAGCTGGGCGATGGCGGCGGTGTGCTCCGCGGCCGTCCGGCCGGCCTGGTGGCGCAGCGCGTTCTCGAAGAGGGGATAGCAGGCCGTTGGCATGATCAGGCCCTTCGCCATCTCGGACGGGTGGCCCATGTCGAGCTTGCCGGGCTCGCCCCACGTGGGTGCGGCCGACTCGGGCTGCCTCGTCCACGGCGGCGTGTCGCCCTGGCGGCGGAGCGTCTGGCGGGTGCGGAACGACTCGGCCCCGCACACCGCCACCACGTCGCTGCGGCCCTCGGCGATCTCGAACGCAGCGCGGCTGACGAGCATCTGCGGGGTGTTCCCGCCCATCGACGGGTACCAGCGCTCCCGCGGCGTCACCCCCAGGCGCTCCCCGACGACGGCTGGAGCGTCGTAGTAGCGCCACGAGACGATCGGGACCACGGCGATGGTGTCGAGCTTCGATGCGAGGCCCGGCACGCGCGCGTCGGCTGCCGCCAGCTGGATCGCCTCGGCGGCGAGGTCGATCGGCTCTTGCCCGCCGTCCGCGTCGAGGATCTGCGCCACCCCGACGATCACAGGGCTGCGGGGGTCAACACCGGCTGGGAGCGTCATGTCGGGGGAGCGTAGAGGGAGCGTCGGCGGGTAGACGTGTGCCATGCGCTTCAGGAGCGGGGCACGTCTGGACACCTCCCAGATCTCCGACCGGAGGGGCATGGGCCGTGGCGGGCTCGTGGCCGGAGGCGGTGGCGTGGTGGGGTTGATCGTGTTGGTCATCTCCCTCCTGGCCGGTGGGGGAGACGGCGGTGGAGGTGGGGGCTCGGCTCTCAGCGACCTCATCATCGGTGGACAGTCGGCGCAGGGCGACAACAGCGATCTGGCGGCGAACTGCCAGACGGGAGCGGACGCCAACCAGCGGGACGACTGCCGCATCGTCGGGGTCGTGAACAGCGTCCAGGAGCACTGGAGCGAGCGCGCCAGCGGCTACCAGGGCGCCCAGACCGTGTTCTTCTCGGGCGGCGTCTCGACGCGCTGCGGCCAGGCGTCCTCCGCGGTCGGGCCCTTCTACTGCCCTGCCGACTCGACCGTGTACATCGACCTCGGGTTCTACGACGTCCTCCGTGAGCGCTTCGGCGCCCAGGGCGGGCCGTTCGCCGAGGCCTACGTGATCGCGCACGAGTACGGGCACCACCTCCAGAACCTCCAGGGGGTGATCGGACGGTCGCAGGACGGGACGAGCGGCCCCACCAGCTCGGCCGTCCGGGTGGAGCTGATGGCCGACTGCTACGCCGGCATGTGGGCGGCAGGGGCCGAGGAGACCGGGTTCATCCAGGACCTCACCGAGGCCGACATCCGCGACGGCCTCGACGCTGCGGCAGCGGTGGGGGACGACCGCATCCAGGAGTCCGTGTCCGGCCGGGTGGACCCCGAGTCGTGGACGCACGGCTCCGCCGAGCAACGGCAGCGCTGGTTCATGGTGGGCTACCACGAGCAGTCGATCGAGGCGTGCGACACCTTCTCGACCGACCGCCTGTGACCGACCCGATTCGGGTGGGGTCCCCGGACCGAACCTAGACTCGGCCGCGATGGCACGCATCGCTGTGGGCGCCGACCACGCCGGCTACCTCCTGAAGGACCGCCTCGCCGACCGGGCCCGCGAGCTCGGCCACGAGGTCACCGACCTCGGCACCTCGGGCCCCGAGTCGGTCGACTACCCCGACTTCGCCGCTGCCGTCGGCAGGGCCGTCGCGTCGGGTGAGGCCGAGCTGGGCGTCCTGGTCTGCGGCTCCGGCATCGGCGTGGCGATCGCTGCGAACAAGGTGCAGGGCGTCCGGGCCGGCACCGCCCACGACGTGACCTCGGCGCGGTTCGCGCGCCTCCACAACGACGCGAACGTGCTCTGCCTCGGCGCCCGGTTCACCGGCGAGCAGGTCGCGCTCGACGCGCTCGACGCGTTCCTGTCCACCTCGTTCGAGGGGGACCGGCACGCCCGTCGCGTCGCCAAGATCACCGACCTCGAGAGCTGACCGCTCAGCGCACCACAGGGGAGCCGCCGCCATGCCCTGGCCCACGGACCACGACAACGAGGTCTTCGACCTCATCTCCGCCGAGCAGGTTCGCCAGAACACCGGCCTGCAGCTGATCGCGAGCGAGAACTTCACCTCGCCGGCGGTGATGGAGGCCGTGGGCTCGGTGCTCACCAACAAGTACTCCGAGGGCTACCCCAACAAGCGCTACTACGGCGGCAACGAGGTCGTCGACGAGATCGAGGACCTGGCCCGCGACCGCGTCTGCCGGCTGTTCGGCGCCGAGCACGCCAACGTGCAGCCCCACTCCGGCGCCAACGCCAACCTCGGGGTGTACCTCGCGCTGCTCGAGGCGGGCGACACCGTGCTGGGCATGAGCCTCGACCACGGCGGCCACCTCACCCACGGCAGCCCGGTGAACATCTCGGGGCGGTTCTACGACTTCGTCGGCTACCGGCTGACCCCGTCCGACGAGCGGATCGACCTCGACCAGCTGCGCGACCTCGCGCTGCAGCACCGGCCGAAGATGATCGTCGCCGGCGCCACCGCCTACCCGCGGATCATCGACCCCGAGCCG
Source organism: Actinomycetota bacterium (assembly GCA_044508215.1). GTDB lineage: Bacteria > Actinomycetota > Acidimicrobiia > Acidimicrobiales > Microtrichaceae > JAEZFI01. The sequence goes on along the minus strand of JBIQID010000002.1, from coordinate 89,573 downwards.
ATCCGGCAGATCGCGGACGAGGTCGGTGCGCTCGTGATGTTCGACGCTGCCCACATCGCCGGGCTCATCGCCGGAGGCGCGCACCCGAACCCGGTGCCATTCGCGGACGTGGTCACGTTCACCACCCACAAGACGCTCCGCGGTCCCCGCGGCGGGTGCATCCTCACCACGTCCGAGCACGCCGCGGCGATCGACAAGGCGATGTTCCCCGGGCTCCAGGGCGGCCCGCTCGAGCACGTCATCGCCGGCAAGGCCGTGGCGTTCCGCGAGGCGGCGCACCCGAGCTTCTCCGAGTACGCCCACCAGATCGTCGCCAACGCCCGGGCGCTCGCCGAGGCGCTCGCGAAGGAGGGGTTCCGTCTGGTCTCCGGCGGCACCGACAACCACCTGATGCTCGTCGACCTCCGCCCGTTCGACGAGGAGCTCACCGGCAAGGAGGCCCAGGCCGTCCTCGACCGAGCCGGGATCACCCTCAACAAGAACACGATCCCCGACGACCCCCGCTCCCCGTTCGTGACGTCCGGCCTCCGGATCGGCACGCCCTCCGTCACCACCCAGGGGATGGGGGAGGAGGAGATGGGCGCCATCGCGTCGGCGATCGCCCGCGTGCTGCGCGATCGGGACCGCGACGACGTCGTGGCCGCGGTCCGCGACGACGTCAGGGCGCTCTGCGAGAAGTTCCCGGTCTACGCGGCCTGAGCCCGGCGTGGACCGACCCGGATGACGCCCTGGGGGTCGTACCTGCTCGTCTTCCTGGCTTCGGCCGGGGTGACCTGCGCGTCGATGCCCTTCCTCATCCGGCTCTCCGGACGGCTGGGCGCGATCGCCGAGCCGAACGACCGGCGCGTCCACGAACGGCCGACGCCCACCCTCGGCGGGCTGGGGATGCTCCTCGGCCTCGGGGCAGGGCTGGCGGTCGGTGCGCTCGCCGGCGGCTTCGACGCCGTCTTCGAGAACCGCACCGCCGTGCTGGGCGTGGTGGGGGCGGCGCTGATCATCGGGACCACCGGCTTCGTCGACGACCTCCGCGACGTCTCGGCGCCGGCGAAGGTCGCCGGGATGATCCTCGCAGGGTCGGTGCTCAGCCTCGCCGGGCTCACGATCGTGAACGTGCCGCTGCCGTTCGTCGGCTTCACGGTGCTCGCGCCCGACCTCGCAGTGGTCGTGTCGGTCGCCTGGGTGGCGGTGATGGCGAACGCCGTCAACCTGGTGGACGGCCTCGACGGCCTCGCCGCGGGGATCCTCGCGATCGCGGCCGGGGCCTTCCTGGTCTACGGCATCAAGCTGCAGCGCGTCGGCGCCCTCGAGGACGGCAACATCGGCCCGCTCCTCGCCGTGATCGTGGTGGGTGTCTGCCTGGGCTTCCTCCCGTGGAACTTCCACCCGGCGAAGATCTTCATGGGCGACTCGGGGGCCCTCTTCCTGGGCCTCATGATGGCGTCGTCCACCATCGCGGTCGGCGGCCAGAGCGACGACTCCTACACCGGCCAGTCGTGGTTCTTCTTCGCCCCGCTCGTGATCCCGCTGGTCATCTTGGGCGTGCCGCTGTTCGACATGGTCTTCGCCATCCTCCGTCGCGCCGGCAAGCGGCGAGGCGTCGCCACCGCCGACAAGGACCACCTGCACCACCGCCTGCTGCGGTTGGGCCACGGCCAGCGCCGCAGCGTGGTGATCCTGTGGGGCTTCACCGCGGTGCTCTCGGCGTTCGCGCTGGTGCCGGTGCTGACCCAGCGCGGCGCCGGCATGGTGCCGGTCGTGCTCGTCGGGATCTCGCTCCTGCTCTTCACCACCCTGATGCCACGGGTGGCACGCCGCCGTGGCGGCAGCCTGTGACGGGTCGGTGAGCCGCTAGAGGGAGTCGACGCCCGAGCGGAGGATCCGGCCGGGGAGGGTGCCGGTGGCGTCGCCGTCGCGGACCGTCTCCTGGCCACCCACCCACACGCGGTGGACGCCGATCGCCGGTGCCACCAGGCGCCCGGTGCCGCCCGGCAGGTCGTGGCGCAGCTCGATCGGCCCGGCGTCGACCGTCTCGGGGTCGAAGAGCACGAGGTCGGCGCGGTAGCCCTCGGCGACGCGCCCCCGGTCGTGGAACCCGAACAGCTGGGCCGGCACCTCGGTGAGGTGCTGCACGGCCTTCTCCACCGTGGTCAGCCGCCGGCCGCGGAGGCAGTCACCGATCCACTGCGTGGTGTAGGGCGGCCCGCACATCCGGTCGAGGTGGGCGCCGGCATCCGACCCGCCGATCATCACCGACGGGTGCTCCCACGCCTCCGCTCGGAGGCGCCACGACTCGTCGTCGTCGTCGGTCGGACCGGGCCACAGCACCGTGCGGAGCTCGTCGGCCACGACCACGTCCAGCAGGGCGTCGAACGGCTCGACCCCACGCTCGGCTGCCAGGTCGGCGACCAGGCGGCCCTTCAGCGACGGGTCGGTGTAGGTGTCGCCGATCACGTAGCGGTCCCAGCCGGTGAGGCGGGCGAAGACGCCGGCCTCGGGTGAGGCCGCCCGCTCGAGGAGGAAGCGCCGCACGTCGGGGTCGCGGAGGCAGGCGAGGCGGGCCACTGGGGGCAGCCCCAGGATCTGGCCCCAGTCGGGGAGCATGTTCAGCGCGCAGTAGGTGCCGAAGCTCATGTTCATCCCCACGAGGATCGGCATGGTGAGCGCCACGACCTCCACGCCGGCCTCGCGGCAGCGGTCCATCGCCGCGAGCTGGTTGCGGTAGCGCTCCGGGTCGTTCGAGTCGACCGTGAGCACGTTCCAGTTGAGCGGACGGTCGGCCGCCTTCGCGAACTGGATCATGAACTCGACCTCGTCGTCGCTGAACCCGTCGAGGCAGCCGTCGGACGCGAACTCGAGCTGCGTGCCGGGGTGCTCGCCGACCGCCCGTGCGAGCGCGAGCAGCTCCTCGGTGGACGCCCAGCGGCTGGCCACCGGCTGGCCGTCGCCGTCGGAGTGGGTGCGGGCGAGGGTGGTGGAGAAGCCCAGACCGCCGGCCTCGATCGCCTCGTGCAAGAGCGCCACCATCTCGTCGATCTGCTCGGTGGTCGCCTCGTTGCCCACCGCTGCGGTGCCCATCACCCGGCGGCGCAGCGCGCAGTGGCCCACCATGAACGCCGCGTTCACGCCGAGGTTGCCGTCGAGGCGGGACAGGTACTGCTCGAACGACTCCCAGTCCCAGTCGACGCCCTGCTCGAGCGCCGCGAGGGGCATGCCCTCCACCTTCGCCATCATCCGGCGCAGGTAGTCGGCGTCTCCGGGAGCGAGGGGTGCGAGGGTGAACCCGCAGTTCCCCGCCACGATCGTGGTGACGCCGTGGAGGTTGGACGGCGATGCGGCCGGGTCCCAGAACAGCTGGGCGTCGTAGTGGGTGTGCGGGTCGATGAAGCCGGGGGAGAGGAACAGCCCGGTGCCGTCGACGACCTCGCGGGCCTCTGCATCGATGCGGGCGTCGTCCGAGACCTCGGCGATCAGGCCGTCACGGACCGCCACGGAGGCGATCCGGCCCGGTGCGCCGGTCCCGTCGAGCAGGGTGACCCCGTTGATGATCAGATCGTGCATCGCGACCCCGTTCGGCTCGGCTACGGTTCCTGACACTCTGTCAGAAACCGTCCGCCGGGGACCAGACACCGGGGAGCGCGATCCTTGCGGGGATGCGGGCCCCATGCTCGAATGAGCCGGCTCACGACCGATCCAAGGGGGGGTCCGCATGAAGCGACTCGTCGCTGCCATGTCCGTCTGTCTCGCGCTCGTCGCCGCTGGGTGCGGCGCTTCGGGCACCGACGAGACGGGCGACGGTGACACGGACACCACCGAGCCCACCGAGACCACCTCAGAGGGTGCCTTCGGTGACCTCGGCGAGGTGTGCGGCGAGGCGCCCGACGGCGTCGAGGTGACCATCCCCGACGACGAGGCGGGTCGCGGCACCGACAAGTTCTACGTCGGCGTCGCGAACGACCGGAAGGCCCAGGTGCGCCCCGGCCTCCTCAAGGAGATGTGGGACGCCTCGGTGGCCTTCTCCGAGTGGTGCAACGAGGCGGGTGGCCTCGCCGGCAAGCAGATCGAGCTCGTCGACCTCGACGGCGAGGTGCTCGCGGTCGAGGCCGCGATGACCACCGCCTGCACCGACGTGTTCGCGATGGTCGGCGGCGGGTTCGCCTCCGACACCCTCATCTTCTCCGGCAAGGACGGCTCCGACTTCCACAAGTGCGGGCTCGTGGCCATCCCCGGCTTCGCCGTGTCCACCGACTTCGCCGACGCCGACGGCCAGCAGCAGCCGATCCCGAACGCCGGCTACGTGAAGCCCAACACCTGGTTCGAGGACCTCGTGTCGCTGTACCCCGATGAGATGTCCAACACGGCCGTCGTCTTCGGTGAGCTGCCGTCGATCCGGATCAACAAGGATCAGCTGGTCGCCACCGGCGAGACCGTCGAGGGCGTCAACTTCACCGAGCAGATCTCGTACCCGGTGGTCGGCCCGAACTTCGACCTCACCACCCAGCAGGTGAAGGACGCCGGCGTCTCCGCCGTGGCGTTCATCGGCGAGCCCGACAACCTGTCGATCTTCATGCAGAAGCTGCACCAGCAGGGCTTCGAGGGCATCGTGTTCGCCGAGACGAACCACTACGACCCGCAGATCTTCAGCGCCGGCCAGGACTCGGCCGAGGGCCTCATCATCCGGACCGCCTTCCACCCGTTCGAGGAGGCCGACCAGTGGGAGGCCACCGGTCAGATGCTCGACATCCTCGAGGAGCACGGTCCCGACGACGCGAAGATCGCCGGCCTCAGCATCCAGTCCTTCTCCTCCTGGCTGATGTTCGCCCAGGCGGTCAACACCTGCGTCGAGGAGAACGACGGCAACGTCACCCGTGAGTGCGTGCTCGACGCCGCCAGCTCCCTCGAGGAGTGGACCGGCGGTGGGCTCCACGCAGCCTCCCACCCCTCGGCCGACGAGGGCCCCGAGTGCAGCGTGCTCATGCAGGCCACCGCCCGTGGCACATGGGAGCGCCTGTACCCCGAGCTCGACTCGGACGAGGCCGACGACCGCGGCTTCAGCTGCGGCGAGAACGTGAAGATCACCGGGGACTTCGGCGAGGGCAAGGTCGACCCCGACCGGGACAGCTAGCCGCCCGGAGCCTGGCCCCGCCAGCACCGAGACACCCGACCACCAGCCACCGACCGAGCCGACCGAGCACACATGGACGTCGCACGCCTCCTGAACTTCACGATCGTGGGGGTCAGCACCGCGGCCGTGTACGCCATCGCTGCGTCGGGTCTGGTGGTCACCTACACCACGTCGGGGATCTTCAACTTCGCCCACGGGGCGTTCGGGATGATCGCGGCCTTCAGCTACTGGCAGCTCCACATCGGGTGGGGCCTCCCGATCTGGGTGGCCCTCCCGATGGTGGTGCTGCTCGGCGCCCCCCTCTTCGGGGCGGGGGTCGAACGCTCGATCATGCGAGGCATCGAGGGGGCCTCGGAGATCGTGAAGGTGGTCGTCACCGTCTCCCTCCTCGTCGCTCTCCTGGCCGTGGCGGAGTGGGTGTGGCCGAGCGGCGTGAGCCGATCGTTCCCGCAGTTCTTCACCGGCAAGGTGGTGCAGCTGGGTGACGTGCGCGTGCCGTACCACTCGTTCACCGTGCTGGGCGTGGCGGTGCTCGTCGCCGTGGTGCTCCGCCTGGTGCTCTACGGGACGCGCACCGGCGTCGCGATGCGCGCCGTCGTGGACGACCGCCCGCTGGCGCAGCTGAACGGTGCGCGTCCCGGGCTCATCTCGATGGCCGCGTGGGCGCTCGGTGCGTCGCTCGCCGCCCTGGCCGGGATCCTCATCGGCGCCGGCGAGCCGCTCAGCGGCGCCAAGCTCACGCTCCTCGTCATCAACTCGTTCGCGGCCGCCGTGGTCGGCCGGCTCCGCAGCCTCCCGATGACCTTCGTGGGCGCCCTCATCCTGGGACTGGCCGAGGCGTACGTCGCTGCGTACGTGGACAGCAGCTGGCAGCTGGGCCCCATCGGGTTCACGAGCGTCGGGTCCGCCGTCTCGCCCCTGCTGCTGCTCCTCGTCCTCGTGTTCCTGCCGCAGTCGCGCCTGCGGGCGGGAGGGGTGCAGCGCCAACGGGAGCACTGGGCGGTCCCCTCGTGGCGGATCGCCATCATCGGGGCGGTCACCCTGGTCGTCGTCACGTGGGGCGCCGTCGACGTGATGCCGCCACGCGGCGTGGTGCAGATGGCGTACGCCAGCTTCCTGGCGATCGTCGCGCTCTCACTCGTGCCGCTCACCGGCTACGCGGGGCAGATCTCCCTGGCGCCCCTCACCTTCGCCGGCATCGGCGGCGTGATCGCCGGCTACCTGGGGGCCGACTGGGCGCCCTGGGGGATCCTCGTGGGCGCGGCGGTCACCGCGGTGGCGGGGGCGATCATGGCGCTACCGGCCCTGCGCCTCACCGGGATCTACCTCGCCCTCGGCACCGTCGCCTTCGCGATGCTCGCCTCCGCGATGTTCTTCAACCAGTACGACCTCATGCCCGGCGGCAACCGCCAGGTGCCGCCGCTGCAGATCGGCGACTGGAGCGCGTCGACCGCCAAGGCACAGACCATGGTGGGCGCGGTCGTGTTCGCGCTGGTCGGCCTGGGCCTCGTCGCGCTGCGCCGCGGCGCGTGGGGACGGCGGCTCTCCGCCATGAAGGACAGCCCCGTGGCGTGCGCCACGCTCGGTCTGAACCTCACGATCACGAAGGTCGGCGTGTTCGCGCTGTCGGCGGGCATCGCCGGGCTGGGCGGTGCGGTCAGCGGCCGCACCATGCTGAGCGAGGAGTTCCAGGTGGCCGCCGGCCTCCCCCTCGCGCTGCTCGCCGTGGTCGGTGGCGTCGGCGCCGTGAGCGGTGCCCTCATCGGCGGCCTCCTCTTCGGGGCCGGGCCGATCATCGCGTCGACGTTCGCGTCGAACTTCGTCGGGATCTTCCGGCTGGTCGAGATCCCCGTCACCAAGCTCAACCAGGTGCTCCCGGGCCTCCTCGGCATCAGCCTGGGACGGAACCCGAGCGGCATCAGCTCGGAGCTGTCGACACGGCTCGGCCACGTCGGCCGGTCCAACGAGGCGCTCGGCGTCGCCGGTGTGGGCCTCGTTGGGATCTGGCTGCTGCGCAAGGGCGACGTGATCGACGGCTGGACCCTCCTCGCCGCAGCGCTCGTGCTGCTCCTCGGCGTGGTCCCGGTGGTGCCGGAGCTCCGGCAGCGCGAGCGCGCACCGGAGAGCGTCACGCGCTCGTCGCTCCTCCGGGCGCTCGCCTGGTCGGTCGCCGGCCTGGTGGTCACGCTGGTGATCCCGTGGGGCACCGCGATCGAGTCGAACGGGGTCCGCTTCGTGGCGATCATCGCGCTGATCACGGTGGTGATCGTCGGCTGCGAGATGATGCTCGGCCAGATCGCGACGCACCGATCACCGTCCCCCGACCTCGTCGGGGTCGACCGTCCGCTGACGCGTTCCGACGTCATCGACGCCGAGCGCGCCCTGGGCGTGCTCGACGGAGCGCTCGACGCGTCGCCCAACGGGTCATCAGGGGAGGAGGTGCGCCATGTCGCCGCTGCTCGAGGTTGAGGGCCTGACGATCCGGTTCGGCGGCCACCTGGCCGTGAGCGGCGCGACCTTCACCGCCGAGGCCGGCTGCATCTGCGGGCTCATCGGCCCCAACGGAGCGGGCAAGACCACCACGTTCAACGCGATCTGCGGCGTGACCCCGCCCACGTCGGGTGAGATCCGCTTCGACGGACGGTCGATCAACAAGCTGAGCACCCACCAGCGCGCCCGCCTGGGCATCGGCCGCACCTTCCAGCGCCTCGAGGTCTTCGGTTCGCTGACCGCCCGCGAGAACATCGCAGTGGCCGCGGAGATCCGGCGCAGCTGGTCCCGCCGTCGCACCGCTCGCCCCCAGCTCCTGGCGCCCGCAGGTCGGACCGATCTTGACCTCGACGACGAGGTGGACCTCATCGTCGAACGGCTCGGCCTCGGCGGGGTCGCCGACGTGCGCGTCGGGCAGCTCCCCACCGGCCAGGCCCGCCTGGTCGAGCTGGGCCGGGCGCTCGCCGCCCGTCCCGCGCTGCTGCTGCTCGACGAACCTGCTTCCGGCCTCGACGACAGCGAGAGCGAGGAGTTCGGCGCCCTCCTCGAGGAGCTCGCCGGCCAGGGCCTCGGCATCCTGTTGGTGGAGCACGACGTGGCGCTCGTGATGCGGGTCTGCGAGCGGGTGACGGTCCTCGACTTCGGCCAGATCATCGCCGACGGCACCCCCGAGGAGATCCGGAACGACGAGGCGGTGCGCTCCGCGTACCTGGGAGCGGTCGCCGATGTCGCTTGAGCAGTCCCCCGAGCTCCCGGTCTCCCTCGACGGGGCCACACCGCTCCTCGAGCTGCAGGGCGTCCGCGCCGCGTACGACAACATCGAGGTGCTGCACGGGATCGACCTGGTGATCCCGGCCGGCACCGTCGTGGCGCTCCTGGGCCCGAACGGCGCAGGGAAGAGCACCACCTTGAAGGTCGCCTGCGGCCTCATGGCGCCCCGATCGGGCAAGGTCCTCGTGGCCGGCCGCGACATGACCGGCGTGCGGCCCGAGGAGCTGGCACGGCGGGGGGTGATCACCATCCCTGAGGGCAAGGGCATCTTCCCGAACCTCTCGGTCCGCGAGAACCTGCTCATGGCCACCTACGCGGGCCGCCGCATCGAAGAGGTGGAGGCGATCGCCTACGAGCGGTTCCCCCGCCTCGCCGAGCGCCGCAGCCAGCTGGCGGGGACCATGTCGGGCGGCGAGCAGCAGATGCTCGCGATGGCCCGGGGGCTCGCATCCGATCCCGCGGTGCTGCTCCTCGACGAGCTGTCGATGGGCCTCGCTCCGCTCGTGGTCGAGGAGCTCTACGGCATCGTCGCCCAGATCGCAGAGGCGGGCGTTTCGATCCTCGTGGTCGAGCAGTTCGCCAAGACGGTCCTCGGCGTGGCCGACGTCGCGGTCATCATGGTGCACGGGGTGGTGCGCCGCGTCGGTCGACCGCAGGACATCGAGGACGAGCTGTCCGACGCCTACCTCGGCGGATGAGCCCCGCCACCCGACAGGAGCGAGCGCAACGATGACGGACATGATCGACTCCGCGACGCCGGCCGAGCCCGCCGGGCAGAGCACCACGACAGGAACGAAAGGGAGCCAGTTGAACGAGAACCCCGAGCGGATCGAGGCGTTCCGGACCGAGGTGGAGCAGATGAAGCTCCGCGCCTCGAGCGCCGAGGGGGAGCGACGGCTGGTCGTGTTGGGCGCGCTGGCGCTCGTCGCCGGCCTCGCGCTCGCGATCTTCGGCGGGATCATGGTGCAGAACACCACCGAGAACGTGGCCGCCAACCAGCGCGCGTTCATGGCCACCGGCACCTTCTTGGGCATCGCCCTGGTGATCGTCGGATCGGCCCTCTTCGTGCGCTTCTCGCTGGCCCGCTACCTGCGCTTCTGGCTCATCCGCCTGGTGCACGAGAGCCGTGCCAACACGGACCGGATCGTCGAGGCGATCGAGCGTTCCAACCAGCGCTGATCGGCCCTCTGAGGATTTGCGGCTCCTCGCCGCACGCTCCTAGATTGCGAATGCTTTCACAAGCGCCGTGAACCGCCTTCCCGGGTGTGTGCGGCAAGGTTGAACCGCTCCATCGTGACCACTCCTCGCACCGCCTCTCCTGCGCCGTCCGCCGCTCCGGGTCGGAGCGCCGCGCACCACGGTCCGGTGGGGGAGCAGCTGAACGCCAGCCACGGCTCCTTCGAGCTGGTGCTCAGCCCGATCATCCTGGCGCTCGTGGGCCTCTGGCTCGACCGCTCGGTGCTCGACAGCACCCCGTGGTGCACCGTCGTCCTCGCCGTCGTCGGCTTCGCCGGCGCCGTCGTGAAGCTCTACTACGGCTACCGCCTGAAGATGAGCGAGCTCGCCGCCGAGCGTGCCGCCCACCGGGGAGGTGCACGATGACCGAGGCCAACCCCCTCACCACGCGGCTCGAGGGTCCGGCGCCCGCCATGGAGGTGGCGCTCGACCTCGTGAAGCGCTCGCTCTGGGTGCTGCCGCTCGCCGTCGGAATCGGTTACGCCGGCTGGCGTGGCGACGGCTCGTGGTCGGCCCTGTACGGGCTCGCGATCGTGGCCGTGAACTTCTTCCTCGCCGCCTGGATCCTGCAGGTCACCGGCCGGATCAGCGTGGCGCTGATGGCCGGGGGAGCGCTCTTCGGCTTCCTCCTGCGGCTCGGGCTCATCATGGCGGCCGTGCTCCTCGTGCGCGACGCCTCGTGGGTGTCGCTCGTGCCCCTCGGCTTCACCCTGATCGTGGCCCACCTGGGCCTCCTCTTCTGGGAGCTCCGCTACGTGTCGGGCTCCCTTGCGTATCCAGGGCTGAAGCCCGCCCCCAGAGATCCAACAGCGCCGAGCGGCACGACCGCTCCGGTGAGTCACCAAGGAGCCCGCCCGTGATCGGACAGGTCAAGTTCCCCGGGATCGAAGAGCTGGTCGCCTGGCCGGCGTGGTTCTTCGACGGCACGCACTTCGAGTTCAACAAGATCGCAGCGCTGTCGGTGCTGGCGATGCTCATCCCGGTGATCTGGTTCTTCGTGGCGGGGGCACGGTCGCGCAAGTCGCTGGTCCCGGCCGGCAGCCAGAACCTCGCCGAGATGACGGTCGAGTTCGTCGAGAAGCAGATCATCATGCCGACGATCGGCGCCGACGGCCTCCGCTACCTCCCCCTCCTCATCTCGATGTTCCTCTTCATCTTCATCGGGAACATGTTCGAGGTCATCCCGACGATCCACATGCCGGCGAACGCCCGCATGGCGAACCCGATGCTCCTCGCCCTGCTCTCGTGGGTGGTCTTCATCGGGGTGGGCGTGAAGCACCACGGGCTCGGCTACTTCAAGGCCGTGCTGTTCCCGCCCGGCGTGCCGAAGGCGCTCTACATCCTGGTGACGCCGATCGAGCTGATCTCGACCTTCCTCGTGCGGCCCTTCTCGCTCGCCGTCCGGCTCTTCGCCAACATGCTCGCCGGCCACATCCTCCTCGTGACCTTCGGCGTGCTGACGATCACCCTCTTCACGCTCTCGGGCCTGCTCTTGGCCTGGCCCTTCGCCTTCTTCATGCTCATCGCCTTCACCGGCTTCGAGATCATGGTGTCGCTCCTGCAGGCGTACATCTTCTCGCTGCTCACCGGCGTGTACATCGGCGGTGCGCTGCACCCGGATCACTGATCCAGGACCCCCTCCCGGCGGCGACCGCCACCGGGACCAGCTCTCACAACACCGAACCGGCGGATCCGCCGCCGGCTCACTCACAGGAGAAACCATCAGCATGAGCACCCTCTCACTCCTCGCTCAGGCCGGCGCCGAGGCGGCGCAGCTCACCGCCGACGAGGCGAAGGCGAACGCCGCCGCCACCGGTGCGGGCATGGCGTACGGCCTCGCCGCCATCGGCCCCGGCATCGGCATCGGCTACCTGGTGGGCCAGGCGGTGCAGGCGATGGCTCGCCAGCCCGAGTCGGCCGGCCAGGTGCAGACGACCATGTTCCTTGGCATCGCGTTCACCGAGGCGCTCGCGCTCATCGGCTTCGTGGTGTTCATCCTCCTCAAGTTCGTCTGATCCGGACCATCGACACGACACCGAGCCCCACGACGGGTGCCCACGCGGCACCCCTCCTCGGGGCGACGAGTCACACGACCATCGAGTAGGAGACATCCATGTGGGCACAGCTGGCCTACGCCGGTGTGGAGAAAGCGGCTGAGGAACACGGCACGCTCAACCCGGTCCTCCCCGACCTGTACGGCAAGTACGGCGAGGTGGTCTGGGGCGGCATCGCCTTCTTCCTGCTGCTGATCCTGATGTGGGCGGTGCTCCTGCCGCCCATCAAGAAGGCCATGCGCCAGCGGGACGAGCAGGTCACGGGCGACCTCGAGGCTGCCGAGCGGGCGAACGTCGAGGCGGAGCAGGTCCGCCGCGACTACGACGCCACGCTCGCGGACGCACGCCGTGAGGCCGCTCGGATCATGGACGAGGCCCGCGAGGCAGGCGAAGCCCGCCGCGCCGAGATCATCGGAGCGGTCGAGGCCGAGATCGCGGCAGAGCGCCAGAGCGCACTCGCCGAGATCGAGGCCGGGCGCGAGCAGGCCCTCGAGCAGCTCCGTGGCGTGGTCGGCGACCTCGCCGTGAGCGCCGCCTCGAAGGTGGTCCAAAAGCCGCTCGACGTCGGTGCCAACCAGGCGACCGTCGACGCCTACGTCAACCAGGCCAGCGGCCAGGCCTAGAGGAGCAGCAGCACATGTACGCACTCATCCTCGCCGAGAACGGCCCGTGGCTCCCCCACGACATCAAAGAGGTGTACTGGGGGTCGCTGGCCTTCTTCATCGTCATCGGCGTCATCGTGTGGAAGGCCGGCCCGGCCATCAAGAAGTTCGTCGCAGCCCGACCCGAGCGGATCTCGGAGGAGCTGCAGACGGCGACCGACAACCGCACCGCCGCCGAGGCGGAGCGCGATCGGATCAAGGCCGCCCTCGCCGACTCCGACTCCGAGGCCGCCCGCATCGTGGAGGAGGCCCGCCAGGCCGCCGACGCCCTGCGGGCCAGCATCGAGGAGCGGGCGCACGCCGATGCGGTGTCGCTCCGTGAGCGGGCCGCCCACGACATCGAGGTCGCACGCCGCCAGGCGACGAACGACCTCACCGCGGACCTCTCCCGCCTCGCACTCGGCGCCGCCGAGCAGGTCGTCGCCGTGAACCTCGACGACTCCACCCAACAGGACCTGATCGAGGCGTACATCGCCCAGGTCGGGGCGACGAACTGACCGGAGCCTGAGATGAGCGACACCCGCACCGAGTCCTACGCCGAGGCGTTCAAGCAGATCCTCGTCGCCGAGGCCGCCCCCCACGAGACCGAGGACGAGCTCTACCGCTTCGCCCGGGCGCTCGAGGGCAACGAGGAGCTCCGCTCGACCCTCGCCGACCCGCACGTCCCGGCCGGCCGCCGCCAGCAGATCGTCGAGGACCTCCTCGGCGGTCGTGCCCGCCCCACCACCATCGCCCTGGTGTCGATGGTCGTCGCCGCCGGTCGCGCGGCCGACCTGCCCCAGATCATCGACGAGCTGGTCCGCCGCTCGGCCGAGGGGAAGGGCGCCGTCATCGCCGAGGCCCGCAGCGCGGTGCCGCTCAGCGAGGACCAGCAGCAGCGCCTCACCGCAGCGATCGCCCGCAGCACCGGCCGCGAGGTCGTGCTCCGCACCATCGTCGACCCGAGCGTCGTCGGCGGCGTCGTCACCCAGATCGGTGACTCCGTCCTCGACGGCAGCGTCCGCACCCGCCTCGCGCAGCTGCGCGAGGCCTTCTGAACGCCGAGCCCTCCGAGAAGTGAGCTGAGAGAGACACCATGGCCGAACTCACCATCAACACCGCCGACATCACGGCAGCCATCCGGAAGAACCTCGAGGGGTTCACGCCGGACGTCGCGCTCACCCAGGTGGGGCGCATCGAAGAGGTCGGCGACGGCATCGCCCGTGTGTCCGGCCTCCCCGACGTGGGCGTGAACGAGCTGCTCGAGTTCGAGAGCGGCGACGTCGGCCTGGCGCTCAACCTCGACGAGGAGACCATCGGCTGCGTGGTCCTCGGTGAGGTCGACAAGCTCGAGGAGGGCCAGACGGTCAAGGCGACCGGCGACATCTTGGACGTGCCCGTCGGCGACGGCATGCTCGGCCGTGTCGTGAACGCCCTGGGCCAGCCGATCGACGGCAAGGGCGCCCTCTCCGGCGTGACCCGTCGCCGGATGGAGATCCAGGCACCCGGCATCATGGGCCGCCAGCCCGTGCACGAGCCGCTGCAGACCGGCATCAAGGCCATCGACAGCCTGATCCCGATCGGCCGGGGCCAGCGCGAGCTGATCATCGGCGACCGCAAGACCGGCAAGACCACGGTCGCGATCGACTCGATCCTCAACCAGCGCGGCCTGGGCGTGAACTGCATCTACGTGGCAGTCGGCCAGAAGGCCTCGACGGTCGCCAACATCGTGGCGAAGCTCGAGGAAGCCGGCGCCATGGAGTACACGGTGGTCGTGGTGGCCGCCGCGTCCGACCCGGCGCCCTTCAAGTACCTCGCCCCCTACGCCGGCTGCGCCATGGGCCAGCACTGGATGGACAACGGCGGGCACTCCCTCGTCGTGTACGACGACCTCTCGAAGCAGGCCGAGGCCTACCGGCAGATGTCGCTCCTCCTCCGTCGCCCGCCCGGGCGCGAGGCCTACCCCGGCGACGTGTTCTACCTGCACTCGCGGCTCCTCGAGCGTGCGGCGAAGCTCAGCGACGAGCTGGGCGCCGGCTCGCTCACCGCGCTGCCCATCATCGAGACGAAGGCCGGCGACGTGTCCGCCTACATCCCGACGAACGTGATCTCCATCACCGACGGCCAGATCTTCCTCCAGGACGACCTGTTCAAGTCGGGTGTGCGCCCCGCCATCGACGTGGGCATCTCGGTGTCCCGTGTGGGCTCGGCCGCCCAGATCAAGGCGATGAAGACCGCCGTGGGCACGCTCAAGTCGGACCTCCAGCAGTTCCGTGAGCTCGAGGCGTTCGCCGCCTTCGGCTCCGACCTCGACGCCGTGTCGAAGGCGCAGCTCGAGCGTGGCTACCGCCTGACCGAGCTGCTCAAGCAGGGCATCGGCTCGCCGGTGCCGGTCCAGGAGCAGGTCGTGGTGCTCCTCGCGGGCACCCGTGGCTACCTCGACGACATCGACGTCACCGACGTCGCCCGCTTCGAGGCCGAGCTGCTCGACTGGTTCCGCAGCCGCCACTCCTCCGACCTCGCTGCGATCGCCGAGGGGGGCAACATCCCCGACGCCGAGGCCTTCGAGGCGAGCATCAAGGCCTTCGCCGAGCAGTTCCAGACCTCCGCACAGCTCGCGGGCATCCCCACCCCCGACGCGGAGGATCCAGGTGAGGGCGAGGTCGCGACGGTCGCCGCCCGCCACCACCTCCCCGAGGACGAGACCGACCGGGGTGACGAGCCCCGCTGAGGGGTTCGACCCGCACCACGAGGACTGAGGACAGCACATGCCGGGCGCACAGGAACGGGTGCTCCGCCGCCGCATCAACAGCACGCAGAACATGAAGAAGATCACCCGCGCGATGGAGCTCATCGCCGCCACACGGGTGGTCAAGGCGCAGCAGGCGGCCAACGAAGCGCGTCCCTACGCCGAGCACATCACCGAGGTGATCCGCGACCTGGCCGAGGCCGGGACGTCGGTGGACCACCCGCTGCTCCGGCCGACGTCCGGTGAGGGCCCGATCGGTGTGGTGGTGCTCAGCTCCGACCGTGGGCTCGCCGGTGCCTACAACAGCTCGGTGATCCGTGCCGCCGAGCGCGAGATCATGGCGGCCCGCTCCGCCGACCGCGGCTACCGCCTCGTGACCATCGGCCGGAAGGCCGAGGGCTACTTCCGCTTCCGGAACTACGACATCGAGGCCAGCTACTCGGGCTTCACCGAGAAGCCCAGCTACGTCGAGGCACGGGAGATCGCCGGCAAGGTGGCCGGGCTGTTCGTCGACGGCCAGGTCGACACCGTCGAGCTGGTCTACACACAGTTCATCTCGATGGGCACCCAGCGGGTCACGGTCCGCCGGTTCCTCCCGCTCGAGACGTCCGGCGTGCAGGGCGTCGACCAGGACCTCGGCCCGACCGCCGCGTTCGAGTTCGAGCCCAGCCCTGCGGGCGTGCTCGAGGCGCTGCTCCCGCGGTACGTCGAGTCCCGCCTCTTCGCAGCGCTGCTCGACGCCGCCGCGTCCGAGCTGTCCGCCCGCCAGCGGGCCATGAAGTCCGCGACCGACAACGCCCAGGAGCTGATCATCAAGCTCCAGCGCAAGATGAACCAGGCTCGCCAGGACGCCATCACCACCGAGATCATGGAGATCATCGGCGGTGCCGAGGCGCTCGAGGCCGACAAGGGCGACGAGGACGACCTCCTCCTCGACCGGCTCGACTCCGACCTGTTCCCGGCCCTGATGTCCGCCCACCAGTTCAACCGCCACGTCCACACCCAGGAGACCCACACATGACGGTCACCGAGACCTCCCAGCAGACCTCTTCCACGGAGCTGCCGGACGGGCGCATCGTCGCCATCGCCGGCCCCGTGGTGGACGTCGAGTTCCCCGCCGGCGCCCTGCCGGAGATCAACACCGCGCTGACCTTCGACATCGTGGTCGACGACAAGCGCATCGAGGTGGTCGCCGAGGTGGCGCAGCAGATCGGCGACGGTCGGGTGCGAGCCATCGCGATGAAGCCCACCGACGGCCTCGTGCGTGGCGCCAAGGTGCGCAACACCGGCCACGGCATCCGCGTGCCCGTCGGTGACGCCACGCTCGGCCACGTGTTCAACGTGATCGGCCAGCCGCTCGACGTGGACCAGGTCGACGCCGACACCTACTGGGACATCCACCGTCCGGCCCCGGCGTTCGACACGCTCGAGTCGCGGTCGCAGATGTTCGAGACCGGCATCAAGGTCATCGACCTCCTCACCCCGTACCTGCAGGGCGGCAAGATCGGCCTGTTCGGCGGTGCCGGCGTGGGCAAGACCGTGCTCATCACCGAGATGATCAACCGCGTGGCCTCGAACCACGGTGGTGTGTCGGTGTTCGCCGGCGTGGGGGAGCGGACCCGTGAGGGCACCGACCTCTTCATCGAGATGGGCGAGACGATGATGGGCGGTACGGACCAGAACGTGCTCTCGAAGGCCGCCCTCTGCTTCGGCCAGATGGACGAACCGCCCGGGGTGCGCCTCCGCATCGCCCTGGCCGCGCTGACCATGGCCGAGTACTTCCGTGACGTGCAGGGCCAGGACGTGCTGCTGTTCGTCGACAACATCTTCCGGTTCACCCAGGCCGGCTCCGAGGTGTCGACGCTCCTCGGCCGCATGCCCTCCGCAGTGGGCTACCAGCCGACGCTCGCCGACGAGATGGGCGCCCTCCAGGAGCGCATCACCTCGACCGGTGGCCGCTCCATCACCTCGCTGCAGGCCGTGTACGTGCCCGCCGACGACTACACCGACCCGGCGCCGTTCACGAGCTTCACCCACTTCGACGGCACCACCGAGCTGAGTCGTGACATCGCGGCGCTCGGCATCTACCCGGCGGTGGACCCGCTGGCGTCGACCTCGTCGATCCTCACCCCCGAGGTCGTCGGCGAGCGGCACTACGCGGTCGCCCGGCGGGTGCAGGAGATCCTGCAGCGCTACAAGGAGCTGCAGGACATCATCGCCATCCTCGGCATCGACGAGCTGTCCGAGGAGGACCGCGTCACCGTCGACCGTGCTCGCAAGGTGCAGAAGTTCCTGGCGCAGCCGATGTTCGTCGCCGAGGTCTTCACCGGCCTCCCCGGCATCTTCACCCCCGTCGACGAGACGGTGGAGAGCTTCGAGATGCTGGTGAACGGCGACCTCGACCACCTGCCCGAGCAGGCGTTCTACAACGTCGGCGGTGCGGAGGACGCCATGCGCAAGGCGAAGGACCTGGAGAAGAACGCATGAGCAAGCTCCAGGTGGAGCTGGTCTCACCGGAGCGGGTGGGGTTCTCGGGCGAGGCCAAGATGGTCACCGCCCGGACCACCGCCGGCGACATCGCGTTCCTGCCCGGGCACGTGCCGTTCATCGGCGTGCTCACCACCCACGGTGTGCGGGTGACGCAGCTGGACGGCACCGTGGTGCCGATCGCGGTGCACCAGGGCTTCGTGGAGGTCTCCCCGCCCGATGACGAGGGCACGACCCGGGTGACGGTGCTCTCCGACGTCGCCGAGATGGGCGACGCCATCGACGTGCCCCGCGCCCAGCGTGCGCTGGAGCGGGCCACGACCGTCCTCGCCGACGACCCGGACGACGAGGAGGCGAAGGCTGCGCTGCGGCGGGCGGAGGTCCGCCTCGAGATCGCCGGCGCCGCCCCCACGGGAACCGCTCACGCCGATCACTGACCGGAACCGGCGACGGTAGGCCCGACCAGCGATGGAACGGGCCCGGCTCGCCGTTGCGGTCGTCTTCGACAGCGAGACCGCCGCGTTCGTCGACGCGCTGCGTGCCGCGGTGGGCGAGCAGCGCCTCGACCGGATCCCTCCCCACATCACGCTCGTGCCACCGGTGGACGTGCCGGTGGCCGACCTGGTGGAGGTGTGGGAAGGCCTCCGCGAGGCGGTCGCGTCGGCACCGCCCGCCATCGAGGTGGACCTGGGCCCCGTCGCCACCTTCGCACCACGCACCTCGACGATCCACCTCGACGTCCACGGCGTGGAGCCCGCCGCCGACGACGCCCTGCGAGCCCTCCGTGAGGCGGTGCGGCTGCCGGCCCTCACCCGCCGTGACCGGCACGGCTTCCACCCTCACGCGACGCTGACCTCGCGCGCGAGCGCCGAACGGATCGACGCGGCGCTCGTGGCCTTCGAGGGGCTGCGGCGACGGACCGTGCTCGACCGGATCGCGCTGCTGCGCCACGACGCAGGACCGCCCGGCCGCTGGCACACCGCCGGCGAGGCCCGCCTGGGCCCACGACGGTCGGTCGTGCGGGGCGTGGGGGCGCTGGGCCTGGATGTGTCCGCGGTACGGGACCCCGGCGTCGCCGCGTTCTGGGAGCGCACGGTGGCTGCGTCACCCAAGGAGCTCTCCCCGCCACCCGAACCCGGCTCGGACAGCCTCACGGTGTCGGCCCGCGACGGCCGGACGGTGGTCGGCGCGGCGGAATGCCGCGCGCTCCCGTCGGTGGTGGAGGTCTGCTGCCTCGCGGTTGCACCCTCCCGGTGGCGGGAGGGGATCGGCCGCCTGCTCCTCGACGAGGCCGCCGAGGTGGCGGCCTCGCGCGGGGCCGAGCGGCTGGCGCTGCTGCCGTCGGCAGAGGTCCCCGAGCCGGTCGCTCAGGCCTGGGGGCTCACCGCCTTGCCGTCAGGTGGCTGGGGGCGGCCCGTCTGAGCCGACGGGCGTCAGCCCTGGATGTCGTCGATCTTCTCGGGCCGGTGGAAGCCGTCGACCATGCGGACGGTCCCGGAGCGGGAGCGCATCACGAGCGACTGGGTGGTGGGGCCCTCGGCAGAGAAGTGCACGCCCTTCAGCAGGTCGCCGTCGGTGATGCCGGTGGACGCGAAGAAGCAGTTGTCCGAGTCGACCAGCGTGTCCTGGGTGAGCACCGCGTCGAGGTCGTAGCCGGCATCGAGCGCCGCGCGCCGCTCGTCGTCGTTGCGCGGCCACAGCTTCCCCTGGATGGCACCACCCATGCACTTGAGCGCTGCTGCGGCGATGACGCCCTCCGGGGTGCCCCCGATGCCGAACATGATGTCGGCCCCGGAGCCGTGCCAGGCAGTGGAGATCGCGCCGTTGACGTCGCCGTCCTGGATGAGGCGGATCCGGGCGCCGGCAGAGCGGATCTGGGCGATGATCTCCTCGTGACGGGGGCGGTCGAGCACCACGGCCGTGAGGTCGCGGACCTTCGAGCCCTTCGCCTTCGCGACGGCCTCCAGGTTGGCCTTCACCGGCGCATCGATGTCGACCACGTCGGCCGCTTCACGCCCGACGGCCAGCTTGTCCATGTAGACGCAGGGGCCGGGATCGAACATCGAGCCCCGCTCGGCGACGGCGATCACGGCGATCGCGCCGCCGCGGCCCATGGCGGTGAGCGTGGTGCCCTCCACCGGGTCGACCGCGATGTCGCACGCGGGGCCGGTGCCGTCGCCGACCTCCTCGCCGTTGAACAGCATCGGGGCCTCGTCCTTCTCGCCTTCGCCGATCACCACCACACCACGCATGGCGACGGTGGTGAGCATCGTGCGCATGGCGTCGACGGCCGCGCCGTCCGCCGCGTTCTTGTCGCCCTGTCCCACCCAGCGGGACGCCGCCAGCGCGGCAGCCTCAGTGGTGCGGACGAGCTCGAGTGCGAGGTTCCGATCTGGACGCTGTGACGTGGGCATGCCGAACGATACCGACGACCCGACAGGGGGGAGCGAATCGCCTCGGTGCGGGTCGCATGCCCTCCGAGGTGCCAGCATGTGCCCGTGGACGAGGACGACGAGCACCCGACGGAGGCCCAGGACGGGCCGTTCGAGCTGGCGGGGACCGACGACATCGACCCCACCTCGGAGCGTCCCGTCGCGCTCTCCGGTGAGGGCCTGCTCGTGTACGAGGTCAGCGAGTGGTCGGGCGAGTCCCGGTCGCTCCTCGACGCGATGCTGACGAGCGCAGGGATCCGCCACTTCTGGCAGGGGACCGCGCTCAGCGTCGACGAGGACGACGAGGAGGAGGTCGACCGGATCATCGACGAGGTGCTCGCCACCGCCACGCCGGCGCTCGACCCCGGGCGCGCGAAGTGCCTCTACGAGGTGGGCGAGTGGTCGGCCGGGATGCAGCAGGGGCTTGCCGAGTCGCTGGTCGTCGCCCAGATCCCCTACGAGTGGGACCAGAACGGCGACCTCCTCGTGTACGTGGAGGACGAGGACGCGGTCGACGCGATCTTGGAGGCCATGCCCGATCCGGACGACGAGGAACGCCGCGTCGGTGAGCTCGACGTGCAGGGAGCGCTGTCGTCGCTCTGGACCGCATCGGTCCAGCTGGTGAAGAACGCCAACACCCCCTCGGCGACCATCACCGTGAGCGACCTGGCCGACGAGCTGGTGCACGCGCCGCTGCCGTTCGGGTTCGAGGCGCCCGTGTGGCGGTCGATCGTGGAGCAGGCCACCGCGCTCCGCGACGGGCTGACCGGCGACGACGACCAGCAGTGGGAGGACGAGCAGGTCAGCGAAGCCGCCGCGGCGCTGCGCGACCTCATCAGGCCTTTCGTCTGAGTTCCGATGGGCCCGGGCCGACGAGTGCGTGGGGAGCGACCCCGGTAGATTCAGCCGCATGGTGCTGGCCGAGCTCGAGGTGCACCTCAGTCGGCCGATCGCCCCCACCAGGCGGGTGGCCCTGGGGGAGCGGAAGCTCCCGACCGATCCGGCGCCAGGTCACGGCGGCGTGCTCCTGGGCGGCATCGTGGCGCACTTCGCACCCGAGATCGACCCCGAGTCGCTCCCCGAGATCGCGAGCCTCGCCACCGAGCTGGAGATCGGGCGCCGCATCGCCCAGCCACGGCTGCGCCACCGCTTCCAGCAGGACAAGGTGGGCCTGCTGCGGTCCGTGCACCGGCTGGTCCAGGACGGCGACGACCTGCGCTTCGACTTCGACGAGAAGGGCACACCGGCACAGCACGTCCTCTGCGCCGTGTACGCCGCCGGGGCGGTGCCCCTCCGCTCCCGCAGCCGGGTCATGGACAGCGTGCGCACCGGCCTCGCGTGGACGGGCGGGACGGACGGCCTCGTCGCCGCGTTGAGCGGGGCGTTCCACTCCGATGCAGTCGGTGACCCGGTCGGCTGGGCGATGGGGGTGCTGGACCTGCGCGCAGAGATGGCCGACGACCTCAGCCGGCGGAAGGTGCAGCAGGCCTTCCGTGAAGGGCTCCGCCTCGCCCACCCCGACCACGGGGGCGAGCAGGACGACGCGGCACAACGGATCGCACGGCTCACAGCGGCTCGCCGCATCCTCCTCGGCTCGTGACGTCCCGTCGCCGGTCCCGCTCCGCCGCCGACGGCGTGCTCCTCGCCCCCGGGGCCGGGACCGACGCCTCCCACCCCTCCCTCCTGGCGATCGAAGCGGCGCTCGTTCCGCTGCCGGTCCGTCGCTTCGACTTCCCCTACCGGAAGGCCGGCCGCAGGGCGCCGGACCGTGCACCAGTCCTGCTCCAAGCCGTGCGCGACGAGATCGACGCGGCGTGCGCCGAGTGGGGCGCCGAGCGGGTCGTGGTGGGTGGCCGTTCGATGGGCGGCCGCATGTGCTCCATGGTGGCCGCCGAGGGCCACCCCGCAGTCGTGGGGCTGGTGGCGATCTGCTATCCGCTCCACCCGCCCGGGAAGCCAGAGAAGCTCCGGACCGAACACCTCCCGGACCTCCGGGTGCCGTGTCTGTTCGTGTCGGGCGACCGGGACCCCTTCGGAACCCCGGAGGAGCTCGAGGCGGCCACGGCCACGATCCCCGGGCCGGTCACCCACCACTGGCTCCCCGGCAAGCGGCACGACCTGAAGGGCGCGGACGGGGAGATCGCCGCGGTCGTGGCGGAGTGGATCAGGGGTCTGCCGGGCTCCTGAGCCGGCTCGCGGAGTCGTCGAACGAGTCGGAGTTCAGCTCCTCCAGCTCGTGGCGTGCCGTCTCGGGCAGCCAGAACATGGCAGCGGCCACCCCCGCCGGCGCCAGCGTGAGCCACACGAACGCACGCCCGTACCCCACGGAGTCGATCAGCCAGCCGGCGAGCGCCAGGCCGGCGGCACCGCCACCCACCCCCGCCACCGCCAGCCACCCGTTCGCCGTGGCGCGCCGACGGGTGGGGAACAGCTCGGGCCCCAGGACCCCGATCGACGGGATCGTCGCCGCCCCCACCATCGACCCGACGAGGGACGCCACCCACATCACCCAGCCGCTCGTGGCGAACATGACCGCGTTCCCGACGGCGAGGCCGGCGAGGCCCACCACGGCGACGAGGTGCCGCGAGCGGCGGTCAGCGACCCGGCCGCCCAGGATCACGCCGATCCCACCCCACGTGTTCGTGCCGATCAGGAACAGCACGAGCAGCGCCCCGCCGTAGCCCCGTTCGGTGCGGAGGTACTCGTTCTGCAGCTGCGAGACCGGCGCCACGAAGAGGTTGATGAGGAGCACCATCGCCCCAGCCGCGACCGCCCGCCTCGTTCGTACGTTCCCTTCGCCCTCCGGTTCGGGGCCGGCGACGGCCGTCCAACGGCGGGTCTCGGGAACGCCCGACAGGACCCGCAGGGTGAGGGGGATCGCCAGCAGGCCGAGGCCCCAGACGATGCGCCAGCCCCAGATCGCCGCATCGGCGAGCGGGACCAGCCAGATCACCATCCCCACGCCGAGGCCACCCGCCATCGTGACCAGGCCGAGGACGTAGGCGCGGGAACCCGCCGGGACCTCCTCCGCCACCACCACTGCCAGGAGCAGGACACCGACCGCGATCGTGCCCCGGCACACCAGCTGCGTCACGGTGACCGCCGTGAGTCCAGGGGCCACCGCGCCCAGCCCGGCTGCCACCGCAGCCGTCACGAAGGTGGCGCGGACCAGCGCGATGCGGCCGAACCGGTCGGCGAGCGCCATGCCGGCGATCGTCAGCACCGCCCCGATGCGCACGACCGCGAGGACCGTCGACTGCGCTCGGACCCCGGCGTCCAGCTCCGAGCCGACGAACGTCAGCATCGTCCCGAGGAGGCCACCCAGGTAGCCGCCGATCACGGCCAGGGAGGCGCACGCAGCCACGACGCGTGCGGCCCGCTCGTCGAGGCGGTCCGGCGGCGACCACCAGGGCCTCAGGTCCCGGCCGCCGTGCTGCTCCCTCCGCAGCTGGCACCACAGCAGCGGCGAGAACACGAGGCTCCAGACGCCCAGCACGAGCTGGTAGCGGGTCTCCTGGTGCAGCTCCACCCGCCCACTCCCGAGCGGCTCCACCACGACGGTCCGCGTCCACGAGCGGAACGGCCCCTCGACCGCCGTGAAGCGGTGGACGCCGTCGTCACAGCCGTCGCCGTCGGGCGCCTCGGCCACCAGGACGTCGTCGCGGGGAACCAGCCACAGGGCGGCGTCGGCCGCTTCCATCTCCCTCGTGATCCCGACGGTCGCCATGCGGGCGGCAATACTGCTCCATGTATGGCCGCTCTGGTGGTACGCCCCTCCGGGCCCCTCTCGGGGACGGTGCCGATCAGCGGGGCGAAGAACTCGGTGCTCAAGCTGATGGCAGCGACCGTCCTGTGCCCGGGCACCTACCGGCTGTCGAACGTGCCGCGCATCAGCGACGTGGAGTGGATGCGGGAAGCGCTCGCCGCCATCGGAGCCACCTCCGAGTGGCTCGACGCGAACGTCCTCGAGGTGAGCTCACCCGAAGAGCCGTCTCCCGAGGCCCCCTACGAGCTGGTCGAGAAGATGCGGGCGTCCACCGCCTTGCTCGGCCCCCTGCTGGCCCGGTGCGGGGAGGCACGGATCGCCATGCCGGGAGGCGACGACTTCGGCAGTCGCCCGATCAACCTGCACCTGTCGGGCCTGGAGGCCATGGGGGCGTCCTTCGAGCTGCGCCACGGCAACATCGACGCCAAGGCCCCAGGGCTGACCGGTGGGCGAGTGGTGCTCGAGTACCCGTCCGTGGGCGCCACGGAGACGGTGCTCCTCGCCGCCACGCTCGCCGACGGCACGACCACGATCGAGAACGCGGCGCGTGAGCCGGAGATCTCCGACCTGGCCGCCTTCCTGAACCGGATGGGTGCCCGGGTGCTGGGAGCCGGCAGCCCCCTGATCGAGGTGGAGGGCGTCCGGGAGCTGCGGCCGGTGCAGCACGAAGTGGTGCCCGACCGGATCGAGGCGGCCACCTTCCTCACGTGCGTGGCGGTGGCCGGCGGCGAGGTCACCCTGGCCGGCGCCGAGCCGGACCACCTGAACGCCGTCGTCCGGAAGCTGGGCGACATGGGCGTCCGGGCCGCTCCGGACTCGGCGGGGCTCTGGGTGATGGGGACCGGCAAGCTGCGCGCCACCGATGTGGCGACGCTCCCGTACCCGGGCGTGGCCACCGACGTCCTGCCGATGTTCGTAGCGGCGCTCTCGGTGGCCGACGGCACGAGCTTCGCCACGGAGAACCTCTTCAGCGGCCGGTTCCGCTACATCGGTGAGCTGGCCCGCATGGGGGCCTCCATCGAGGTGGAGGGCCACCACGTGGTGATCGACGGGGTCGAGTGGCTGTCGGGCGCACCGGTGCGGGCGTTCGACATCCGGGCCGGCGCGGCGCTGGTGGTGGCCGGCCTGCGGGCAGAGGGAGAGACCGTCGTGCACGACGCCCACCACCTCGACCGGGGGTACGAAGGCTTCGTCGAGAAGCTCGCCGGCATCGGCGCCTCCATCACTCGAGCCCCCTGATCGGGCCGGGCCAGCTCGGTGCGGGCCAGCTCCTCAGCCGTCGACGTCGGCCGTGGCACCCTCGACCGGAGCGTCGCCCTCGCCCGGGATCTCGTTGGCGGCCTCGGCACGGCGCCGGGCGGCGCGCAGGATCAGCCAGAACACGAGGATCGGGCCGAGGACCATCAAGATCTCGTCCCAGCCGCCCTGGTGGGCGAGGAGCGCTGGCGCGGCGGACACGCCGACCAGCATCGCACGTCGGGGCGAGGCGCCGGCCGCGGCGGCCGATCGGCGCCCAGTAGCCTCGCCCTCGTGTTCAGCGAGGTCGCACAGGTCGTCGACGTGCTCCGCCCCGCCGTCCGCTCGGACGGCGGCGACATCGAGCTCGTGGGCGTCGACGAGTCCACCGGGGTGGTGGAGCTGCTCCTGAGCGGCACGTGCGGGACCTGCCCGTCGTCGTCGGGGACGATGCGGGCCGGCGTCGAGCGGATCCTGAAGGACCGGGTCCCCAGCGTGACCGCAGTGGTCGAGACGGGTGGAGCGCCGGTCGAGGACGGCACCCCCGTCGCGCTCTGAGGTGACCGCCACCGCCGAGGCCGTCGGCACGCTGCTCACCGAGGCGCAGTCGGGGCGCCGGGCGTCGCTCGCCCGCCTGCTGACGCTCACCGAGCGGGGCGGGGCCGGGGCACGCGCCGTGGGCCAGGTGGCGCACCGGGCCGCCGGGACCGGCTACACGGTGGGCCTCACCGGCGCGCCGGGCGCCGGGAAGTCGACCTTGACGAGCGCCCTGTGCCGAGTGGTCCGCGAGGCGGGGGAGCGCATCGGCGTCCTCGCGATCGACCCGTCGTCCCCGTTCTCGGGCGGCGCGATCCTGGGCGACCGGGTGCGCATGGGCGACCACAGCCTCGACGACGGGGTGTTCATCCGGTCGATGGCCACCCGTGGCCACCTCGGGGGGTTGGCGCTGGCCACCCCACAGGCGATCCGGGTCCTCGACGCGGCCGGTCTGCCGTGGATCCTCGTGGAGACCGTGGGTGTCGGCCAGGTGGAGATCGAGGTGGTGGGGGCTGCCGACACCGTCGTGGTCGTGGTGAACCCCGGCTGGGGCGACTCGGTGCAGGCGAACAAGGCAGGGCTCATGGAGATCGCCGACGTGTTCGTGATCAACAAGGCCGACCGGCCCGGCACCCGCGAGACGGAACGGGACCTGCGACGGATGCTGGCGCTCTCGGACCATGGCGGCTGGGAGCCACCGGTGCTGCAGACCGTCGCCTCCGACGGGCAGGGAGTCGCCGAGGTCGTCGACGCCGTGCGCGCACACCGGGCACACCTCGAGGAGACGGGCGAGCTGGAGCGGCGACGCTCGGAGCGGACCCGCTCGGAGCTGTCACGCCTGGCCGCAGCCCAGCTGGCCGAGCGCGCCAAGGCGGCGGTCACCGTGGACGGCTTCGACGCCCTCGTCGCCGCGGTGCAGGAGCGACGCCTCGACCCCTGGTCGGCGGTCGACCGCCTGCTCGGGACAGGTTGATCCCGCTGACATGCGGCTACCGTGCCGGGACATGTCGGAACTGGTCACCCTGGAGCGGCGCGACGACGGGATCGCCGTGGTCACGCTCGACAACCCGAAGGTCAACGCCCTGTCCACCGCCGTGCTCGGCCGGCTGCAAGAGGTGGCAGCCCAGCTGACAGAAGACCCGGCTCGGGCGGTGGTGGTGACCGGCGGGCCGAAGCTGTTCGCCGCCGGTGCCGACATCACGGAGTTCGCCGAGAACGCCGACCCGGCAGCGTTCCGCATCGCCCCCGCCGAGCGGGTGCGCGAGGTGGGTGGCGCGTTCCTCGATGCGCTCAACGCCGTGGCCGCCATCCCGAGCGTCACGATCGCGTCGATCAGCGGGTTCGCCCTTGGCGGCGGGTGCGAGCTGGCGCTGGCGTGCGACCTGCGCATCGCTTCGTCGAAGGCCCGCCTCGGCCAGCCGGAGATCCTCCTCGGCATCATCCCTGGCGGCGGGGGCACGCAGCGCCTCGCCCGCCTCGTGGGCCCGTCACGGGCGAAGGACCTCGTCCTCTCCGGCCGGCAGGTGACGGCGGAGGAGGCGCTCGCCATCGGCCTCCTGGACCGCGTGGTCGAGCCCGAGGAGCTGGAGCAGGCGACCTTCGACTGGGCGGCCACGTTCGCAGCAGGGCCGCCCCGGTCGATCGCCCTCGCGAAGGCCGCGATCGACGAGGGGCTGGAGGGGTCGCTCGACGAGGGCTTGCGCGTCGAGCAGGACCGGTTCGTGGAGAGCTTCGGCACCCCCGACGCCACGATCGGCGTGGCGAGCTTCCTCGAGCACGGGCCCGGCAAGGCCACCTTCTGATCCGCCTCGGCTGCTGATCCGCCTCCACGTGCCGATGGGAGGGGATGAGCTCGGCCCCCGCCCCGTCGCCCATGTGGTGCGCCCACCACTGGCCCGACGACTACGACCGCTGCGTCCACATCGGTGACCGCCACGTCTGCCGGCGCTGCGCCGTGCTCTACCCGTTGGCGCTCATCGTCGCTGCGGCAGGCCTGCGTTGGGGTGCGGACGGTGGGTGGGTGCCGTGGGTCATGGTGCTGGCGCCGGTCCCGACCGTGCTCGAGTGGTGCGCAGAGCACCTCGGCCTCGCCCGCCACCGACCAGGACGGCTCGTCGCCGGGACCGTCGTCGCCGCGCCCGCCCTGGGCCTGGGCTTCGCCCGGTACCTGCGTGACCAGGGCGACCCCTGGTTCTGGGGGATGGCGCTCGGCTGGGCGACGGTGTGCCTCGTCGCAGCGTTCCTCGGCCGCCGCAGGGACGGCTCGGGCTCAGCCCGCCCAGGCGACCCGACCGAGATCGAGCGGGTCGCCGAGGAACGGGTGGTGGGGGACCACACGCACCGTGATGCCGGCGCGGCCGGCCTCGGTGAAGGCGAGCTTCGCCTCGAACCGCTGGTGCCGGTCACCGTCCGGACCCACCGGTGACATCGGGATGAGCGCCGGGTCCTCCAGCTCGCCGGCCTGACCGACGAGACCGCTGAGCAGCTGCACCTGGACGTCGCCGGGGTCGAGGTCGCCGAGGCTGACCCGTGCCGACACGGTGCGGCTCGCCGACAGGTCGGCGATGGACTCGTCCATCTGGACCTCGTCGATGTGGACGGCGTGCCAGCCGTCGAGCACGCGGCGACGCCACCCCGACAGCTCACGGGCGCCCGCGAACCCATCGGCGGCGAGCTCGGCCGACGCGCTGGCTGCCGGCTGGTACAGGTCGGTGACGTAGTCGCGGACCATCCGCCCCGAGCTGACGAACCGACCGAGCCCGATCGACGACCGCATCGTGGCGGCCCAGGCGGGGCTCACCCCGCCCGGCACGCGATCGTCCCAGTAGCGGGGGGCCACCTGGTGCTCGAGCAGGTCGAACAGCGAGTCGGCCTCGCGCTCGTTGCGGCGGGAGAGGTCGGTCGCGTCCTCAGCCGACGAGATCGCCCAGCCCGCTTCCGGGCTGAAGCACTCGTCCCACCACCCGTCGAGGACCGAGCAGTTGATCGCCCCGTTCATGGCGGCCTTCATGCCGGAGGTGCCGCACGCCTCCTGCGGGCGCAGCGGCGTGTTCAGCCACACGTCGGCGCCCTGGATGATGTGGCGGGCGACGGCGATGTCGTAGTCGTCGAGGAACACGAACCGGTCCCGGACGTCGCGCTCGTGCGAGAACGCTGCGATCGCCCTGATCAGCTCCTTCCCGGGCTCGTCAGCGGGGTGCGCCTTGCCGGCGAACACGAACTGCACCGGTCGCTCGTCGTGCCAGAGCAGCGCACGCAGGCGGTCCGGCTGGCTGAGGAGGAGCGTGGCCCGCTTGTAGGTGGCGAAGCGGCGGGCGAACCCGATCGTGAGGATGTCGGGGTCCAAGACGCCCTCGGTCCAGTCGAGGTCGGAGGGGGAGACGCCGCGGGCCAGGGCCTTCTCGCGCAGGTGCTGGCGGACGAAGCGGACGAGGCGGCGCTTGCCCTCCAGGTGTGCATCCCACAGCCGCTGGTCGTCGACGCCGTCGAGGTCCCAGGACTCGTCGGGTGACGAGCCCCACGGCTCGCCGTTCTGCTCGGCCAGCAGGTGCGACATCTCGGGAGAGACCCAGGTGCACGGGTGCACCCCGTTCGTGATGGACCCGATCGGGACCTCGGCGGGCGGCACGTCGGGCCAGAGGTCCTGGAACATCGCCCGCGAGACCTCCCCGTGGAGGCGTGCGACGCCGTTGCGCCGCTCCGCGAGGCGCATGCCCATGACCGCCATGTTGAAGCGCTCCTCGGGCGCCTCCGACGGCCGGTGGCCCAGCGCCAGCAGCTCGTCGAGGCCGATCCCCACCTCGTTCGCCCAGCCGCCGAAGTAGCGGGCGATGAGGTCGACGGGGAACCGGTCGATGCCCGCGGGCACCGGTGTGTGGGTGGTGAACACCCCGCCGGCACGGGCGGCCGTGACCGCCTCGTCGAACGAGAGGCCCTGCTCGGTCATCAGGAGCCGGATCCGCTCGAGGCCCAGGAAGCCCGCGTGGCCCTCGTTCGTGTGGAACACCGCCACGTCGACGCCCAGCTCGCGCAGCATCCGAACGCCGCCGATGCCGAGGAGGATCTCCTGGCGCAACCGGTGCTCGATGTCGCCGCCGTAGAGGCGGTCGCAGATGGTGCGGATGTGGTCGGGGTTCTCGTCGACGTCGGTGTCGAGCAGGTACAGCGGCGTGCGGCCGACCCGGGCCCGCCACACCTGGGCGACGGCGTGGTCCTCGGCCAGGTCGAGGTGGACCCGGACGCCCTCGATCAGCTCCATGCTCATCGCGTACGGGTCGAGGTCGGGGAACCGCTCCATCTGCCAACCGTCGGGCGACAGCAGCTGGCGGAAGTAGCCGTGCCGGTAGAAGAGCCCGACGCCGACGAGCGGGACGCCCAGGTCGGAGGACGACTTCAGGTGGTCGCCGGCGAGGACCCCGAGGCCGCCCGAGTACTGCGGGACCGCCTCGGCGATCCCGAACTCGGGGGAGAAGTAGGCCACGGCGCCGCCGAGGTCGCCGACGTGCTCGTCGAACCACGTGCGAGAGGTGAGTGCCTCACGGAGGCCGGCGACCTCGGCCTCGACCCGTGAGACGTAGCCGGCGTCCTGGCTCAGCTCCACCAGCCGATCGTGGGGGGCGCGGGCCAGGACCAGCCGGGGATCGTGCCCGGACCGACCCCACTCCTCGGGGTCGATCTCCTCGAACAGGTCCCTGGTGGGACGGTGGAACGACCAACGGAGGTTGGCCGCCAGCTCGTCGAGTCCCGCGATGGCATCGGGGATGGCGGGGCGGACGGTCAAGCTTCGCACGGCCTTCATGTCCATCGACGCTACCGAGGGTCGCGGTGGGAAGGTGCCTCCGCCACGCCTACCTTGGAGACCGCTGTGGCTCATGACGCACACCACCCCGGCGGACCTCCGCGCGCCTTCCGCCGGCCGGTCCGACGCGCTCCCCTCGCGATCGCGGTCGTGGCGGCGCTGCTGCTCGGCGCCCTGCCCGCGTCCGCGCAGCAGGACCGGAGCACCACCACGATCCGGGGTCGCACCACGGCACCGTCGATCGATCGCCGTCCGGGACGCGTCGCGTACGTGACGCCCACCGGCGACGTGGTGGTGTCGCAGAGCGACGGGAGCGACGGAAAGGTCGTCGGGCGCGGCGCCGTGGCGAACGCCGCCGGACTGGCGCCGCTCACGTGGTCGCCCGGTGGGTCACAGGTGGCCTACGTCCGCAACGACGGCGCGCTCGTCCTTGCGGCAGCCAACGGCCAGGGGGAGCAGATCGTGGCGACCGACGCCGTCGTGCCACCCCAGGCCAGCGAGAACCTGCTCTCGTTCGACATCACCGGCGTGTCGATCGCGTACCTGGCGGCTGGGCCGAACGGGGTCGCCCGGGCGATGCTCGCCTTCGTCGACGGCCGGGAGGACCCGCCCCAGCAGCTCTCCGACCCCGTCACCCGGGTGCCGCTCGAGCTGCAGTTCTCGCCGCTCGACCCGTACCTCTACCTCCGGTCGGCCGACGTCGAGACCGGCAAGGAGCTGACGATCGCGGTCGTCGAGCCCTTCTCGGGGCAGCCGACCAGCTCGCCGTTCTCGGTGGACGACCCCGCCTTCGCCCCCGACGGCAAGTTCTTCTACGCCGTTGCATCGCTGAAGGGCAAGGAGCAGCTGGTCCGCCTCGACGTGACCACCGCCCGCACCGCGATCATGGCCACGCACGAACGCATCTGTCGTCCGTCGCCGTCGCCCGACGGGAAGCTCGTTGTCTTCGCAGCCGGACCCGAGTGCGGCGAGATCTGGGTGATCGGCGAGGACGGCCGGGGCGAGCGCCAGGTCGCCGAGGCCGTGGGTTCGAACACCTTCGAGGTCGGCAACTTCACGTGGTCGCTCGACGGCTCGACCGTGTCGCACGCCGCGTGCCGCACGCTCGAGGCGGTCATCCGGTGCGGCGGTCCGTACCTGGACATCGCCGTGGAGGACGGGAAGGTGACCCGCGGCGCCGAAGCCGGTTCGGTGCGACGCGAGCAGCGCCCGCTGATCAAGGCGCTGAAGGTGAAGATCGACCTCACCGGCCCGGTGGAGTACCACGACCGCCTGCTCGTGTCGTCCCGGCGGAGCGTCGCCGAGCTGCTCGACCGCCCCCGCTCGGCGAACCTCGAGGCGAGGGTCGCCGACGACCGCGACCCGAACCGCGTGTTCTCGTTGAAGGTCGTCGTGGGAAAGGGCAGCGGATGGGTGACCGGCACGTTGCGCGTCCAAGACCCTTCCGGCTTCGACGAGACCGTGACCTTCGTCGGGTCGGCGCTGGTGCAGAGCTACCGGTTCGCGAGGATCCGCGGCATCTGGATGCAGACCGCCTCCATGCCGATGACGACCGGCAACCTGGATCTGGTGATCTACAGGTGACGGGCACCGGCAAGATCGTCATCCGGGACGTGGCGCCCGAGGCTCGTGCGGACCGGCGGGCGAAGATGATCGCCGGCCGTCCCCTGCGGGTCGGCGCACGGGCGTTCCGCGACGGCCACGGCATCCTCGCCGCCCGGGCCAGATGGCGCTCGCCCGGGGGCAGGTGGACCGAGGTGCGCTTGGAGCCCGGGCCGGACGACTGGTTCGGCGGGACGATCGAGATCGGACGGATCGGGCACCACGAGCTGGTGATCGACGCCTGGACCGCCCGGTACCGCACGTGGTGCCGGGACCTCCGGAAGTGGCTGGAGGCCGACGAGGACGTGAGCCCCGAGCTGCTGGTGGGCGCCGCCATCCTCGACGAACTGGTGGAGGTGGCCCCGAAGGAGGTGCGCCAGCGCCTGGTCGACACCGCGGCGCTGCTCCGCGACGACACCTGCGCCGACCGGGTGCGGTACGACGCCGCCCTCGACGACGCGGTGGTCGAGATCTGCGACTCGCTCTGCGACCCGTGGGACCTCACCTCGAGCGCTCCGGTGCTCCTGCGGGTGGAGCGCGAGCTGGCCGCCACCGGCGCCTGGTACGAGATGTTCCCCCGCTCCGAAGGCGGGTTCGCGGGCGGGGCGATCGAGCGGCTGGACGCCATCGCGGCGATGGGCTTCGACATCGTGTACCTGCCGCCGATCCACCCGATCGGGGCGACCCACCGCAAGGGCCGGCACAACACGCTCGAGGCCGGACCCGACGACCCCGGCAGCCCGTGGGCCATCGGCGGAGAGGCGGGAGGCCACACGGCGATCGAGCCGTCGCTCGGGACCTTCGAGGACTTCGATCGCTTCGTGGCGCGGGCGAACGAGCTGGGCATGGAGGTGGCGCTCGACTACGCGCTCCAGTGCTCCCCGGACCACCCCTGGATCAAGGAGCACCCGGAGTGGTTCGCCCACCGCCCCGACGGCACGCTCCGGTACGCCGAGAACCCGCCGAAGAAGTACCAGGACATCCACCCGATCGAGTTCTGGCCGCCGCCTCCCCACCGGGCGCACCTCTGGGAGGCATGTCGGGACATCCTCGAGTTCTGGATCGCCCGGGGGGTGACCGTCTTCCGGGTCGACAACCCGCACACCAAGCCGATCGCGTTCTGGGAGTGGCTGATCGAGGACCTCGGCTCCCGCCACCCCGAGGTGGTGCTCCTGTCCGAGGCGTTCACCCGTCCGGCGGTCATGCACGAGCTGGCCGAGGTGGGCTTCTCGCAGAGCTACACGTACTTCACGTGGCGGCTCACCGCAGGGGAGCTGGGGGAGTACGTCGAGGAGCTCGCCCGCGGGCCCAAGGCGTCGATCTTCCGGCCGAACTTCTGGCCGTCCACCCCCGACATCCTGTTCGGCCCGCTGCGCGACGGTTCGGAGGCCCAGTTCCGCATCCGGGCGCTCCTCGCGGCGCTCCTCGCCCCGTCCTGGGGCCTGTACTCGGGCTACGAGCTGTGCGAGAACGTGCCCGCCTCCCCGCACAACGAGGAGTACTCCGACAGCGAGAAGTACCGGATCGTGGAGCGCGACTGGGACCAGCCCGGCTCCCTCGCTCCGTTCGTCGCCCGCCTCAACGAGATCCGCCGGGCACACCCGGGCTTCTGGTCGCTCGACACCCACCGTGCGTGGAGGAGCGAGCATCCCGACGTCCTCGCGTGGAGCCGGACCGCGCCCGACGGGAGCGATCCGGTGCTCGTGATCGCCAACTGCGCTCCCGACGACGTGGCCGAGACGGTCGTCCACGTGGACGGGCCGGCCCTCGGCGTCGACCACCACTTCGAGGTCGTCGACGAGCTCACGGGCGAGCACTGGTGGTGGCGGAGCGGCCCGAACTACGTGCGCCTGGACCCCGATCGGGTCGCCCACGTGTTCAGCATCACGGGCGGCCGGGTCTAGCCACCCGGTCCCGTCGGGCAGAATGCCACCATCGATCCCGATGCCCTCGTCGAGACCCTGAGCGCCCGCCTGCAGGAGTGGCTCCCGCAGCAACGGTGGTCGGGACCCGGTGGCCCCCCTGCCGCCGTCGTCCCGATCGAGCTGGAGGCGCTGCGCCGGACCTGGCCACTGCTGGTCCGGGCACCGCTGCGCGTCCACGGCGCCGACGGCTCCGAAGAGGTCCACCAGGTGGTCCTCGGCATCGCGCTCGAGGCTCCCTCCGGCATCCCTGAGGCCGCCGTGGTCGGCAAGGTCCCGACGCCCGACGGCTGGGCCGTCGCGTACGACGCGCTCTGGGACCCCGAGACAGCCGCTGCGCTGTTCGCCGAGATCTCGCCGGACCTGCGCGTGCGACGGGTGGGCACGCCGACCGCAGACGGCACGGTGGTCGCCGACGACCGCTGGGAGCTCCGCCTGCAGCGACAGCTCGCCGACGGGCCGGTCCCCGAGATCGCGGTGCCGGTGGCGCTGGGCGCGGTCGGCTGCGACGTGGTGGTCGCCCCGGAGGCCGTGTGGCGCCGCGGCAGCTCGGAGCTCGGCGTGGTCCGTCCGTTGCGCAGCGGACCCGACGCGCTCGGCTCGTTCGCCGCGTCGATCGCCGAGGTGCTCGCCGACCGACGTCCGCCCACCGGAGCCCGCGGCGACATCGGCCCGGTGGCGGAAGGGCTGGGACGGGCGGTGGCCACCCTGCACGTCGGCCTGGCCGCAGCGTTCGGCTCGGAGCCACTCGAACCTGACGCACTCGTCGCCGAGCTGGTGGGTCGCCTCCGGCGGCTGCGCTCGGCCAGCGGAGCGGCCGACCTCGACCTGGCGCGCATCGAGTCGACCTACCGCCGGCTCGCCCACGGGACCGACCTGGGTTCCCGCATCCGGGTGCACGGCGACCTCCGCCTCCACCACGCACGACAGGACCGCGACGGCTGGTTCCTCGACGGGTTCGGCGACGCCGCCGGGCGGACCGCCGTGGAAGACGACGAGCCGCTCCGGTCGTCGCCCCTCCGCGACGTGGCGTCGGTCCTGAGGGACGTCCAGCGGGTCGCACGCCGCGCGCTGGCCACGGGCGTGGCCGCGGTCCGCGGCGACGCGCCGGATCAGGACGACCAGGTCGACGCACCACGACCGATCGACCCGCCGGAGCGCGAGCTGAGCGTGCTCGCCGAGGCGTGGGAGGACAGCGCGACCCAGGGGTTCCTGCGTGGCTACACGTCCGTGGACGAGGTCCATCGGCTGATCCCGGGCGAACGCCTGAGCCGGGACGCCCTCCTCGTGGTGTTCGAGCACGACCTCGCAGTGCACGAGGTGGCCCGGTGAAGCACCCGGGGATCGGTCCCGTCGACCTCCACCTCTTCGGCGAGGGGACCCATCGCCGGCTCTGGGAGATGCTCGGCGTGCACCCCCACGACGGCGGTGCGCACGTGGCGGTGTGGGCGCCGAACGCGCGGGGCGTGCAGGTGCTGGGCGACCACAACGGCTGGACCGGCGGCGTCGACGTGCTCGAGCCGCTCGACGGTTCCGGGGTCTGGGAGGGCTGGGTCGACGGCATGGAGCCCGGCCAGAACTACGCCTTCGAGGTCCAGCTCCACGACGGGCGCTGGGTCCAGCGACGGGATCCGATGGCGAGGCGAGCCGAGGTGCCCCCGCGCACGGCGAGCGTCGTGGACGCCTCCGACTTCAGGTGGACGGACCCCGACTGGGAGGCGACCCGGGCCGAGCGCAACGGCGGCCGCATGGCGGTCTACGAGCTGCACGCCGGCTCGTGGCGCCACGGCCCCGACGGCAAGCCCCTCGGGTTCCGGGCGCTCGCCGAGCCGCTGGTCGAGCACGTCGTGCGCCTCGGCTTCACCCACGTGGAGCTGATGCCGCCCGCCACCCACCCGTTCGGCGGATCGTGGGGCTACCAGGTCACCGGCTACTACGCCCCCGATGCGCGTGGTGGCTCGCCCGACGACCTCCGCTACCTCGTGGACGCCCTGCACCGGGCCGGCATCGGGGTGCTCGTGGACTGGGTGCCCGCGCACTTCCCGCGCGACGAGGGGGGCCTCGCCCGCTTCGACGGCGGCCCGCTGTACGAGCACTGGGACCCCCGCAAGGGCGAGCACCCCGACTGGGGCACCCTCGTGTTCGACCACGGACGCAACCAGGTGCGGAACTTCCTCGTGGCGAACGCCCTCTACTGGCTGGACGAGTTCCGTGTGGACGGGCTCCGCGTCGACGCCGTCGCCTCGATGCTCTACCTCGACTACAGCCGCGGTGAGGGGCAGTGGGAGCCGAACCGCCACGGCGGCCGCGAGAACCTCGAGGCGGTCGCCTTCGTCCGCGAGCTGTGCGACGTGGTCCACGACGAGCACCCCGGAGCGCTCGTGATCGCCGAGGAGTCGACCGCCTGGCCCGGGGTGACCAAGCCCACGTCGGAGGGCGGCCTCGGCTTCGACCGCAAGTGGAACATGGGTTGGATGCACGACACGCTCGGCTTCCTCCAGCGTGATCCCGTGCACCGGCGGTACCACCACCACGAGATGACCTTCCCGATGCACTACGCGTTCGACGAGCGCTGGGTGCTGCCCCTCTCGCACGACGAGGTGGTCCACGGCAAGGGCGCGCTGGTCGCCAAGTTCCCCGGCGACCACTGGCAGCGGCGCGCCACGCTGCGCCTGCTGTACGCCTGGCAGTGGTGCTCGCCGGGCGCCCCGCTCGTGTTCATGGGCGGTGAGCTGGGCCAGGAGCGGGAGTGGGCCGACCACCGCGAGCTGGACTGGTGGCTCGCCGACGACCCGGACCACGCCGGCATCTCACGCCTGATCGCCGACCTCAACCGCCTGGTCGCCCGGCAGGGAGCCCTGTGGCGTGGCGACGAGGACCGGGAGTGCAGCTGGTGGCTGGACGCGGGTGACGCCGAGAGCTCGGTGTTCTCCCTCGCCCGACGCGACCCGACCACCGGCGAGATCGTCCTCATCGTCCTCAACGCCACACCGGTGCCCCGCCACGGGTACCGGCTGGGCGTGCCGTTCGACGGCCGGTGGTGCGAGGTCCTGTCGACCGACGACCTCCGGTACGGGGGGAGTGGGCTGCTCGCCGGGACCGCCGACGCCGACATGGCGACGCCGTGGCAAGGTCAGCCGGGATCGATCCTCGTCACGTTGCCGCCCCTCGGCGCCTCGATCTGGGTGCTCGACGAGGAGCGCGGCACCCCACCGCCGGATCCTGAGAAGGCGGAAGCGGTCCCCGAAGAGGCGGGGGAGGACGCCCGTATCCTGAACGGGTGAGCGTGTCGGACCCACCCCTCATGACCTGCTACCTCCACCCGGAACGGTGGACGGGCGTCACCTGCCAGCGGTGCAGCCGCCCCATCTGCCCGTCGTGCATGCGGCAGGCGTCCGTGGGCTACCACTGCCCCGAGTGCGTGGCCGAGGCGGCCGCCCGCTCACCGCACGTCACGGGCCGGAGCGCGATGCGGCGTGGCGCCGCACCGGTGACCACGGCGCTCGTCGCCCTCAACGTGGTGGTGTTCCTCGTGAGCATGGTGATGGACCGCGACGTGTCCGCTGCGGGGTTCCGGGGCAGGTTCACCTTCGACTGGGGCCTCTACCCGCCCCTCGTGGGGGACGGGGAGTGGTGGCGGCTCGTCACCGGCGGCTTCCTGCACGCAGGCGCGCTGCACCTCGGCATGAACATGTTCGTGCTGTACACCATCGGCGTCTCGCTCGAACCTGCGATCGGGAAGGCCCGGTTCCTGACCGCCTACGCGGTGTCGCTGATCGGTGGGGCGCTCGGCGTGGTGCTGCTCTTCGAACGAGGGCAGGGCCTGACGGTGGGCGCATCGGGCGCCATCTTCGGGCTGTTCGGCGTCCTCGTCGTCTACCAGCTGGTCCAGGGCCTCAACCCCCTGCAGAGCGGCCTGGGGACGATCATCCTCCTCAACCTCGTCTTCACCTTCGCCATCCCCGGGATCTCCGTGGGCGGGCACGTCGGCGGGCTCGTGGCGGGCGCGATCGTGGGTGCGGTGCTGTTCGCCGGACGGGACCCGAGGCAGCAGCCGACCTCCGAGCGGGTCGGACGGACCGTGGCAGCGGGGCTGCTCGGCATCTCGATGTTCCTCTTGTCGCTCGCCGAGTCCCACGCCCTGCTGATCGGCTGATCGGCTGACCGGGCGATGTGGCGGTGGGCGTCAGCCGGCGTCCATCCGCCGCAGCAGCGCCGACTGGGTCGCGAAGCCGACCAGACGGCGGTCGTCGCTCCACAGCTCGGCCGTCCCGTGCGCGAACCCGTCGCCGGCGCGGTGGGCCCGGGTGTGCTGGCCCAGCCACTTCCCGGTCATCGGCTCGAGGAACTGCAGGCCGATCTGGAGCGAGAGGACCATGAAGAACTCGTCGGGTCGACCCCGACCCCGGCCGACCGCGGGCCCCAGGATGTCGCCGGGGACCGCGAGCGAGGCCGGTGACCAGCGGCCGTCGTCGAGGAGCGGCGGCTCGAGGAACCGGAACCACGTGAAGGTGCGTGGCTCCGCCGGACCCTCCTGTTCCCAGGGCACCTCGTCGGTGCCGAAGCGGAAGTCGGTCTGGTGGTGGTACGGGATGTCGTCCCAGGGGGTGGGCCGTTCCACCTGCGGGCGCCCGGGCGAGAGCTCGGGGTCCCGGACGTCGGCGGGGAAGGAGAGCCCGTCGAAGCTCCACCAGTCCGGGCGGCTGGCGCCGAACACGACGGTGACGACGAGGTCGTTCCCGACCGGACCCGTGAGGTCGTCGGTGGCCCACATGCGCACGTGGCACTGGGCGCCCGCCCGGCCGCTGCGGAGCACCTCGACCTCGATCGCACACGGGCCCACGGGGATCGCACGACAGAACGTCGCCTCGGCGGACACCAGCCGGAGGTCGGGGCGGTCGATGGCTGCCTCCGCCGCCGCCAGTGCGCAGGCCATCGTCATCCCGCCGAACGCGTAGAAGATGCGCCAGGCCTCGCCGACGTCGACCCGGTAGCGGCCGGGGGCACCGTCGACAGGGATCGGCGTGGTGTCGCGGAGGATGTTGCCGCGGGGGACGGACATGGTGGGATCGTCGCACCGGGCCGTCGGACGACGCCAGATGGTTCAGCGGCGGCGGTGGACCGTGACGGCGACCAGGGAGGTGCCCGCCTCGAACGGGGCGCCGTCCCACCCGCCCCAGCGAGCCTCCGGCACCAGCCCGGCCGCGACCGCGAGCGCGTCGAGCTCGGCTGGTGCGAGCGCACGGAGGTGCCAGCGGCGTTCGGTGCCATCCGGTGCAACGTGCCGCCCCTGGACGCGTCCATGGACGCGATCGACCACCGTGTGGATCACCACGCCGTCGGCTCGCTCGACGGTCGTCTCGGGCGGAGCGGACCGGAGGTCGAGGACCTGCGTCTCGCACACGAGCACGCCGCCCGGGCGGAGGTGTTCGGCCGCGAGCGCCACCGCCTCGGCCTGGGAGCCCCGGTCGGGGAGGTTCAGCAGGAGGTTGAACGACGCGAGCACCACATCGGCCGGTCCGTCCGGCCAGGATCGCCCGTCGGTGACGTCGCCGTGCACGAGCTCGGTCCGTTCCGCCAGCTCCGGAGAGGCAACGAGCTTGCGGCGGAGCACCTCCAGCATGGCGTTCGAGGCGTCGATGCCGACCACCTCCCACCCTGCTGCGGCAAGCGGCAGCGCGAGCCGACCCGTCCCCACGCCGAGCTCGACGACGCGTCCACGGTCGCGCGGCGTGAGCCGCCCGAGGGCGTCGACGACCTCCTCCGGATCGCCGAGGTCCCGGTACCAGTCGTCGTACACGTCGGCGAACTCGTCGCCGTAGAGCGCAGCCGGGTCGGCCGAGGGGCGTGCCGTCACCTGCCCATGATGGCCGGTGCGTCGAGCGGACGGCAGTAGAACAGAGGCCCTGTGGGATCCACCGAGGACTCGTCCCCCGTCGCCGACGGCGACCCGCCCGTGCGGCTCCCCCTGGGCCTCGGGCTCCGTCCCCGGCGACCCACGGCGGTGCTCGATGCCGCCTTCGAACTGATCCGGTTCCGGTTCGGGACGCTCCTCGTGGTGGGTCTGGTGATCCAGCTGCCGCTCGTGGTGCTCCCGGGCGTGATGGCGACGATCGAGGCGCGCCCGGGGCTCACCGACCTGCTGGATCCGGAGTCGCAGAGCGTCGCGTACGGCGGGTTCAACGTGTGGGCCGATGGCGTGAACAGCTGGGGGTGGATCGCCGCAGCGGGTGGGTTCATCGCCCTCGTGCTCACGGGGTTGGCGACCACCCACCTCTTCATGGCGTGGACCAGCGGCGCGGACCCGGGCATCTCCGACACGCTCGGCATGGTGGCTCGGCGTGCACCGGTGGCGATCGCCGCCTGGCTGCTGGGGCTGCCGATCCGTGCCATCGGCCTGTTGGCGTGCGGCCTCGGGCTGGTCTTCGTGGTCGCGCTGCTGTTCGTGGTGTCACCGGTGATCGCCGCCGAGGGCGCTGGTCCCATCCGCGCGATCAAGCGGTCGTTCCACCTCACCCAGAAGCGGTTCGGCCCGGTGCTCGGGATCGTGTGCATGATCGCCGTGGTCGCCGGGGTCATCGAGCTGTTCATCGAGTCGGTCGTCGGGGCGATCACCGTCGCGGAGGACGCGTCGTTCACGGTGATCCTCATCGCCACGATCGTGTCGCTCGCCTTCACGCTCGGCCTCACCCTTCTGAACGCCGCCTGGGCGACGCTGACCTACGTCGACCTGCGGGTGCGGGTCGAGGGCCTCGACCTGCTGATCGCAGCGCCGGTGGAGCTGGGTCAGGCGCCGGCGCGCCCCGGTGACGGCCCGAGGGGAGCGTTGGCGTGATCCTCGCCACCGTCGACCGCGAGGAGGTGCGCCGCGTCGCACGCGACGTCTTCTCGGCCAGCGAGTACGAGCGTCCCCTCTCGCTGTGGGAACGGTTCATGCGGTGGTTGGCCCGGAACCTCCGGCTCACCCCGCCCGACGCGACCGGACCCGCGAGCGGGCTCACCACGTTCGTCCTCTACGTGCTCCTGTTCGTCGCAGCGGTCGTGGTGATCGGCCTCGTGGTGCTGCTCGTCCGCCGCTGGGTGCCGAAGGTCCGGCGCGACGACGAGCCCGAGCCCGAGGTGGAGATCGAAGCGCACCGGAGCGTCCGCGAGTGGCGGGAGGACGCCCAGGTCGCCGAGGCCGAAGGGCGCTGGAAGGACGCGATCCGCGCCCGGTTCCGGGAGCTGGTGGGCCGCCTCGTGGAGATGGAGCTGGCCGGCGACGAGCCCGGCCGCACCACCGGCGAGCTGCGCGTCGACGTGCGCGAACGGCTGCCCGAGGGAGCCGACGCGTTCTCCCGAGCGGCGCTGGTCTTCGAGCTGGCCTGGTACGCGGACCTCGACTGCGGGCCCGAGGACCTCCGGCTGCTGCGGGAGGCCGCCGCCCAGGTGCTCGAACGGACCGGGGTCGCGGCGTGAACCGGGGCCGCGCCATCGCGATGGTGGTCCTGCTGGCGATCGTCGTGGTGGTGCTCGGCGTGCTGTTCCGCCCGGACCGCTCGCGTGGCGCCTACCGCCTGGGCGATTCGTCGCCCCGCGGCTACTCCGGCCTCGCTCGGGTCATGGACCGGCTGGACGTGCCGATGCGTGAGGTCGACCTGGCCGACGTCGAGGACGGATCGGGCGACCGCATCGTGTTCGTGCCCCGTCCGCTCCAGCTCGGCGACGAAGGCCGCGAGGCGGTCGAAGCCCACGCCAGCTCCGGAGGCCTCGTGGTGCTGGGCGGGCCGACCGACCGGCCCACACCTCCGCTCTCCGAGGTGCGCCCGTTCATCCAGTACCAGTCGCCCAGGGACTGCACCCAGGCCGACCTCGCCGCAGTCGACGGCCTCGACCGGATCGACACGGCCGACCTCGAACCGCTGGCGGTGCCGTCCGGCGCGTCGTCCTGCTTCGGCGACGGCTCCGCTGCGTACCTCGTCGAGCGGCAGGTGGGCGACGGCAGGGTGGTCACCCTCGCCGGGGCCGAGCTCTGG
Source organism: Actinomycetota bacterium (assembly GCA_044508215.1). Taxonomy (GTDB): domain Bacteria; phylum Actinomycetota; class Acidimicrobiia; order Acidimicrobiales; family Microtrichaceae; genus JAEZFI01. The sequence goes on along the minus strand of JBIQID010000002.1, from coordinate 47,715 downwards.
GTGAACGACGTGATGCGCACCCTCGACCAGCCGTCCGACGAGGTGCAGGGGCCCATGGCAGACAACGTCGTGATGGCGGCGGCGATCCTGGCGGGCGGCGACGCCGCCGGCGTGGACGTGGTGGTCTCGGGACTGCAGGGCGTCCCGGCGGTGGCGGAGGGGACCGGTGGGCTCCTGGCGCACGTCCCCACCGGCATCAAGCTCGCCATCTGGCAGGGGTTCATCGCGCTGGCCGTGTTCGCCCTCGTCCGAGGCCGCCGCTGGGGCCGCGTCGTCGACGAGACGCTGCCGGTCACCATCGCCGGCTCCGAGCTGGTGGAAGCACGCGCCGGGCTCATGGAGCGCCGGCGCGACCCCGCCCACGCCGCCGCGGCGATCCGGCGCGACGCCGTCCGCCGGCTGGGGGAGGACCTCGGCCTCGGGCGCCGGGCCGACCCGGTCGCCGTCGCCACCACGCTCGCCCAGCGGACCGGCCAGGACCCCAGCGCGATCGCGGCGCTCCTCGCCGGGCCGCTCCCCACCGCCGACGCCGACCTCATCCGACTCGTCCACGCCCTCGACCGCCTCCAGGAGGAACTCCACGATGACGCAGCCCGTCACCCCGCCTGACCCCAGGACCCACGCCACGCCCACGCGTGCGCACGAGGCCATGACGGCCATCCGGGAGGAGGTCGCCAAGGTCGTGGTCGGCCAGGACGGCGTCGTGTCCGGCCTGATCGCAGCGCTGCTCACCGACGGGCACGTGCTGCTCGAAGGAGTGCCGGGCGTCGCGAAGACGCTGGTCGTGAAGACGCTCGCTGCGGCGATGTCGCTCGACTTCGCCCGCGTGCAGTTCACGCCCGACCTCATGCCATCGGACGTGACCGGCCAGTCGGTGTTCGACCAGCGCGACGGTTCGTTCCAGTTCCGTCCGGGCCCGGTGTTCTGCAACCTCCTCCTCGCGGATGAGATCAACCGGACGCCGCCCAAGACCCAGGCAGCGCTGCTCGAGGCGATGGAGGAGCACCAGGTGTCGGTCGAGGGCTCCACCCGCAGGCTGCCCGAGCCGTTCATGGTCATCGCCACCCAGAACCCGGTGGAGTACGAGGGGACCTATCCGCTGCCGGAAGCGCAGCTCGACCGGTTCCTCTTCAAGCTGCTGGTCGGCTACCCCACCTTCGAACAGGAGGCCGAGGTCCTGCGACGGCACCACTCCGGGATGGACCCGCACGACGTCGTCGGTTCGGGAGTGCGGCCGGTGGCGAGCGCGGAGGACCTCGCCGCGGCACGGAGGGAGGCCGGCGGCGTCGTGGTCGAGCCGCCTGTCATCGAGTACGTCACGCAGCTCTGCCGGGCGACCCGTGAGAACCCGTCGGTGGAGCTGGGCGTGTCGCCCCGTGGTGCTGCGGCACTCCTCCGCGCAGCGAAGGCGTGGGCCTGGCTGTCGGGGAAGCCGTTCGTGTCACCCGACGAGGTGAAGGCGGTCGCCCGTCCGGCGATGCGGCACCGGATCATGATCCGGCCCGAGCTGGAGCTGGAGGGGACCACGGCCGACGGTGTCCTCGACGCAGTGCTCGCCGCCGTCCCCGCCCCGCGCTGAGGTCCGGGCGCCCACATGGCCCTCATGCCCCGCGCCGTCCTGGTCGCGCTGGTCCTCGCGGTCGCGCTCGCGGTCTACCCCGGTGACCTCGGTGGCAGCTTCTGGTGGGCGCTCGTGATCGTGAACGGCGGGCTGCTCGCCGTCGCCGTCCTGGATGCGCTGGCCGCACCGCGGATCGCCCGGTTCGAGGTTCGTCGGGGTGTGCCCCCGGTGGTCGTCGCCGGCGAGACGGGCGCGGTGACGTGGACCGTGCGGAACACCAGCGGTCGGAGGGCACGGGTGGGCGTCGCCGACGAGCTGCCGCCGTCGTTCAACGCCACGCGGCGCCGCTCCTGGATGGTGCTGCGAGGCGGTGACGCGGGCACGACGTCCACGAACGTCCGACCAGAGCGGCGGGGCAGGTTCCGGATCGAGGGCGTGTCCCTGCGGGTCGTGGGACCGCTCGGCCTGGGCGCACGCCAGGCGCGGGTGGACGTGGGGAGCGCCATGCGGATCCACCCGCCGTTCCGCAGCCGGAAGGACGCCGAGCTGCGGATCCGCACCGCACGCCAGCTGGAGGTCGGCCTCCGGTCTGCGCACGGCACCGGCGGTGGCAGCGAGTTCGAGCAGCTGCGGGAGTACACGCCCGACGACGAGTTCCGCTCGATCGACTGGGGTGCGACGGCGCGGGTCGGCCGGGCGATCGTGCGGACGTACCGGCCGGAGCGGAACCAGACCGTTCTGGTGCTGCTCGACTCGGGCCGCCTGTCGGCGGCGCGGGTGGGCGACGTGCCGCGCATCGAGCACGGGATGGACGGCGTGATGATGCTGGGTGCAGTCGCCACCCGGCTGGGGGACAAGGTCGGCTTGATCGTGTTCGACGCGGAGGTGCGCTCGATCGTCCCGGCGGCCCGGCACCAGCACCAGGTGACCCGGATGACCGAGGCGATGTTCGACGTCGAGCCCGCCCTGGCGGAGAGCGACTTCCGCGGTGCGTTCACCGCGCTGCTCGCACGGTTCCGGCGCCGCTCCCTGGTCGTGCTGCTCACCGAGCTGTCGCAGCAGTCGGTGGAGGAGCGGATCATCCCGGCGCTGCCGCTGCTGCTGCGGAGGCACCTGGTGGTGGTCGCAGCGGTGCGGGACCCACACCTCGTCGAGTGGGCGACAGCGGAACCGTCCGAGTCCGGCGACGCCTACCTTCGCGCCGCGGCCCTGGCCGCGCAGGCCGAGCGCGAGCTGGCTGCAGCCCGCTTGAAGGGCCTTGGTGTGACGGTGATCGACGCGCCGCCCGGGAGGTTCGCGCCACTGCTCGCGGACACCTACCTCACGGTGAAGTCGACCGGCCGCCTCTGACCGGCGCCGGTCCTGTTGCCCGAGCGCGTCCATGGACGCGTCCGGAGTCGTCCCGTCGGCTGGCGGCACCCGGCGTCGTCACAGGGTGGTCCTAGGGTGTGACGCAGCCTTCCCCTCCGTCGTCGCACTCCTGATCGGAGGCGTCGTGTCGAACGATGACGGTGTTGCTGTGCCCTTCCTGGCTCCCGAGGCGGGGAGCTCGTCGGACGAAGAGCTCGTCGGACGGATCGTCGAGATGGGGCGGCTGCTGGGCTCGTTGCACCACCAGCTCGTCCATGCAGTCGCGGAGTACGACCGCCGGGCCCTCTGGCGCGAGTCGGGGCACTCGACGTGTGCGGCGTGGATCGCCGACACGCTGGGCGTGGCGCTCGGTACGGCGCGCCAATGGCTGCGCGTCGGTCACGCCCTCGCGAAGCTCCCCTCGGTCGACGACGCGTTCGCTGCCGGCGAGCTGTCCTACCGGCAGGTGCGCACCCTGGTGCGCATCGCCGTCGACCACCCCGACCGGGAGGCCGAGCTGCTGGATCTCGCCAAGGGGACTGCGCCTCGCGACCTGGCCGTCTCCCTCGCAGCGTGGGTCGAGGCCAACGAGGAACCCGAGGACACCGAGCGGCGGCACCGCAGCGAGACCGGGTTGTCGGCTCGCACCGAGCCCGACGGGATGGGCGTCATCACGTTGCGACTCCCGCCGGCGCAGTACGGAGCGGTGATGGCGGCAGTCGACGGCGAGATGATGTCCGGCAAGGCAGCGGGTGTCGCGTCCATGGACGCGTTCGGCCACGAGCCGTTCCCGGCCGGCACACGCCCCAGCCTCGGCTACCAGCGCGCTGCAGCCTTCATGCGCCTCTTCGCCGACGGAGGCGCCAAGGTCCGCCACGAGGTCATCGTCCACGTCCGTGGCGACGGAAACCGCCTCGACGACGGCACGCCGATCAACGACAACGCCGTGGCGCGGCTCCTGCCCGGATCCATGGTGCGAGCGATGATCCACGACGCCGAGGCCAACCCGATCGACGTGTCGGGCCGCCACCGCTTCCCGACGGAGCGCCAGCGCCTGGTGCTGAAGGAACGTGAGCAGAGGTGCGAGTGCGGTGCATCGATGTTCCTCGAGGCCGACCACGACCCGCCGTTCGAGGAGAGCCGGCGGACGGTGCTGCGCGAGCTGAAGCACCGGTGCAGCAACTGCCACCGTGAGCGCCACCGGGACGATCGAACGCCCTGACGGGGTCAGCGCCGGGCAGGGACGGGGAGCGACTCCTCGCCGAAGCGGCCCGACAGGCTCTGTGCAGCGGCGGCCCGGCCGAAGGTGACCACGTACAGGACGAACGCCACCTCGATGAGGGCGCCGATGCCCACGCGCGCTGCCGTCGGCAGGGCTGACGGGGTGACCCACGCCTCCACGAAGCCTGCGATCGCGAACGTCACGACCAGCCCGAGGGCCACCGTGACGGAGCGCAGTCCTTCTTCGCTCAGCACATCGCCACGGCGGCGGTCGCCCGGCGAGATGATCGCCCAGCCCAGGCGCAGGCCCGCCGCTCCTGCCAGCAGCAGCGAAGTGATCTCGAGGAGCCCGTGCGGGGTGATCAGACCCCAGAACTGCGGGCCCTGGCCGTAAGCGTGCATCACGGCGCCCATCTGGCCCACGTGGAAGCCGTTGAACATCAACAGCAGCAACGTCGGCACGCCGAGGAGGACGCCGCTCGCGAACGACAGGAGGCTGACCCGGATGTTGTTGGTGGTGACGTTCGCCTGGAAGTTCGCCGCTGCGTCGGAGCTGTAGTAGTCCGCGAACTCTCGCTCCGCGATCAACGCTGCCGTCTCGGCTGGGATGGCGCTCTCGCGGGCGGTCTGGTCGTTCGTGAGCCAGACCCCCACCACGAACGCCGGGACGAGGAACGCCAGCGCCGCCACTGCGGCCGTCCAGCGGATCGCCCACACGGCGGCGGGGAAGGTCTGCGAGACGAAGCGCCCGAGCGACGCCACCGGGTTGGAGCGAGGCCGGTAGATCACGCCCCGAGCCCGGGCGAGCACCCGGGTCAGCTCGGCGACGACGGCCGGCTCGCGGTAGTTCGTCCGGACGAGCGACAGGTGGCCCGATGTCCGCTGGTAGAGGGCGATGAGCTCGTCGAGCTCCTCAGCCGACAGCTTCCTGACGCCGGACTGTGCCACCCCGACCAGTTCGTCGAGACGCTGCCACGACGGCTGGTGGGTGGCGATGTACCCGTCGACGTCCATCCCCGTCGGACTGTAACGGCCACCCGGGCGCCGCCGGGGGCTCCTCGCCCCTGGTTACGGTGGGGGAGTGCCGGCCAGCCGTCGCGTCCACAGCCACGACGACCACGTCGTCACGCCCGAGGCGGTCGTCCTCGAGCTGCACGCCGCAGGCCCGGCCTCGCGCATCCTCGCCCGGCTGATCGACCTGGGCGCCCAGCTGTGCCTCCTCTGGGGCTTCGCGATGATCACGGCCCGCGCCGGGGCGGGTGCCGGGGGGAGTCCGGGCGCGGTGATCGCCGTGGTCACGATCGTCCTCCTGACGGTCTTCCTCGTGATCCCCATCGCGTGCGAGACGCTGTGGCGAGGCCGGACCCCCGGAAAGCTGGCCATGGGGATCCGCATCGTGACGATGGACGGATCGCCGATCTCGTTCCGCCACGCCATGGTCCGCGGTGTGTTCCAGCTGATCGAGGTCTACGTGCCGATCGGGCTCATCCCGCTCGTGTTCGCAAAGCGCAGCCGGCGCCTCGGCGACCTGGTGGCGGGAACGTTCGCGCTGTCCGAGCGGTCGTTCGGGGCGACGGTCGTGCCGACGGTGTTCACCCCACCCTGGGGCCTCGAGGAGTACGCGGCGAGCCTCGACGTCTCACGGATGGACGATCGCCAGTACGTGTTCCTCCGGTCGGTGCTGCTGCGACTGCCCGAGCTGAGCGACGTGGGCCGCCTGCACGTCTGCACGCAGGTGGCCGCCCAGGTGGAGGAGCTGCTGGGGGTGCGCTGCCCGCACTGGTTGGCCCCCGAGCCGTTCCTGATCTGCGTCGCCGGAGCGTTCCAGATGCGCAGCGGCACCATCGACCGTGGGTGGGTCCTCCACCAGGCGGCGATGACCCGCAGCGCACACGCGCAGCCCGTGGGAGCGGCGTGGTGACCGCATCGACGCCTGCTGCCGTCTACCTGGACCACGCCGCCACCACCCCCGTCCGACCCGAGGTGATCGACGTCGTGGCGGAGGTGATGCGCACCGTCGTAGGCAACCCCACCGGTGCCCACGCGGCCGCCAGGCGGGCCCGCCACGTCGTCGAGGAGTCCCGCGACCGCGTGGCAGCGGTCCTCGGTGTGCACCCGTCGGAGATCGTGTTCTGCTCTGGGGGCACCGAAGCGGACGACCTCGCCGTGTCGGGAGTGGTCGAGGCGAGCGGCGGACGTCCGGTCTGCACGGCCGTCGAGCATCCGGCGGTGCTCGAGGCGGTGGAGGCATTCGGAGGCACGGTCGTGGGTGTCGACGAGACGGGTGTCGTGGACCCGGACCGGATCCTCGAGGCCGTCGGCCCCGACACCGCGATGGTGAGCGTCATGTCGGTGAACAACGAGGTCGGGGTGGTGCAACCGGTCGAGCGGATCGCCGCGCTGCTGGCGGACCACGCTCCCGGCGTCCTCCTCCACACCGACGCCGTGCAGGCGGTCGCCTGGCTGGATCCCTCGCCGTTCGTCGCAGCGGCGGACCTCGCCTCGGTCTCCGCCCACAAGGTCGGCGGGCCGCAGGGCGTCGGGTGCCTCGTGGTGCGTGAGGGATCGAGGCTCGCCCCGCGCCATCGAGGCGGTGGGCAGGAGCGCGAGCGGCGAAGCGGCACCCACGACGTCGCCGGGATCGCAGGGATGGCCGCGGCCATGGAGGCGGCCGCTGCCGACCGCCGCGGACGGGCCGACCGCATCACCGGGCTGAGAGATCTGCTGCTCGACGGGCTCACCAGGCTCGAAGGAGCGTCGGCGCCCGGCGCATCGGCGAGGAGCGCGGGCCTCCTCGCTCCCCACGTCGCCACGGTCGCGTTCGAAGGGTTGGTCGCAGAGGAGCTGTTGTTCCTCCTCGATCGCGAGGGCATCGCAGCCTCCGGTGGATCGTCGTGCTCGTCGGGTGCGCTCCAGGTGCCGCACACGCTCGCGGCCATGGGTGTGCCCCGCTCGGCGGCCCGGGGAGCGGTGCGGTTCTCCCTCGGCCACACCACGACCCAAGCGGACGTCGACCGGGTCCTCGAGGTGCTGCCTCGGATCGTCGACCACCTCCGCGGCTCGAACCCGGACCGTCGGGCGGACGCCGTCGTCGGGAGCCCCGCGTGAAGGCCCTCGTCGCCATGTCCGGCGGCGTCGATTCCTCGGTCGCTGCCGCCCTCGCCCTGCGGGCAGGCCATGACGTGGAGGGCGTGACCCTCAAGCTCTGGGGCGGCGAGTCGGACACCGGGTGCTGTGCCGTGTCCGACACGGAGGACGCCCGCCGCGCTGCCCGGCGCCTCGGCATCCCGCACCACGTCTTCAACTACGCCGAGGAGTTCGAGGCCCGCGTGGTCGAGCCGTACGCGGCCGCCCACGCGGCGGGCACCACCCCGAACCCGTGCATCGAGTGCAACCGGCACCTCAAGTTCGACGCCCTCACCCGGCGCGCCTCGGTGCTCGGCTTCGACCTCGTCGTCACCGGCCACCACGCCCGGATCGTCGAGGTCGACGGACGGCGCCGTGTCGCCCGGGCCGTCGACCACCGCAAGGACCAGTCGTACGTGCTCCACATGCTCGACGAGGCCGCCCTCGAACGCCTCTGGTTCCCCATCGGGGAGATGACGAAGGACCAGGTCCGCGAGCTGGCGGCGGAGCTGGAGCTGGGGACCGCCGACAAGCCGGACAGCCAGGACGTGTGCTTCGTGACGAGGGCGCACGGGCGTGGCTCGTTCCTCGCGGACCGGATCGACCTGCACCCTGCGGAGGTGCTCGACGTCGAGGGGAGGTCGATCGGGCGCACGGAGGCCGTCGAGCTCGTCACGATCGGCCAGCGCCGCGGGCTCACCCTGGCGGGCGGAGCGGGACGTCGGTACGTCACCGACGTCGATGTGGCGGGCAGGCGGGTCACCGTCGGCCCACGTGACGATCTCCTGGTCGACGCCACGCCGCTGGAGGGCCTGTCCTGGGTGGGCGGACCGCTGCCCGACGGGTCGGCCGTGAGCGTGCAGACCTCTGCCCACGGATCTCCCCGCGATGCCGTGGTGGAGGGCACCGTCGTTCGGTGGTCGCGGCCCGAACCCCGCGTCGCGCCGGGGCAGGCGGTGGTGCTCTACCGGCGTCTGGGTGACTGGGAGGTGGTCGTCGGCGGCGCCACGGCGGCCCGGAGCAGCGGCTCCGAGCGGACGGACGCCTGACCGGGAACAGCCCGGCGAGAACAGCCCGGGTCGTCAGTCCTGGTTCGTCGTCACGGGAAGGCCTCGGCGGGACGCCTCCGCGAGGAGCGCGCCGGGACGCGACGGGGTGAACAGGACCGCGTCGACCGTGACCTCATCCGCGGTCTGGCGACCGGTCCGGACCGCCAGCGACACCGGGGTCGCGAGCGTCAGCTCCACGACCAGCCCGGGTGCGTTCTGCGAGAGGTCGGTCGCGCCCGTCCCCACGAGCGCCGGCCCGAGGCGGGTGACCCGCGATCGGGCGAAGAGGGTCGAGTCCACGAGCGTGAGCGGATCCACCAGGGTGAGCCCGGCCGGGACCAGCACCACGAACCGGCTGGCGAGCGTGTGGAGCGAGGCCAGGGCGAACCGCGCCGCGACCAGCCCCACCACGAGGAGCACTCCGCCCAGCACCCACTGGCCGGCCGCCAACAGGAGCACGGGCGCGACCACGGACGCGACCGCGACCACGGTCGCGAGCGGTGCCGGTCCCAAGAGCAGCGTCATGGGCGTACGCAGCGAGAACCGCCGCTCATCGCCGTACGACCGGGCGTCGATGCAGTCGTCGGCCACCCAGCCCGACAGCGCGACCACGGCGAGGCAGACCGCCACGACGACCCCTGCGACATCGAGCACGCCGGGGTCCCCGGCGTCGATCACCGCCCACACGACGCCCACCGCCGCTGCCGGAGCGACCACCCGGAGGGCGGTCAGCGACCACGGGTGGGGGACCGCCGCGGCGGCCACCAGGACCCCCCACGCTGCCCAGCCGAGCGCCGTCGCGGTGCGGGCGACGGTCAGCGAGCGGTCGGCGAGCGCGGCGCCCACGACGTCGCCCGCGACGAGCGGGAGGAGCAGCACCAGGGCTCTCGTCGCCCACGTCACCGGGTGTGCCTTCACGGCTCCAGACTTGCGGATGGCGACGGCGGATCCCTAAACAAGACCCATGAGGGGGTTCGGGTTCCGGCTCGACGTGCCTGTCGGCCTCGCCACGGTCATCGGTTCGCTGCCCCTCGTGCCGGTGTCGGAATCGTCCCGGCTGATGCGGGACCTCCTGCCCGATCTCGTCGCTGCCCCCAGGGTCTCGGTGGGCGTCGGATCCGGCGAGCAGAGCGACCAGGACGACCAGGGCGAGTCGCTCGAGGTGTTCCGATCGTTCGTGGGCGAGCTGTCCGGCCGGGTCGAGCCGATCGTGGTCACCCTCACCGGGCCCGTCACCGTGCTCCTCGACATGCGACGTGCCGGCGCGGGGTGGGACGAGGCGGCGAAGGCGGCCCACGACGCCGTGCTGGCCCGTGGGCAGGCGATGCTCGCGGTCACCCGGGAGCACATGCCGCAGGCCGACGTGCTGATGGTCCTCGACGAGCCGGGCCTCGCGAACTCGATGCACCCGACGTTCCCGCTCGACGGCAGCGAGGTGGAGGCGCTGGTCGGCGAGGTGGTCGACGACCTGTCGTCCGACGCGTCGGTCGGGGTCAGGGTCGACGGTCGGGCCGACTGGTCGATGCTGCTCCGCACTGGCATCGCGGTCCTGGGGGCGCCGGTCACGGCGCAGCTGGAGACGGCGGCGGCGGACCTGGCCCGCTTCCTCGAGCGGGGCGGCGTGATCGCCTGGGGCGCCGTGCCCACCGACGAGCCGCTCGGCACGTCCGCCGACCGGCTGTGGCGCCGGCTGTCGGCGCTCTGGTGCGAGCTGGTCGGCGAGGGGATCGACCCGCGCCTGCTCCGCGAGCGGTCGATCATCACGACGGCGGGCGAGCTCTCCAGCTTCGGCGTCTCCCAGGCCGAGCGGGCGATCGGCCTCGCCCAGGACCTCGCCTCCCGGGTGTTCCGCCAGGCCCGGGGCATGCACCTCTCCATCGGGGCCTGATCCGCACCCGGTGGCACCCGGTGGCACCGAGGGAGCGTCACACGGGGTCGGTAGTGTCACCCGCGTGTCCGTCGATCCCCTGATCGCTTCCCTCCCCGACGATCCGGCCGAGCGGGTCGAGTCGTTGCGGGCCACCATCAGCGAGCTGAACCGCCAGTACTACGAGCTCGACTCGCCCACGGTGCCCGACAGCACCTGGGACCAGCTCATGGCCGAGCTGCGCCGCCTCGAGGCCGACCACCCCGGCCTCGTCACGCCCGACAGCCCCACCCAGGTCGTCGGCGGCGCCCCGTCCACGATGTTCGCCGAGGTCACCCACGCGGTGCCGATGATGTCGCTCGACAACGCGATGGACGTCGACGAGCTGAAGCAGTGGGGCACCCGGACCGCCCGCCGCCTCGCCGACCTGGGTCGCGACGACGACGTCCGCTACGTGTGCGAGCTGAAGATCGACGGGCTGGCCGTGTCGATCCGCTACGAGCACGGCCGGTTCGTGCGCGCCGCCACCCGGGGCAACGGCCGGGTGGGCGAGGACGTCACGGCGCAGGTCGCCACCATCGCCGACGTGCCCGAGCGGCTGCAGCCGCCAAAGGGGCAGCCGGTGCCCGACGTGTTGGAGGCCCGCGGCGAGATCTACCTCCCGCTCGACGCGTTCGAGGCGTTGAAGGCCCGGATCACCGCGGAGAACGAGCGGCTGGCCGCGGCCGGCCGCCGGACCAAGCCGGTGCCGGTGAACCCCCGCAACGCCGGTGCGGGGTCGCTGCGCCAGAAGGACCCCGAGGTGACCCGCGGCCGGGGGCTGGCGTGGTGGTGCTACCAGATGGGCGTCGTCGAGGGCGTGGAGGCGCCGCTGTCGCACTCGTCGGCTCTGCAGCTCATGGCGTCCTACGGCCTCCCGGTGAACCCGGAGACGAAGGCGTTCGACTCGCTCGACGAGGTCTACGAGTTCTGCGAGCACTGGCTCGAGCACCGCCACGACCTGCCGTACGAGATCGACGGGATCGTGGTGAAGGTCGACGCGCTCGACCTGCAGCTGGCGCTCGGCGCCACCTCGAAGGCGCCGCGGTGGGCGATCGCCTACAAGCTGCCGCCCGAGGAGCGGACCACCATCCTGCGCGACATCCAGGTGTCGATCGGCCGGACCGGCAAGGCCACGCCCTTCGCCGTGCTCGAGCCGGTGTTCGTCGGGGGCTCCACCGTCGGGCTCGCGACGCTGCACAACGAGGACCAGGTGAGGGCGAAGGACGTCCGCCCTGGTGACACGGTGATCGTCCGGAAGGCCGGCGACGTGATCCCCGAGGTGGTCGGCCCGGTGCTCAGCGAGCGCCCGCCTGACTCGCAACCGTGGACGTTCCCCACCGAGTGCCCGTCGTGCGGTTCGCCGCTCGTGCGCCTGCCCGGCGAGGCGCGCCACTCGTGCCTCAACACCCGGTGCCCCCAGCAGCAGGTGGCCCGCATCGAGCACTTCGGGTCGCGGGGTGCCATGGACATCGACGGGCTCGGCGAGCAGCAGATCGCCGCGTTCATCCAGATGGGCCTGCTCTCCGACATCGCGGACGTGTACTCGCTCGACTACGACCGGATCCTCGAGCTCCGCGGCTACCAGGCCACGTCGGTCAACAAGCTCCGCGCCGCGATCGAGGCCTCGAAGCAGCGTCCGCTGTCCAGCCTCCTCGTCGGGCTCAACATCACGCACCTGGGCGGCGCCGGGGCTGAGGCGCTCGCAACCGCCATGGGCAGCCTCGAGGCGATCATGTCGGCGAGCGAAGCGGACCTCGCCGCGGTCGACGGCGTGGGCCCGGTGATCGCCGCGTCGGTGCACGCCTTCTTCGCGGATCCCGACAACCGCCGTGTGGTCGACCGCCTGATCGAGGCCGGGGTGAACACGAAGGGGCCGGAGCGGTCGGTCCTCCCCCAGACCCTCGCGGGCAAGAGCGTCGTGGTCACCGGCACGATGTCCCAGATGAGCCGCGAGGAGGCCGAGGCGGCGATCAAGGCGAGGGGAGGGAAGTCCCCGGGCAGCGTCTCGAAGCGCACCACCGCGGTGGTGGTGGGGGAGGACCCCGGAGCCTCCAAGCTCACGAAGGCCACGGACCTCGGCATCCCGGTGCTCGACGAGGCCGGGTTCGCCCACCTGCTCGAGACGGGCGAGCTGCCGTGACGGCGCCGGCTCGCCGCTTCGACGCGGTGCTGTACGACTTCGGCGGGGTCTTCATCGACTCGCCGTTCGCGCTCGTCGCGCAGGCGGCCGCGCAGCTCGACGTCTCGCCCGAGCTGCTCACCACCGTCGTGTTCGGCAGCTACGACCACGACACCGACCACCCGTGGCACCGCCTCGAGCGCGGTGAGATCCCCCTCGAGCGCTGCCGCGGCGAGATCGTGGCCGAGGCGGAGCGCCACGGGCTGGGCCGGGTCGACCCGCTCGACGTGCTCGCCCAGCTGGCCGGCGGCGGGGGCATCGTCCGCCACTTCGTGGTCGACTCCGTCGCTGCGATCCGCGAGCGCGGGCTGCGCACCAGCATCGTGACCAACAACGTGGTCGAGTTCGGGTCGTACTGGCGCGGGCTCCTCCCGCTCGACGAGCTGTTCGACGACGTGGTCGATTCGAGCGAGGTCGGTGTGCGCAAGCCCGATCCCGAGATCTTCCGGATGGCCTGCGAACGCCTCGGCGTCGCGCCGGAGCGAGCGTTGTTCGTCGACGACCACCCGGGCAACGTGGCGGGCGCCGAGGCGGCCGGGTTGCACGGTGTGTGCTGCGGTTACTCGGTCGAGACGACGACCGCCGCGATCGCCGAGGTGCTCGAGCTCACCGCCTGAGCCAGCCCGTCGTCTTCAGGTCGCGGTGAAGGTCCAGTAGGTGGGCGACGCGCTCGACGGTCCGTCCGCCTGGCGCCACACCATCGCGGTCACCTCGTTCAGCTCCGTGAGGAGCGCCTCGACCCGCTTCCCGGGGCCGGGCGCGTACGTGATCGTGTAGCCGTCCGGCGTGAGCGACCGGTTGAGCCCGTCGGGGTCCTCCTCGGTGGCCGTGTTGCGGATCTCCACGCCGTTCACGATGAGGTAGGCGTCGTAGCCGACTGCGAGGTCGACCCCGACCTGCGCCTGCCGCAGGACCTGGGCGCCGCTCGACGGGATCAGCCGGTCGATGGACGCCGGACGGGTGGAGCTGACCGAGTCGTTGCCCGTCACGGCGCCGTTGGCGATCACCACGATGAGCCCCGCGGCGGCAGCGAGCAGCACCGCGACGACGCTCCGGCGGATGACGGGGCGGTCGAGGAGTCCCGGGCGGAGTTCGGTGGGCTGGGTCATCGGCGTCCATTGTGGTCGCGGCGGCCGGGCACCACCGATCGCGACCGGCCCGTCGTTAGGATCGTCGTCCCATGGCCACCCCCACCCGCGGCGACCTCGTCGGCCAGCTCGTCGCGAGCCGGTACCGGATGATCGCCCCCATCGGGCGGGGCGCGACCGCTCGCGTCTACCTCGCGGAGGACACCCAGCTGGGGCGCAGCGTGGCGGTGAAGGTGCTGAACGAGGCCGCCATGAGCGACGAGCGGTTCCTGCGGCGCTTCCGCGCCGAGGCGCACGCAGCGGCGGCGCTGAACCACCCGAACATCATGCACGTCTACGACTCGGGCGTGGACGGGTCGGTGGCCTACCTGGTCTGCGAGCTCCTCGAGGGTGGTTCGCTCCGCGACATGATCTCGGCGGGCCGTCTGCTGTCTCCCTCGCAGGCGCTGCTGGTGGGCCTCGAGTGCGCCCGCGGCCTCGACTACGCGCACGAGCGGGGCTTCGTCCACCGCGACATCAAGTCGGCGAACCTCCTGTTCGGGCCCGACGGGCGCCTGCGGATCGCCGACTTCGGCCTGGCCCGTGCGATCGCCGAGGCGGCGTGGACCGAGCCGCAGGACATGCTGACGGGAACCGCGCTCTACGCGTCGCCGGAGCAGGCTCGTGGACACCAGGTGGACGGGCGCTCGGACGTGTACTCGCTGGCCCTCGTCCTCTGCGAGGCGGTGACGGGTCAGGTGCCGTTCCAGGCCGACACGGCGACGTCCTCGTTGATGGCGCGCATCCACGGCGACCTGGTGCCACCCAGCGAGCTGGGCCGCCTCGCCGGCCCTGTGGGCATGGCCGGGCGGTTGGATCCCGAGGAGCGGCCGTCGGCCGGTGAGCTCGAGGTGGCGCTGATGGCGGCGGCCGACGACATGCCGTCGCCTGCGCCCCTGCCCCTCGTGGGAGCCCTGCCGGCCGGTTCGTCGCTCGAGGAGCTCCTCCGGGACGCCGAGGAGCCGGTCACCTCGGCGGTCGAGGCGGACCCTCCGCTCGGCTCCGACGATCCCGCCGTCGGGGCGGGATCCGTGGATGCCGATCCCGACGGGCCCGGACCCGTCGACGCCGAGCCGGTCGACGCCGACCCTGCCGACGCCGATGCGGCCTCCGACGTGTCGGAGGTCGTGGCCGCGCCCGGCGACGACCTCGCAGCGACGGTGGTCGACCCCGTCGACGCAGCCGACACCGATCCACGGCCGTCGCCCGCCTACGTCGACGAGGAGATCGTCGAGGAGTCGCCCGCCAGGGGCGGTCGGCGGTTGCTCCGGGGACTCCTGTGGGTGCTCCTCGTGCTGGTCCTCGCGGGTGGTGGGGTCGGGCTGTGGTTCGCCCTGCGCACCGAGACGGCGCCCGTGCCGCACTTCGTGGGTGACACGCTCGACGACGCACGCTCGACCGCTGAAGCGAACGGCTGGCGCGTGTCGGTGGCGTGGTCGAGGGCCACGCCGTCGACGCCCGAGGAGGTGCTCGCCCAGTCGGTCCCGCCCGGCACCGAGCTGGCGAAGGGGGAGCGGGTCCGCCTCACGGTGTCCCTCGGCAACGAGCTCACCGACGTCCCGCCCCTCACGGGGCTTGCCGAGGAGGCCGCCCTCGAGGCGCTGGAGGTGGCGCGGCTGCAGCTCGGCGACGTGGCACGGCCGCACCACGAGGAGGTGCCGCCGGGGCAGGTGATGGAGGCAGCCGTCGTGGCGGATCCGGCGTTGGGGGAGGGCGAGGGGGAGCGGGTGCCGCAGGGCACCCGGGTGGACCTCACGGTGTCGGCCGGGCCCGCTCCGCGCAAGGTCCCCCCCGGTCTCGTCGGGGAGGACGTCGATGCCGCTCGGGGTGCCCTCGAGGCGGTCCAGCTCCGTGCCGCGATCACCGAGGCGTTCTCCGACTCGGTGCAGGCCGGGCAGGTGATCTCCGCGTCGCAGCAGCCGGGCGCGGAGGTGCCGAGGGGCACCACCGTCGAGCTCGTGGTGTCGAAGGGGCCGCAGCCGCGACCGGTGCCCGACGTGGCCGGCCGGTCGGTGCCCGAAGCCACCCAGATCCTCGCCGGAGCGGGGTTCCCGGTGGCCGGGGTGGAGGGCTCGCCGACCACCCGGGTGATCGCCACGGACCCCGTCGCGGGCAGCGCTCACGTGCCCGGGACGTCGGTCCGCCTGTTCACCTCTCGCTGACCTCTTCCATCCCTCTTGCGTCGAGGGTGACCACGTAGTGTGGTCGTGCGACGGGCCGGTGGAGCCTGTTGGGGTGGCCAGCCGACGTGGTGTTCCCCAGCCGCCGCGACTTGGCGGCCACCCCAACAGACCTCACCGGCCCGTACGCTGTGCGCCGATGACCCGCCGCACGCACCCCCCGGTGCGCCAGATGCATCGATGAGGCGCGCTGGCCGCGCCCGCGTCGCACAGATCCCCGTCCTCGACCCCGCCGACCCGCCTCCGTCCCGGAGGGCGTGGCTCATCACGTGGGTGGTGCTGAGCGGGGCCTTCTGCGTCAGCTTCACGATCACGATCCTGTCGGTGAGCCGCCCGGCGATCGCCAAGGACCTCGGCGCGGACGTGTCGGTCCTGGTGTGGCTCATCTCGGGCCCGACGATCGCGACCGCCCTCAGCTCGACCACGTGGGGGAAGCTCGGCGACCTCCACGGCCACCGCCGGACCTACATCGTGGCCATGGCCGGCGCCACCACGTTCGCCCTCGCGTCCGCTGCTGCCTGGGACGGGTCGTCGCTCATCGCGTTCAGGGTGCTCGGCGCGCTCATCGGGGCGGCGACCGCCCCGTCCTCGATGGCGATCATCAACCTCGTCTTCCCGCCCGAACGGCGCTCCGCGGCGCTCGGCTACTGGTCCCTCGTCGTGGCCGGCGGCCCGGTGGTGGGGCTCGTGGCGGGCGGACCGCTCGTCGACCTGTTCGGCTGGCGGATGATCTTCCTCCTCCAGGCGCCGCTCCTGGCCACCGCCGGGATCCTGGCGTGGCGGGTGCTGCCCCGGACGCCGCGACGGGCGGGCGTGCCGGTCGACGTGTGGGGCCAGGTGACGCTGGCCGTCGCGCTGCTGGCGCTGCTCCTCGCGATCGACCGCGGTCGTCCGCTCGGGTGGGCCCACCCCATGGTCCTCTCGCTGTTCGTGGTGGCGTTCACCGCAGCGGTGTCCTTCGCCGTCGTGGAGCGCCGGGTCGAGCACCCGCTCGTGCCGCTGCGGTACTTCTCCCGGCGCGACTTCACGCTGCCGATCGCCATCCAGTTCTTCTCGAACTTCGGCTACATGGGCGGGTTCATCCTCGCCCCGAAGCTGCTCGACGAGGTCAGGGGCATGACCCCGGGGCAGATCAGCCTGCTCCTCATCCCACGACCGCTCGTCTACGCAGTGAGCGGCCCGCTCGCCGGCCGCCTCGTCCCGAAGCTGGGCGTGCGCCTCTTCGCGCTGCTGGGCGCGATCTGCGTCACGCTCTCGCTCGCGATCATCGCGCTGGTCTCGCGCGACCCGACCACGGTGGTGGTCGTGGCGGCGATCGCGATCAGCGGCGTCGGCATGGGTGCAGCGCAGCCGGCCGTGGCCTCCTCGGTGGCGAACTCGGTGGAACCGGGCGACTTCGGCGTCGCCGGTGCCACGCACCAGCTCGCGAGCCAGGTCGGCGCCTCGATGGGGATGAACCTGCTCGACTCGATCCAGGTCGCCCGTGTGGGCGCGGCGGGCGTGGGCGGGAGCTTCGCCCAGTCCTACGGCGTGGGCGCCGTGGTCACCGCGCTGGGCGTGGTGCTCGCGCTCGGGCTGCGCGGACGCCGGTACGCCGAGCGTCGGGGCCCGGACGCGGAAGGAGGGGCGCCTCGGCGCCCCTCCCAGACCGCTGCGGAACCGATCAGTCCGCCGTGATCTCCTTGATCCGCTCGGCGACCTTCTGCGCCGTCGGATCCTGAGCGTTGCCGCCGGCGACCGCCATCATCTTGGTCATGTCGCCCTGCACCTTGATCTTGCCGGCCATGAACGCCTGCATGCCGGCCTGCGGGTTGCCGTCGACCATGATCGCCTTGGCGGTCTCGTAGTCGACCGTCACGGTGAGGTCGGGGTTCTCGAGCTCGCCCAGGTCCATGTCGGTGGCCCCGTTCGACGTGTCGAGGTAGGCCTTCACGTCGGAGTCGCCGAAGGGCACGTCGGTGATGATCTGGTTCATCCGCACGGTGTGCGCGGGAGCCGGGGCGTCGTCGGCGAACTCGTCGCGGATCGCCTTCGCTGCCGCCACCCACTCGGGGGTCAGGAACTGGTACTTCGCCATGATCGGTCGTCGTCCTCGCTGTCGATGCCACTACGGGGAGCCGTGGTCACCGCGATCCCCCCGGACGCCCGCACGTGCGGCCGCCGGTCCGGGAGGTTATCGCCTGCGGTCGTGGCGGCAGCGATGGTCCGGAGGCGACGGGCGAGCCACCGCACCGTCCTGCCGTCGCGTACCGTGGCGCGATGTCCTCCGAGACCCCCGACATCATCCCCGGCGCCGAACCGCAGTCGTGGGAGGGCGGCCCCGACGGGGTGCTCGTGCTCCACGGCTTCACCGGGTCGCCGCACTCGGTGCGCCCGTGGGCCGCAGCGATCGCCGAGGCCGGGTTCACCGTCGAGATGCCCCTCCTCCCCGGGCACGGCACCTCGATCGACGACATGTTGCTCACCGGCTGGGCCGACTGGTCGAAGGCAGCCGAGGCTGCCTACCAGGACCTGGCCGCACGGTGTCGCCGCGTCGCGGTGGTGGGGCTCTCGATGGGCGGCACGCTCACCGTGTGGCTCGCCCAGGAGCACCCCGAGGTCGCTGCGATCGCGCTCGTGAACCCGGCGGTCATGCCGCAGCCCGAGCTGGCCGAGCTGCTCCTGCCGATGATCGAGGCCGGCGAGACCGTCTTCGCCGGGATCGGGAGCGACATCGCCAAGGAAGGTGTGGTCGAGCTGGCGTACGCGGGCACGCCGCTCGTCCCCCTGGCATCGCTGGGCGAGGCCATTGATGCCCTCCAGCCCCGCCTGGGCGACATCTCGTGCCCCGTGCTCCTCATGACGTCGCCGGAGGACCACGTGGTGCCGCCCGCGTCGAGCGACCACCTCGCCGATGCCCTCGCGAACGGGGCCGGGGGAGCGGTGGTCGAGCGGGTGACCCTCGAGCGCAGCTACCACGTGGCGACCCTCGACCACGACGCGGAGCTGATCGCCGAGCGCACGGTGGCGTTCCTGCACGAGCACCTGCCTGCCCCGTCGTAGCATGGCGGCCCTATGCCCGACCCCCACCGGATCACCCGTGACGACGTCGCCCACGTCGCTCGACTGGCCCGCCTGACCCTCAGCGAGGAGGAGCTGGACCGCTTCACGGGCCAGCTCGGCCACATCCTCGACCACGCCGCCGGCCTGGCGGCGCTGGACCTGGAGGGCCTCGAGCCGACCGCGCACCCGTACCCGCTCTCCAACGTGATGCGGGACGACGTGGTGGGCGAGTCGCTCGATCGCGACGAGGTGCTCTCGCAGGCACCCTCGGCCCAGGACGGCATGTTCCGCGTCCCGCCCGTGCTGGGGGAGGCGCCGTGAGCGAGCTGACGACCGCCCTCGGCATGGCGGCCGCCGTGCGGACAGGTGAGGTCTCCGCGCGCGAGCTGGTCGACCGCTCCCTCGCAGCGATCGAGGAGCGTGACGGCGAGATCCACGCCTTCAACCTCGTGACCGCCGAGGCGGCCCGCCAGGCCGCCGACGCCGTCGACGCCCGCGTCGCGGCGGGGGAGGACCCCGGGCGCCTCGCCGGCGTGCCGATCGCCTTGAAGGACAACCTCTGCACCCGCGGGGTGCCCACCACCTGCAGCTCCCGCATCCTCGACGGCTGGCTCCCGCCCTACGACGCCACGGTCGTCGCCGCCCTCACCGGGGCGGGCGCGGTGAGCGTGGGGAAGACGAACCTCGATGAGTTCGCCATGGGCAGCTCCACCGAGAACTCGGCGTTCGGGCCCACCCGCAACCCGCACGACCCCAGCCGGGTGCCCGGCGGGTCGTCCGGCGGGAGCGCGGCGGCCGTCGCCGCGGGCTACGTGCCGCTGTCGCTCGGTTCCGACACCGGCGGCTCGATCCGCCAGCCCGCTGCGCTCTGCGGCGTGGTGGGCGTGAAGCCCACCTACGGCCTCGTCAGCCGCTACGGCCTGGTGGCGTTCGCCAGCTCGCTCGACCAGATCGGTCCGTTCGCCGGAACGGTGGCCGACGCAGCGCTGCTGCTCGAGGTGATCGCCGGCCACGACCCGCTCGACTCGACGTCGATCCCCGAGGAGGTGCCCGACATCTCCGGGCACCTCGACGACGGGGTGGCGGGCCTGCGCGTCGGTCTGGTGCAGGAGCTGCTCGGCGAGGGCATCGCTGACGACGTCCGCCGTCGCGTGGAGCAGGCGGCAGAGGCGCTCGCCGCTGCGGGCGCGCACGTGGCCGAGGCGTCGGTGCCGGCGGCCACCTACGGCCTCGACGCCTACTACCTGATCGCCCCCGCCGAGGCGTCGTCGAACCTCGCCCGGTACGACGGCGTGCGCTTCGGCATGCGGGTGGACGCGCCGACCACGCCTGAGATGTACGACGCCACCCGCACCGCCGGCTTCGGCGACGAGGTGAAGCGCCGGATCATGCTCGGGACGTACGCGCTGTCGGCCGGCTACTACGACGCCTACTACGGCACGGCGCAGAGGGTCCGCACGCTGATCTGCCGCGACTTCGACAGGGCGTACGCCGACTTCGACCTGCTGCTGGCGCCCACGTCGCCGACCACGGCCTTCGCGTTCGGCGACAAGACCGACGATCCCCTCACGATGTACATGAACGACGTGTGCACGATCCCGACCAACCTGGCCGGCCACGCGGCGATGTCGGTGCCCTACGGCACCGGCGACGACGGCCTCCCGGTGGGCGTGCAGGTGCTCGCCCCGTCGCTCGGTGAGGTCCCGATGTTCAGGGCGGCCGCGGTGCTCGAGGCGGCCGCGCCGGAGAGCGGAGGTGCGCGATGAGCCTGCCCGACGGATGGACGATGGTGATCGGGCTCGAGGTCCACGCCGAGCTGCAGACCGAGACGAAGCTGTTCTCGGCGAGCCCCAACCGGTTCGGAGGCGAGCCGAACACTGCGATCGACCCCACGTCGCTGGGCCTCCCGGGGAGCCTCCCGGTGCTCAACCGGAAGGCGGTCGAGCTCGCGATCCGGGTGGGCGTGGCGCTGCAGTGCAGGGTCCAGCGGTCGATCTTCGCCCGGAAGAACTACTTCTACCCGGACATGCCGAAGGACTACCAGATCAGCCAGTACGAGCTGCCGATCACCGCCGACGGCCACCTGGACCTGCCCGACGGCAGCCGGGTCGGCATCACCCGGGCGCACCTCGAGGAGGACACCGGCAAGTCCACGCACATGGGCTCGGGGGGCGGTCGCATCCACGACGCCGAGTACACGCTGATCGACTACGACCGGGCGGGCGTGCCGCTGCTCGAGATCGTCTCCGAGCCGGACATCCGCAGCGCCGACCAGGCGAAGGCGTACGTGTCGGAGCTGCGGGCCATCCTCGTCGCCGTCGGCGCCTCCGACGGGAAGATGGAGGAGGGCTCGATGCGCGTCGACTGCAACGTCAGCGTGCGACGTGGTGAGGACGCCCCCTTCGGCACGCGCTGCGAGATCAAGAACGTGAACTCGCTGCGGTCGCTCGGTCGGGCCATCGAGTACGAGGCGCGACGCCAGATCGACCTCCTCACCTCGGGCGAGGTGGTCCACCAGGAGACCCGCCACTGGAACGAGGACGAGGGGCGCACGATCGGCCTCCGGTCCAAGGAGGAGGCCACCGACTACCGGTACTTCCCCGAGCCCGACCTCGTCGAGCTGGACCCTCCCGCCGAGTGGATCGAGGAGATCCGCGCCGCCCTGCCGATGCTGCCCGCCGAGCGTCGCCTGCGGCTCGTCGAGCGTGCGGGTGCCGGCGTCGAGGCGGCGACGCTGGTGGTCGAGCGGGGCCTCGACGACCTGGTCCTCGCTGCGTTGGACGCCGGTGGCGACGCCGGCCGCCTGGTCACGCACGCCGAGCACAACCTGGCCGACGAGCGGGCGGCCGACCTCGACCCGACCCACTTCGCCCAGCTCACCGCGATGGAGGCATCGGGCGAGCTCACCGCCACGCAGGCGAAGACGGTGATCGCCGAGATGCTCTCGTCCGGCGAGGCGCCGTCCGACGTCGCCTCCCGGCTGGGCTTCGAGGCGGTGGACACCTCCGAGCTGGAGGCGATCGTCGACGGCCTGATCGAGGCGAACCCCGCCGAATGGGAGAAGTTCCGCGCCGGGGAGCAGAAGGTCATGGGCTTCTTCGTGGGCCAGGTGATGAAGGCCACGCAGGGGAACGCCGACGGCAAGGTGGTCAGCGCCCTCTTGACCTCACGCCGGGGATGAGCGCACGCGGCGCAGCGACGCGGATCGCCGCGGTGGTGCTCGCGGCCGTGGTCGGCGCGACCGTGGTCGGCTGCTCGGACTCCGGTGGCGAGGTGGTGTGGTCCACGACCACCGCGGCGCCGGCCGAGCCGGGCAGCGAGGCGGCCCCGACCGTTCCGCCCGTGCCGCTCGAGGACTTCAGGGCGGCGCTCACCGCAGCGGTGGCCGGTCGAGACCTGTGCGAGCTCCTCGACGTCGTCGAGCTGAGCCGACCCGATGTGGCCGACCCGTCGGTGGTGGTGCCCGCGTACGAGGCGCTGGCGGCGGCCGTCGAGGACGCTGCAGCGTTCGTGCCGTCGGAGCTCGCCACGGCGTGGGACGAGGTCGTCGACGCGAACCGGGACGCGGTGGACCTCGCTCGCCGGGGTGGGGGAGAGATCGGCGACCTGGCGCTCCGGGCGCGCTTCGAGACCTCCGTCTTCAACGACGCCTACGTCACGGTGACCGGCTGGGCCGACCTCAACTGCGGCACCGACGGCCGGTAGGCGCATGCTGGTGAGCCGGCTGCGATCAGCGACGCCCGCGGACGCCGTAGCCTCGGGAGCCATGTCGTCACGCCGTCCGCTCCGAGGGGTCCTCGTCGGTGTGCTCTTCCTCGCGCTGCTGGCCGCGGCGGGGTGCCGGACGAGCAAGGAGATCCCGCCGTACGCGGACGAGGGCTTCCACCGACCCACCACCACGGAGGACCCGCTCGAAGGGGCCGAGCTGGCGTCGGGCGCGGCCGGCCTCGAGGAGCTGCAGCGGATCTTCGACCGGCTCCTCGCGTCGAACGACCCCTGCGCGATCCTCACCCAGCAGGACCTCGCCGAGAACCGGCTGGACCCCACGGTGTTCACCGATCCGGCCGCCCGGCGCCTGCTTGCGGACGGGCTGGTGCGGGTCTTCGACCACCTCATCTCGATCTCGCCCCCCACCATCACGTCGGCGCTGGAAGCCGAGCGGGACGTGTTCAGCGACGTCCTCGAGGTGGTCGACCGCTACGCCACGAACCCCACGGGTGCGGGCGCCACCGACGAGATCGAGGTGCTCGTCAACTCCCAGCAGTTCCTGGCCGCGGGCCAGCAGATCTCGCAGTTCGTCTCGACCTCCTGCTGACGTTCCCCGCCGGGGGAGGCCAGCCCGCCCACAGGACGCGGCTGCCGGTGAAGGCGCCCCGGGCCACCATGAACCCCACGAGCAGCACCCACACCGCGGTGAGCGGAGCGTCGGTCGCCACGACGCCCACGGCGGCGGTGGCGTAGAGCAGCCCGACCGTCGCCATCGAGGCCGCCATGTAGCGGAGGTCGTCGGCGCCCACCAGGATCCCGTCGAGGGCGAACACCACGCTGTTCAGCGGCTGGGCCACCGCCACCCACAGCAGCCCGGCGGTGGCGACCGCAGCGACGGCCGGGTCGTCGGTGAAGAGGCCCGGGAGCGACGTGCGGACGGCGAGGACGACCACGCCGGCCACGCTGCCGACGACGAGCGACATCCGCAGGATCCGGCGGGTGGTGGCGATGGCCCGGGGCCGGACCGAGCCGTCCCCGTCCGTGCCCGTCGCCTCGGCGACCAGCACCTGGCCCGCCACCTCGAGGCCGTCGGACAGGTAGGCGAGGAACGACCAGATGGCGAACGCGATGCCGTAGCCGGCGACCGCTGCGGGGCCGTGGCGGCCGGCGAGGGCCACCGAGGTGGCGATCACCCCGCGCAGCGCTGCGGTGCGCACGAAGAGCGGAAGACCCGTGGACCCCAGGCCCTTCAGCGTGTCGGGCTCGGGCCGCAGCGGTACGCCGTGGTGGCGGGCCGCTCGGGCGACGCGGCGCAGGTACAGGGTCGCTGCCGTCCACTGCGCTGCCACCGTGCTCGCCGCGGACGCCGCGACGCCCCACCCGAGCCCGTAGATGGTCACGATCTCGAGGATCAGGTTGAGGGTCACCGTCCCGAGCGCGATCCACAGCGGTGTGACCGTGTTCGAGGTGCCCCTGAGGTAGCCGGTCCCCGCCATCACCACGAGCACGGCGGGGAAGCCCGCCACGCTGATCCACCCGTAGGTCCGGGCGGCGGCACCGACTGCGCCCTCTCCGCCCCAGAGCGGGACGAGCGCCGGCAGCAGACCGGCGATGGCGACCGCTGCGACCGTGCCGAGTGCGGCGCCGAGCCACATGCCCTGGACGCCCTGGCGCACCGCGTCCGCCGGGCGGCCGGCTCCCGACATCCGGGCGACGGCGGCGGTCGTGCCGAACATCAGGAAGACGAACACCGACGACGCGAGGAGCAGGATCTCGTTGGCGATCACGGCGCCGGCCAGGGGAGTGGTCCCGAGGTGCCCGAGGATCGCCGTGTCGGTCAGGTCGTAGACCGGGTTGGCGAGGAGCGAGGCGCTGGCAGGGAGCGCCAGCGAGAGGATGCGGCGGTCGGTGGCCCGGTGGTCGGCCACCTGGGGGTCAGTTGCCGCCGAGCGACGTCGCGATCTGGGCGAGCTCCTCGAGCGTGATCTCTCGCGCGTCGGCGGGCGGCTCGACCCGGATCGACTCGTCGCCCCAGTCCATGTAATCGATCGTCTGGGACATCCCGCCGAGCGCCGGGCCCATGTCGACCGTGACGCGGCGGACCACGTCCGCTGCCGGGTCGACCCAGATCGTGAGGGCGAGGTCGTCGAGCATCCCGGCCATCGACTGGAACTCCTCCGTCAGGGCCTCGTCACCGAGCTCCTCGAGGCCCTCCGCCATGAACGAACCGAGGTCGACCTTGGCGTCGAGCCGGTCGTAGGTCACGCCGTCGATCTCCTCCTGGCCGGCGTCCAGCACCTCGGCGCCGCCGGCACCGAGCGACTCGAGGATCGCCCTCGGGTCGAGCGACCCGGACTGCGCCGAGGCACCTGCGCCGCGGACCTTCACCCAGCCGTCGCTGCCGGGGAAGCGCTGGTAGGTCCACTCGGGCGTGGCGATCATCTCCATCTCCATGCCGGCGATCGACATGACCATCTGCGAGTTGGTGCCGTCGAACGCCCCCTTGCCGCTGAACCCTCCCATGCTCTCGAGCTGCTCTGCGCCCGGCGCAGCGCCGATGTCGATGCTGATCGAGAAGCGGGCCGAGCCGCTCTCCGAGGCCTTCGCGACCGCCGACCGGAGCGCCGCGAGGGGCCCGGCGGGGACGGGGACGGTGCGGTCGGTCTCGACGTCGTCGCCGGCGGAGGAGCCCGACGAGCTGTCGTCCCCGCACCCGGCGAGCAGGAGGAGCGCTGCCAGCACCCCGGCGACCATGGCTCGGGTCTTCACGTGCATGTGCGGTCTCCTCGTCCCCAGGCGGGCGGTCTCGAACGGTCAGATGGTACGGCGCGCCGCCCCGGGTCGTGCCGTTTCGCGTGATCCTCCTGCCACCCCCGACGGATATCGTGCGGTGCATGTCCGACGACACTCCCCGCCAGAGGCCGCGTTCCGGCGACGTCACCGAGGGCTACCAGAAGGCCCCCGCGAGGGCGATGCTGCGCGCGGTCGGGATGACCGACGAGGACTGGGGGCGGTACCAGGTGGGCGTGGCGTCGTCGTGGAACGAGGTCACCCCCTGCAACATGCCGCTCGCCCGGCTCGCCAAGAAGGCGAAGGAGGGCGTCCGCTCCGCGGGTGGGTTCCCGATCGAGTTCAACACCATCGCCGTGTCCGACGGCATCTCGATGGGTCACGAGGGGATGCACGCCTCCCTCGTGAGCCGCGAGGTGATCGCCGACAGCGTCGAGACGGTGATGCACGCCGAGCGCCTGGACGCGCTGGTCAGCTTCGCCGGCTGCGACAAGTCGCTGCCCGGGATGATGATGGCCTCGGCGCGCCTCAACCTCCCCTCGGTGTTCCTCTACGGCGGGTCCAAGCTGCCGGGCCAGCTGAACGGGAAGCAGCTCGACATCGTGTCGGTGTTCGAGGCGGTGGGCGCCTACGCATCGGGTGACATCGACGAGGAGGAGCTGCACGCCGTCGAGTCGAACGCGTGCCCCACCATCGGTGCCTGTGCCGGGATGTTCACGGCGAACACCATGGCGTCGGTGGGCGAGGCGCTCGGCCTCTCGCTGCCCGGCTCCGCCGCCGCGCCGGCCGTCGACCGCCGCCGCGACGACTACGCGTACGCGTCGGGTGCCGCGGTCATCCGGCTGCTCGACCAGAACATCCGGCCCCGCGACATCCTCACGAAGGGCGCGTTCGAGAACGCGATCGCCGTGGTGATGGCCCTCGGAGGCTCGACCAACGCGGTGCTGCACCTGCTGGCGATCGCGTACGAGGCGCGGGTCGAGCTGCAGCTCGAGGACTTCAACCGCATCGCGGCGAAGGTCCCGCACGTGGCCGACACCCGGCCGCACGGCAAGTACGAGATGGTCGACATCGACCGGGTGGGCGGCGTGCCGGTGGTGATGCAGATGCTCGCCGACGAGGGGATGCTCCACCTCGACGAGGTCACCGTCACCGGTCGCACCGTCGGCGAGAACCTGGCGCTCATCAAGGCGCCCGCCCCCGACGGCGAGGTGATCCACCGCTTCGACGACCCGATCCACGACATCGGTGGCATCTCGATCCTGCGTGGGTCGCTGGCCCCGAACGGCGCCGTGGTGAAGGTGGCCGGGATCGACGTGACGCACTTCGAGGGCACCGCCCGCGTGTTCGACCGCGAGGACGCCGCCATGGAGGCCGTCCTCGCCGAGCGGATCCAGCCCGGTGACGTGCTCGTGATCCGCTACGAGGGCCCGAAGGGCGGTCCGGGGATGCGGGAGATGCTCGCCATCACGGGCGCGCTGAAGGGCGTCGGCCGAGGCGCCGACACGGCGCTGATCACCGACGGCCGCTTCTCCGGAGGCACCCACGGCTTCTGCGTGGGCCACGTGGCGCCGGAGGCGGTCGACGGCGGCCCGATCGCGTTCATCGAGGACGGCGACCGGATCACCATCGACGCTCGGGCGCACACCATCGAGCTCCACGTGCCGGAAGCGGTGCTCGCCGAGCGTCGCGCCGACTGGAAGCCGGCCGAGCCCCGGTACACCACGGGTGTCCTCGCCAAGTACGCGCGCCTGGCGCAGGGCGCGGAGAAGGGCGCCATCACCGAGGCCTGACATGCTGGGACGGACGCGGCGCGGTCGCGATGAGCCAGGCCGCGAGAGGGCTCGCCGCGGCGACGAGGGCCGCGGCGAGGACAACGCCGGGGCCTGGGCGGCGGCTGCCGTGGTGCTGGCCCTCGGAGGCCTCGGCTTCGGGGTGGCAGCCCAGCTGCGCGCCGGCGACCTCGAACAGCGCATCCTGGCCCTCGAGCGGACGATCGACGCCCGCCCCGACGCCCGGGAGCGACTGGCCGCTCCGTCCACGACCGCGCTGGCCGATGCCCCGGAGCCGGGCGACGAGGGGGAGCTGCCGGCGGACAGCGACGCCGCCGAAGCCGAGGTCCGGACCGCGTTCGTGGTGCTCTACGACGGTGCACGCCCCTTCCGCGACCGCCTGGCGGTGGTGGACGATCCGAGGGGTGTCGAGGAGGCGCTCCGGGCGGCGTCCGAGGGCGAGCTCGCGCTGCAGCTCGCGAACACGAAGGGCACCGTCTCCGAGGTCCACTTCACGTCGTCGAGCACGGCGTCCGTGCGCTTCTCGGTGCTGGCGAGCGGTGAGCTGCTGGTGCCCGACGGCACGGGGGCAGCTCGCCTGGTCGACGGCGAGTGGAAGGTCACCAGGGCGACGGTGTGCGCGAACCTCGAGGAGGCCGGTTCGCCGTGTCCGCCCTGACCGGGTCGTCGGCGGGGTCCGCCGCGCCTGACGGTCGGCTGGGGCGACGGCCCGGCTACGTCCCGGCACTCGACGGCTACCGGGGCCTCGGCATCGTGGCCACGATGCTGTACCACCACGGTGCGCTGTGGGCCCAGGGGTCGATCTTCGCCATCTCGACGTTCTTCACGCTGTCGGGCTTCCTCATCACGACGCTGCTCGTGCAGGAGCAGGCCGGCAACGGCCGGATCGACCTCTGGCAGTTCTGGGTGCGGCGCTTCCGGCGCCTGCTCCCCGCCGCGCTGGTGACCCTCGCGGCGGTGGTGGCCTTCGGTGCGACCCTCGCCGACCCGACCCAGCTGGGACGGATGCGCGGCGACGTCCTCGCCGCCCTGGGCTACGTGGCCAACTGGCGGTTCATCGCGAGCGGCCAGGCGTACCTCGACCACTACG
The DNA here is from genome assembly GCA_044508215.1 of Actinomycetota bacterium. Classification (GTDB taxonomy): domain Bacteria; phylum Actinomycetota; class Acidimicrobiia; order Acidimicrobiales; family Microtrichaceae; genus JAEZFI01. Next base: position 19,590 of record JBIQID010000002.1, on the reverse strand, counting down.
CCACACCGTCGCCGGTGCTGCACTTCTGGAGCCTCGCGATCGAGGAGCAGTTCTACGTGCTGTTCCCGCTGGTCGTGGCCGTGGTGCTCTGGCGCTCGCGGGCCGGCTCGATCCGCCGCCGGCTCGGCGTGTCGCTCGGTGTCCTCGCCCTCGCGTCAGCGGTCCTGCCGTTCGTCACCTCGATGGGGCCCGACCGGATCTACCTGGGGACCGACACCCGGGCCGCAGAGATCCTGGCGGGTTGCGTGCTGGCAGTGCTGCTGGCGCGGCATCGGATGGGCGACCCCGTGGCACCGGGACCGCTCCGCACGGTGGTCAGGGTCCTCGGCCCCATCGCGCTGGTCGGCGGGATCGCGATCTGGATCACCGTCCCGAAGGACGCCGCCTGGATCTACCAGGGTGGGTTCGCTGCCTATGCGGTGGGCTCGTGCGTGCTGATCGCTGCGTGCCTCGACGGCGGCAACCTGGTGGCGATCGTGCTCCGCCGCCCGGTGCTCGTCTGGCTGGGCCAGCGGTCCTACTCGCTGTACCTGCTGCACTTCCCGCTGTTCATGGTGGTCAGCCCGGAGCGGACCGACCTCTCGTTCTGGCCGCTCCTGGCACTGCGGCTCGCCACGACGGTGGCCGCGGCGGAGCTGCTGCACCGCTTCGTGGAGGAGCCGCTCCGCCGTGGCCGGCGGGTGCTCTCCCAACCGCTCTTCCGCCTGGCCCCCGCGTTCGGGTCGGTGCTGGTGGTGGCCCTCGTCGCGGTCACGAGCGGGGCGGGCGGCGGCACCGTCGGGGTGGCCGCGGCCGGCGGGGACCGGCTGGAGCTCGAGGCGACCGTGAGGGACACCACGCCCGTCGTCCCCGAGGACCGGGCCGTGCAGGGGTCGACCACCTCGACCACCGCCCTGTCGCAACCGGAGCAGACGACGACCACGACGGCGGCCCCGGCGGTGGCGCGGGGGAGCGGGCCGCTCGAGCCGCCCGAGATCCGTCGGCCGGTGCGGCGGCTGCGGATGCTGGTGGTCGGCGACTCGAGCGCCGTGTTCCTGGCTCACGCACTGGACCTCTGGGACGACGCGGGGCCGAAGGTCTTCGACGTCGCCGGCTACGGGCTGATGGGGTGCGGCCTGGTCACCGGCGGCACCGAGAACATCGCCGGCAAGGAGATCGACTTCGACCCGAAGTGCGAGCAGTGGGAGCAGATCTGGCGGGACGCCATCGCCGAGACGCAGCCCGACGTGATCGTGCTGGCCGGGTCGTTCCACGACGCGACCGATCGCCGGCTGGCGCCGGACCTCCCGTGGGAACACGTCGGCCAGCCGCGCTACGACGGGGTGCTGCGCGATGCCTACCACCGGGTCCTCGACCTGCTCGGCGGCGCGGGCGTGCCGATCCTCTGGCTCGACAACCCGCCCGTGATGCAGGGCCTGAACCTTCCGGACCGCACCGTCCCGACGCCCGCCAACGACCCTCGGCGGATGGTGCTGGTGAACCAGCTCCAGGCGGAGGTCGCGGCCGGGCGTCGGAACGTCGCCGTCGTGCCGTACGCGAGCTTCTTCGAGGCCTGGCCCGGCGGCCCGCTCGACCCGCTCCTCCGCAACGACGGGCTGCACGTCGACTACGAGGGCCGCGAGCTGGTCGCTCGTTGGCTCGGTCCGACGCTCCTCGACACCTACTGGCGGATGCTCGGCCTGTAGCCGGCCTGGCTGGCCGGAGCCGACCCGTCAGCGCCTGCTGCGCATCCGGGCCTCCCACTCGGCCGCCGTGTAGCGCGGCTCGTCCCCGTCGACGTCGTGGAGGTCCACGACGTCGGTGGGAGCAGGGTCGCGGACCTCGCGGTCGTCGCGGTCGTCGCGGTCGCGCAGGTCGAGGTAGTGCACGGACTCGCCCTCGACGAGGTCGTCGCCGCGCTGCGCAGCGCGCTCCTGCCGGGCGCGCTCGGCAGCAGCCTCGGCGTCGGCAGCGGGGCCGATCGACGGGTCCGCCCAGCGCCGGGCCAGCTTGGTGTGCCACCTCTCGCCCATGGCTGCGCCCACGAGCGAGCCCACGAGGATCGCCGCCAGGGCGACGATCGCGCCGGTGGCCGCCATGCCGGTGACCTGGTCCCAGGTGGTCGGCACGCCGATGCTCTGGAGGTTGTCGCGGATGGCGGTGTCGTCGGTCAGGCCACCCACCACGGCGCCGACGGCGCCGCCCAGCAGGAGGCTCACCACGAACACGGCGATGCCGTGGAGCAGGCCGGCCCGCCGCGCCATCCGGCCGGCCACGTAGCCGCCGAACAGGTAGGCGAGGAAGAGCGCCACGGCGCTGGAGAGCAGGGCGACCGCCCCGCTGCCCGTCCAGTCGTTGGTCCGGAAGTCGGTCGACACGTCGAGGGACGAGAGGATCGCCCCGACGACGGCGGCGACCAGTGCGAAGGCGCCGTACGCGCACAGCACGCCTGCGGCGATGCTCGGGACGGAGACGGTCCCGAGACCCGCTTCTCGAGCCACCTCCAGGTGCTCGGCCCGGGGGCTCCGACGATTCCGTGCCATGGGGGACCTCCTGGTGCGCACCCGCGGTCGCGGGCGGTGGAACCAGGGGTTACCCCGTCGGGCCCTCAGGCCATCCTCGACCCACCGTTGCCCCGCCCTACGAGCCGGACTAGCATCTGGACACATGTCCAGGTCCGAGCCCCGGGTAGCGCAGCCGAAGAAGCGAGCGCAGCGAGTGGGGCTGAGCGGAGCTGGCCCGGGGCCAGAGAGGCGCCCTCCGGCTGAGGCACCCCGTCGCCACCTGTCCACCCGGCAGGCGGCCACGGTGGATCGGCTGGTCGAGGCTGCGCTGGACGAGGTCCGCGCCGTCGGCTTCGATGCCCTGACGGTCCGCAGCGTCGCCCGCCGGGCCGAGGTGGCCCCCGCCACGGCGTACACGTACTTCACGTCGAAGGAGCACCTCGTCACCGAGGTGTTCTGGCGCCGGCTCCGTGCGCTGGCGGAGCCCGAGCAGCCCGAGGGCCTGTCGCGCCGAGAGCGCACCGTCCGCACCCTGTCCGAGTTCGGCCACGTGGCCGTCGACGAGCCGGCCCTCGCCGCAGCGTGCTCGGTGGCGATGCTGGCCGCCGATCCCGACGTGAAGCTGCTGCGCGACCGCATCGGTGCGGAGATGCGCAGGCGGTTGGTCCTCGCGCTCGGCGAGGATGCCGATCCAGCGGTGCTCGCCACGCTCGAGCTCACGGTCAGCGGCGCCCTGGTGCAGGCCGGGATGGGCCACCTCTCCTACGACGACCTGCCCGAGCAGTTCGCCACGGTCGCCCGCCTGGTGGTGCCCGACGACGAACGCCCCGGCGGTGCCCACCGCTCCGACAGCTCCGGCCACGAGGAGGCCCGCCGATGACCGTCACGGACCCGGTCGACACCGCGGGCGGCCCCCTGCGGTACAGCCCGTACGCGTACGAGATCCACGAGGACCCGTACCCGACCTACCAGCGGCTGCGGGACGAGGCGCCGCTCTACCACAACGAGGAGGAGGGGTTCTGGGCCCTCTCGCGGCACGCGGACGTCGTGGAGGCGTTCCGCGACTCGGAGCGCTTCAGCTCGTCGCACGGCGTCTCCCTCGATCCCGAGGCCTCGGGCCCGCACGCGCACCGCACGATGTCGTTCCTCGCGATGGACCCGCCGCTCCACGGCCGGATGCGGGGCCTGGTCTCCCGGGGGTTCACCCCTCGGCGGGTGCTCGAGCTCGAGCCTCGGATCCGCGAGCTGACCCACCTCCACCTCGACGCTGCGCTCGAGCGGGGGGAGTTCGACTTCATCTCGGACTTCGCCGGCAGGCTCCCGATGGACGTCATCTCCGAGCTGATCGGCGTGCCCGAGGCCGACCGTGACGACCTGCGGCGCCTCGCCGACCTGCTGGTCCACCGCGAGGAGGGGGTGCACGGCGTGCCGCCGGCGGGGATCGAGGCGGCGTTCACCCTCGCGGGCTACTACGCCGAGATGATCGCCGAGCGCCGTCGGCGGCGCACCGACGACCTCACCTCGGCGCTCGTCGACGCCGAGGTGGACGGCGACCGCCTGAGCGACGACGACATCACGAGCTTCCTCTTCCTGATGGTGGTCGCCGGCAACGAGACCACCACGAAGCTGCTCGGCAACGCCTGGTACTGGGCGTGGCGGAACCCCGACCAGCGGGAGGTGCCGTTCGCCGACGCCGCGAAGGTGCCGGCGTGGGTGGAGGAGACGCTCCGCTACGACACCTCGACCCAGATGCTCGCCCGCATCGCGACCTCGGACGTCGAGCTGCACGACGGCGTGATCCCCGAGGGCGACCGGGTGGTCCTCCTCGTCGGGTCCGCCAACCGCGACGACCGGGTGTTCCCCGACCCCGATCGCTACGACCTCGGCCGTCCCGATCCGCAGCCGATCCTCAGCTTCGGCTTCGGCCGCCACTTCTGCCTGGGCGCGTCGCTCGCCCGCCTGGAGGCCCGGGTGGCGCTCGAAGAGCTGGTCGCGAAGGTCGCCACCTACGAGGTGGACCCGAACGGCATCGAGCGCGTGCACTCGGTGAACGTGCGGGGCTTCGCCCACCTCCCGACCTCGGTCACCCCCCGCTGATGCCGCGCTTCGAGCCGCACCCCGACCGGCGCCCCGCCGTCGTCACCGGCGCCTCCGCCGGCATCGGTCGGGCCACCGCGCTGGCGCTCGCGGGGGCCGGGCACCCCGTGGTCCTCGGCGCCCGCCGCGTGGAGCGGTGCGAGGAGGCCGCCGAGGAGATCCGGGACCGGGGTGGGGAGGCGGTCGCGCTGCCGCTCGACCTCACCGAGCCCGCGTCGATCGAGTCGTTCGCGAAGGAGGCGGAAGCGCGGCTCGGGCCGATCGAGGTCATCGTGTCCAACGCCGGCGACGTGCTGCCCAAGGGCACCGTCGAGACCGACCCCTCCGAGTTCAGCCGCCAGGTGGCCGTGAACCTCCTCGGCCCCCAGCACCTGATCCACCTGCTCGTGCCCGGGATGGTCGAGCGGCGCAGGGGCGACGTCGTCGTCGTCACCTCCGAGGTGTCGCAGCGGCCGCGGCCGCACATGGCCGCCTACGTCGCCTCGAAGTCCGGCCTCGAGGGCCTGGTGCAGGCGATGCGGCTCGAGGCCGAGGGCACGGGCGTGCGCGTCGGCATGGTGCGACCCGGCCCGTCGGCGACCGAGCAGGGATCGAACTGGGACCCGGCAGACGTCGACCGGGTGATCGAGACGTGGACGCGCTTCGGCCTGATGCGCCACGGCGGCTACCTCCGCCCGGGTGACGTCGCCGCGGCGGTGGTGGCGATGGTGACCGTGCCCCGCGGCACCAGCTTCGCCGTGATCGAGGTGCAGCCAGAGGCTCCCGAACGGCCCCGAGACGCAGGAGGCGACGAATGATCCTGACCGAACCCACGAAGGTCTCCGGCGACGACGGCGGCACCGGACACCTCGAGGAGCTCCGGCGTGACCCCATCGGGCTGATGCAGCGGGTGCGCGACGAGTGCGGCGACGTGGGGGAGTTCCGCCTGGCCGACAAGCCGGTGGTGCTCCTCAGCGGCGCCGAGGCCAACGAGGTCTTCTTCCGGGCGTCGGAGGAGGAGCTCGACCAGGCCGCTGCCTATCCGTTCATGACGCCGATCTTCGGCGAGGGCGTGGTGTTCGACGCGCCGCCCGAGCGGCGCCGGGAGATGCTCCACAACCAGTCGCTGCGCGACAAGTACATGCGCGGGCACGCCGCCACGATCTCGGGCGAGGTCGAGCGGATGGTCGCCTCGTGGGGCGACGAGGGGGAGATCGACCTCCTCGACTGGTTCGCCGAGCTCACGATCTACACGTCCTCCGCCTGCCTCATCGGCCGGAAGTTCCGCGAGGAGCTCGACTCGCGGTTCGCCCGGCTCTACCACGACCTCGAGCGCGGCACCGACGCCATCGCGTTCGTGGACCCGTACGCGCCGATCGAGAGCTTCCGGCGGCGCGACGAAGCCCGGGCGGGCCTCGTCGAGCTGGTCGAGGGGATCATGGCCGGGCGCCGGGAGGCGGCTGCCGCAGGGGCGGCGAGCGAGCACGACGGCGACCTCCTCGACGTCCTGATGTCGATCAAGGGGGACGACGGGACCGAGCGCTTCACCCCCGACGAGGTCACCGGGATGTTCATCTCGATGATGTTCGCCGGGCACCACACCACCTCGGGCACCGCAGCGTGGACGCTCATCGAGCTGCTCCGCCACCCGGAGGCGCTGGACCGGGTCCAGGGGGAGATGGACGCCCTGAAGGCAGAGGGCGGCGAGGTCACCTACCAGGGCCTCCGTGAGATCCCGCACCTCGAGAGCTCGATCAAGGAGGCGCTGCGACTGCACCCGCCCCTCATCCTCCTGCTCCGCGTCGCCATGGCGGAGATGGAGGTCGAAGGCGTCCGCATCGCTCCCGGCAAGCTCGTGGGGGCGTCGCCGGCGATCTCGAACCGGATCCCCGAGTCGTTCGACGACGCCGACCGCTTCGACCCGCTGCGGTACATCGCGCCCCGCGAGGACGACCTCGCGAACCCGTGGAACTGGATCCCCTTCGGTGCGGGCCGCCACCGCTGCGTCGGCGCCGCGTTCGCCATGATGCAGCTGAAGGCGATCTTCTGCGTCCTGCTCCAGGACTGGAGCTTCGAGCTGGCGCAGCCGGCGGACAGCTACCGGAACGACCACTCGAAGATGGTCGTGCAGCTCGCCCAGCCGTGCGTGGTCCGCTACCGCCGGAGGTCGGCGTGAGCGCCTGGCGCATCGCGGTCGACGCCGACCTGTGCCAGGGGCACGGGGTGTGCGAGTCGGAGGCACCCGACGTGTTCGAGGTGACCAGGGAGCGGAAGGTGGCGGTGCTCCAGGGCGATCCGCCGGACTCGCTGCGGAAGGCGGTGGAGGCGGCGGTGAAGTACTGCCCGACCCACGCGCTCTCGATCCAGGAGCAGGACGAACCGAGCGGCGCGACCGGCGTCGCGGAGCAGGAGGAAGGCGCATGAGCGCAGGTGAGGGCTTCGACCGGGCCGAGCTGGAGGAGATGGTGGAGCGGTGGCTCGCCGCCAACCGCGACTGCGAGGCGGCAGGCGACTGGCGTCCGCTCGCCGAGATGTACACCGCCGACGCCACCTACGGCTGGAACTACGGGGCGCACACCGAGTTCATGGCCGTGGGCCGCGACGAGATCCGTGACCTGGCGCTGGGCGCCGAGATGGGCGGCCTCGACGGGTGGACGTACCCCTACGAGGAGATCTTGATCGACGAGCGGAAGGGCTTCGTGGTGGGGTTCTGGCGCCAGATCGCGGATGCGAAGCGGGAGGACGGCTCGAACTACGAGGTCGGGGGCATCGGCGGCAGCTGGTTCCGCTACGCAGGCGACTTCCAGTGGAGCTGGCAGCGCGACTGGTTCGACTTCGGCAACGCCACGGCGGTGTTCATGGAGATGATGCAGGACGGCACCCTCTCCGAGGGGATGACCGCCCGGATGAAGCGATCGATGAAGGGCCCGCAGCCGGGCTACTACCCGATCCACACCGCGCCGGTAGGGATCTGGCAGCGTCCATGACGGCACCAGCGCTGGACGACTTCGCGAAGGGCCTCGACGTGCTCCTCGTCGACGGGGAGCTGCGCCCGGCGACCGGCGGGGGACGGTTCGCCACCGTGGACCCGGCGACCGAGGAGGAGCTGGGCCACGCCGCCGACGGCACCGCCGCCGACATGGATGCGGCGATCGGCGCGGCGCGCCGCGCCTTCGACGAGGGCACCTGGGCGTCCGACCCCGCCTTCCGGGCACGCTGCATCCGCCAGCTGCGGGAGGCGCTGATCGCCCACGGCGAGGAGATGCGTGCCCTCACCACCGCCGAGGTCGGGGCGCCGGTGTTCCTGACCCAGGGCCCCCAGTACGACGTGCCGGTGGACGACCTGGAGTTCGCCGCGTCCCTCGCCGAGAGCTACGAGTGGCGCACCGACCTGGGCGTGGCGTCGCCGATGGGCGTCCCGTCGCGACGCTGGGTCCTGCGCGAGCCGGCCGGGGTCGTGGGCGCGGTCACCCCGTGGAACTTCCCCCACCAGATCAACCTGGCGAAGATCGGCCCGGCCCTCGCGGCCGGGTGCACGGTGGTGTTGAAGCCGGCGCCCGACACGCCGTGGTGCGCGTCGGCGGTCGCCCGCATCGCCGCCACCGAGACCGACCTGCCGCCCGGGGTGCTCAACGTCGTGACGTCGTCGGACCACCGGGTGGGGGCGCAGCTCACCTCCGACCCGAGGGTCGACGTCGTGTCGTTCACCGGCTCGACCGCCACCGGGAAGAAGGTGATGGCCGCTGCCTCGGACCGCCTGGCGCGTGTCTTCCTCGAACTGGGCGGCAAGTCGGCGTTCATCGTGCTCGACGATGCGGACATCGCCTCGGCGGTGTCGATGGCGGCCTTCATGGCCTGCACCCACGCAGGCCAGGGCTGCGCGCTGACGACGCGCCTGCTCGTCCCCCGCTCGCGCTTCGACGAGGCGGTGGACGCCGCAGCGGCGGCGATGGCCGGGTTGGCCCCGGGCGACCCGACGCAGGAGGGCGTGATCTGCGGGCCGCTCATCTCGGCGGCGCAGCGCGACCGGGTGGAGGGGTACCTGCGGCTGGCGCTCGACGAGGGCGGCTCGTTCGCATGCGGCGGCGGCCGGCCCGAGGGCCTCGACCGGGGATGGTTCGTGGAGCCGACGCTGGTCGTGGGGCTCTCGAACGACGCCCGCACCGCCCGCGAGGAGATCTTCGGGCCGGTGCTCGTGGCGATCCCACACGACGGCGACGAGGACGCCGTCCGGCTGGCCAACGACTCTCCGTACGGGCTGTCCGGCGCGGTCCACTCGGCCGACCCCGACCGTGCCTGGGCGGTCGCCCGGGCGGTGCGGACGGGCACGATGAGCGTGAACGGGGGCCTCTGGTACGGCGCGGACGTGCCGTTCGGCGGCTACAAGCAGTCAGGCCTCGGCCGGGAGATGGGTGTCGCCGGCTTCGAGGAGTACCTCGAGGTGAAGTCGGTGGCGGAGCCGGCATGAACCCCGTCGACGCACTCGCCGGGCTCGACCGGGACGCGCTCGGGCGGCTCGCCCGCGAGCTGCTCCTCTGCGGTCACCTGATCGACCGCTCCGGCATGCCGCACCTCATCGCCGCCTACGGGCTCGAGGGGATGCGCGACATCGCGATCGACGAGTGGATGGGGGCCAGCCCGATCTACACGGAGCGCATCCGGCGGCTGCTCGGGATCGACGATCGCCACGACGTCGAGGCGATCTTCAAGGGCATGCAGTTCGACATCGGGGCCCCGCACCAGTTCATGGACTTCCGGTACCGGATCGACGGACCGGATCGCGGGGAGTTCTGGTTGGACCACTGCGGCGCGCTGATGGACGTGGAGCCGATGGGCGAGGAGTTCGTCGTGGCGATGTGCCACGACATCGAGGACCCCACGTTCGACGCCACCGCGTGGGCGACGAACCCGCAAGCCCGGATGCGGCCGATCCACCGCCCGCCCCGCGAGCCGGCGGGCCGCCACCCGCACTGCCACTGGACGGTCACGATCTCGTCCGACGTCGAGGAGCTGGCCGAGCCCGAGGTCACCACCCGCATCCGCGCCACCCGCGCGGCGACGGTGGAGCTGGCCCGGCACGCCGGTGAGGGCACCGGTGGGCTGGGCGACTACCGGGGCGCTCTCGACGCCGACCTGCGCCTCGAGGACTTCTCGGCAGCGCTGTTGCGCGACCTGATCGACGAGATCTGCCTCCAGCAGCACCTCCTCGCCCTCTCGTTCCTCGCCGCCGTCGAGGCACGCCACGGCACCGAGGCGGCGGTGGAGGTGGGGGAGCGGCAGCTCGTCGGGATCGCCGGGCTCACCGCCGAGCGGCTGGCTCGCGAGCTCGGCGCCGGACCGGGCGCGGAGGGCGTCGCCCGGGTGCTCGACGTGCACCCGCTGTTCCGGCCGGCCGGTTACGTCGAGCGCGAGGTGCTCCTCGACGGCGACCGCGTGGAGCTGCGGCTGCGACCGTGCCCGGCTCGGCAGGAGCGGGGCATCGAGTCGTGGATCGGCCTGCTGGCCGACGGCCACGACCGGGCGATCGGGGCGCTGGTGCGAGCGGTCGATCCGACGGCGCGGGCCGAGGGGCTCGCAGCGGAGGGCGACGAGCTGCGCTGGGAGGTCACGGTCAGCCACGAGCCCGAGGCAGAGGCGTCCGAGGTGGAGCTCACCCGCTTCAGCACGGGTGCCGACTACGAGCTGCGGTCGACGCCGGTCACGATCGGTGGGCCCCGCAACGGCTGACCCGGAGGCTTCTCGCGCGGCAGACTGTCGTGACGGTCTGCCGGGGGAGGTGACGTGGCCGGACGGAAGGACGTGCTGGCGCCGCTGCGCGCCGAGCTGGGAGAGGACCTGCCCGACGGCCTCGGCGCGCTCGCACCGGAGCAGGTGGAGCACCTCGCCGGGCTGATCCGTGCCGCCCGGGACCGGCAGGACGAGCGCCTGGCGGAGGGCGCCGCTGCGGCGCTCACGGTGGTGCCCCGGCCCCTGCGGGGCCCGGTGCGGAAGGCGCTGGGTGTCTGACCTGAGCCAGGCGGTCGCCCAGGCCGAGATCGTGCGGCTGGCGACGGTGCTCGGCGTGGAGCCCGAGGAAGTCGAGCACCTCGCTTCGGTCCTCGAGCCCGACGTGCTGCGCCAGCTCTGCGAGCGGACGATCGACGTGCTCCACGACAGCGCGCGCGATGGCTTCCGCCGGATCGCCACCGCCGCGCGGGTCATCCCGGCGCCGCTCGCCGCCTCCGTGGCCGAACGTGCCCTCGGGCCGGTGTCGTGCGCGCTGATCGCGGGCGCCGTCGACCGCTCGAAGGCCGTCGACATCGCTCGACGCCTGCGTCCCGAGTTCCTCGCTGCGGTCGCCGTCCACGCCGACCCCCGGCGCGTGGGCGACCTCGTGGCCTCCCTGCCGGAACAGCGCATCGTACGCGCCGCCGTCGTGTTGGTGTCAGAGGGCCACCACGTCACCGCCGGGCGCCTGGCCGGGAGCCTGCAGATGTCCGCGGTCCACGCGGTGGTGGCGGCGATCCACGACCACGACGTGCTGCGCACGGCCTTCTTCGTGGACGACTCCGGTCGCCTCGACGGCATCGCATCCGGCCTGCTCGACGAGCGGCTGGTCGGCCTCGTGCGCGCCGCCCGCGAGGCCGAGCTGTGGATGGAGGGCGTGTCGCTCCTGGGACGGCTCAGCTCCGGGCAGCGGGAGCGGGTGGCCGGCCTCGTCGACCGCCACGAGCCGGCGCTGCGCGGCGAGCTCGCTGCCCGCGGGCTGCACCTGTAGCCAGGGAGGCGGCGCTCAGGCCGCGAGCGGGCGCACCGCGAACGTCACGAGGAACGACCGGTGGTCGCTGCCCGGCAGATCGAGGTCCTGCACCTCGGTGGGCCAGACGCCGTGCGAGAAGACGGCGTGGTCCAGCCGGAGGAGCGGTCCCCCGATGCCGCGCAGCTCGACCGGCGCCCACGACCGCGACAGGCCGCGCCCCACGGCGTCGTGCGCGTCGGTGAAGCCCGTTTCCAGGAGCTCCTGGAACGGGCGGTTCCAGCTCGACGCGTTGAAGTCGCCGGCCAGCACCAGGGCACGGTCCGGGTGGTCGTCGAGGGTGGCTGTGGCCGCCCGGCGCAGGTCGGCGAAGCCTCGCTCGAGCTCCTCGGCCCTCCACTGGGTGGTCGACGGCGACTGGAGGTGGACGCTCCACACCTCGACGGCCGTCCCACCCACGTCGATCCGGACGGCCTGGGACCGCCGCCCCCTCCCCAGCTCGGCGCCATGGGTGTCGCTGTCCGGGAGCCGGGACATGACGAGCTGCCCGAGGCGGTCCGGCTCGATCCAGTACTTGTGCGCGGGATACCGCTCGAACGCGCCGGCCGAGGTCAGCAGGTCGATGTGCGGAGGCACCACCTCGTTGAGGACCACCACGTCGGCATCGGCGTCGAGGACCGCAGCGATCGCCTCGTCGGCCCGGTCGTTGTCGAAGCGGAGGTTCGCCGCGTAGAGCCGGAAGGTGGGGGCGTCGGCCGCCCAGGCGGGAGGCGCGTCCCCGATGGCGGAAGGGAGACACAGGGCCAGGAAGGCCACGGCGACCACCGTGGCGGCCCCTGCGGACGCCCAACGACGCCGCACGAACGCCAGGACCGCGATCGCGGCGGTGGCAGCCGTCCAGTGGGCCGGCATCCCCTGGGCGGCCAGGAGGAGGGTGGGGGTCGTGACGCCCGCGACGACGGACGCCGCGACCGCGGCCCCGGCGGCGACGACGACCGCAGCGAGGGCGTCGACGGGCCCCGTCAGCCGCCGCTGCCAGCTGGAGGATCGCTCGGAGGGCCGCCGCCCGCCATCGGCCACGGAACGCACCTCCGGAGCGTACGGGAACGTTTCGTGAGGGGTTCACCGCCGGTTCACCCAGGCCATGCCGGGCGGACAACTGGCCTTCCTAGGTTGCGCGGCGTCCGGTCACGTGCGGGACACCGACCCCCCTCAGGAGGAGAGCATGAACACCACTCGAAAGCGCTCGAAGGCGCTGGTCGCTGCGGCCCTGGCGCTGGCACTCGCGGCCGGCGCCTGCAGCAGCAGCGACTCGAACGACGCCGGTGCAGGAGGCGGCGGCAGCAGCGAGCGGGCCACGAAGGTGGACCTCGGCGAACTGGACGGCACGATCAACGGCTCCGGCGCCTCGTTCCAGGACGCGCTCCAGCAGACGGTGATCGACGCGTTCCGGAGCGCGGCGCCCGGCGCGACCGTGAACTACACGAAGTCCGGCTCGAGCGCCGGGAAGAAGGACCTCGCCGCACGCACCGTGGCGTTCGCGGGGACCGACAGCCTGATCAAGGACGCCGAGATGGCGGACTTCCGCTCCGAGGTCCTGTACTTCCCGATCGCAGCTGCACCGATCACGATCTCCTACAACCTCGACGGCGTCGACGAGCTGCGCCTGTCGCCGGACACCCTCGCCGGCATCTTCGGCGGGAGCATCACCACCTGGGACGACGCGGCGATCGCCGCCGACAACCCCGACGCCGATCTGCCCTCCACCCGGATCACGGTCGTGCACCGCTCGGACGGCTCCGGCACCACGAACAACTTCACGAAGTACCTCACCAAGTCGGCGCCCGACGCGTGGACCCTGGGCTCGGGTGACACCGTGCAGTGGCCCTCCGGCATGCAGGGCGCCGAGAAGAACAGCGGCGTCGCGGCGCTGGTGGCCTCCACGGCGGGCTCCATCGGCTACGTGGACCTCGCGGACGCCGCCTCGGCTGACCTGTCGACGGCGCTGATCCGCAACTCGTCGGGCGAGTTCGTCGCACCGAAGCTGCCCGCCGCGTCGGCGGCGCTCGCCGGCGCAGAGCTCGACGACGACCTCACCTACGACCCGCTCGACGCCGACGGTCCCGAGGCCTACCCGATCACCGCGCCCACCTGGGTGATCGTCGAGGCGTCGCAGCCCGACCAGCGGACCGTCGACCTGCTCGTCGGGTACCTCGAGTTCTTCCTCACCGAGGGCCAGGAGCTGGCGCCGACCGTCGGCTACGCCGCACTCCCCGAGGCGATGGTCGAGGCGGCGCTCGAGCAGCTGGACGAGATCCACGCATGACCCCGGCCACGGGGGTGGGGGCCGTTTCCGGCCTCCACCCCCGTCCTGCTAGGAAATGGCCACGATGAGCGTGCTCTTCGGCGGTTCCCCCACCGCCCTCGACCCCGTCTCCCTCGAGGGGAGCCGGGGCATCCAGCGTGCGGACCGCGCGTTCCGCTGGTTCACCGCCGCAGCGGGCTTCACCGTCCTCCTGGTCCTCGCCGCCATCGCCATCTCGATGACGCAGAAGGCGTGGCCCGCCTTCCGGCACGAGGGCCTGGGCTACCTGACGAGCGCCGAGTGGGACCCGAACACCGACTCGTACGGGGCGCTCGCGATGCTCTACGGGACGGTGGTCGTCTCGGCGATCGCGATCGTGGTGGCGGTGCCGATCAGCCTCGGCATCGCCCTGTACGTCACCCAGGTGGTGCCGCGGCGCCTGCGGACGTGGATCACCTCCGTGCTCGACGTGCTCGCCGCCGTGCCGTCGGTGGTGTTCGGCCTGTGGGGCTTCCTGGTGCTCCGACCGTGGATCGCCGACGTGTTCAACTCGATCGCCGACGCGGTGGAGGGGGTGCCCGTGCTGCGGAGCGTCTTCGGCCACAGCTCGGGGATGAGCTTCATGACCGCCGGGCTCATCGTCGCGCTGATGATCGTCCCGATCATCACGTCGATCATGCGGGAGGTGTTCGCCACGGTGCCGGCGAACGACCGCGACGGCGCGCTCGCCCTCGGCGCCACCCGCTGGGAAATGATCCGCGGCGTGGTCTTCCCCCACTCCACGGGCGGCATGGTGGGCGCCGTGATGTTGGGCCTGGGTCGGGCGATGGGGGAGACGATCGCCGTGGCGCTCGTGATCGGCGCCAGCCCGCAGATCGTCGCCAACCTCTTCGCACAGGGCGAGGCGATGCCGTCGATCATCGCCCGGAACCTGAACGAGTCGACCGGGCTGCAGACCGCTGCGCTGATCGGTCTCGGGGTGGTCCTCTTCGTCCTCACGATCGTGGTCAACATCGGCGCCAAGCAGCTGGTGCGCCGGATCGACGCCCGCACCCTGGGGACCCGCTGATGGCCGCCGTGGACGTCGCCTCGACCAGCCTCACCGGGACGCTCTCGCGGGGCCGCCGGGTGCGGAACCGCATCGCTACGGGGTTGATGGCCGCATCCCTGCTCGTGGCAGCGGTGCCGCTCGTCATCGTGCTGGTGCTGCTCGTCACGAAGGGTTTCCACCTGGTCGCCAGCCTCGACTGGTGGACCGAGGACATCCCGTCGAACATCGCCGCGGCCGACCTGGCCGACAAGGCCGAGTACTTCGGCATCGACCCGTCGACCACCGCACCGATCGACGTCACGCCCGGAATGTGGCCGGCCATCTACGGGACGCTCCTGATCACCGGCCTCGCCGCTGCGTTCTCGATCCCGCTCGGGATCCTGGCGGCGGTGTACCTGCACGAGTTCGGCGGGCGGCAGCCGCTGGCACGGATCATCCGCTTCTTCACCGACGTGATGGTGGGCGTCCCCTCCGTCGTGATGGGGATCTTCCTCTACACGATCTGGGTGGTGCCGCTGGGCCGCGGCGGCCGGTCTGCGCTCGCCGGCTCGCTGGCCCTCGCATGCCTCATGCTGCCCGTGGTGGTCCGCTCCACCGAGGAGATGTTGCGGCTGGTCCCCGACGCGCTCCGGCAGGCGTCGTCCGCGCTCGGCGCACCGAAGTGGCGCACGATCGTGAAGGTCGTGCTGCCCGCGGCGCTCCCCGGGATCACCTCCGGCTGCATGCTCGCGGTGGCCCGTGCGGCGGGCGAGACCGCGCCGATCCTCTTCGCGATCGGCTCGGTGACGGCGGTGAACTGGTCGTTGTTCGGCCAGAACACGGCGCTGTCGTCGCAGATCTACAACAACGCCACCCAGCCGGGAGGCACCGAGATCGCGTGGGGCGCGGCGCTCACGCTGATCCTGGTGGTGATGGTGCTCACGCTGGTGGCGCGCTTCGTGACGAAGCGGTTCTCGGTCGACCTCGCCCGCTGACGTGCGCACCTCCCGGATCCGCCTGATCGCCGTGCTCGGCGTCGTGGCGCTCGCCACGGCGGGCTGCGGCGCGGGCGACGTGGTGACGGTCAACGGTTCGGGCTCGTCGTTCCAGGACGCGTTCCAGCAGACGGCCATCGGGGCCTTTGCCGCCACCGGGACCGACGCGGTCGTGAACTACACGAAGTCGGGCTCGAGCGCCGGCAAGAAGGACCTCGCCGCGGGCAACGTCGCGTTCGCCGGCACCGACAGCCTGATCCGACCCGACGAGGCCGACTCCTTCGACGGCGAGGTCCTGTACTTCCCTGTGGCGGCCGCTCCGATCACGGTCTCGTTCGACCTGCCCGGCATCGAGAGGATCGACCTGACCGCAGACCTGGTGGCCGCGATGTTCCAGGGCGACGTGGCCCGTTGGGACGACCCCCGGATCGCCGAGCTGAACCCCGACCTGGAGCTGCCGCCGACCGGGGTGGTGCCCGTGGTGCGCTCCGATGGTTCGGGGACCACGAACAACTTCACGTCCTACCTCCAGCGGGCCGCGCCCGACGTGTGGCGCCTGGGAGCGGGCGACACGGTCAGCTGGCCCCGGGGTGCTCTCGCCGCTGAGAAGAACAGCGGCGTCGCGGCGCTGCTCGCGTCGACAGCGGGGTCCATCGGGTACGTCGACCTCTCCGACGCCGCCGCCGCCGACCTCACCCGGGTGCGGCTGCGGAACCGGGCGGGGAACATGGTGGAGGCCAAGCTGCCGGGCGCCACGGCGGCGCTCGAGTCGGTCGAGGTCGCGCCGGACCTCACGTTCAGCCCGCTCGACGCGCCGGGCGCCGACGCCTACCCGATCACCGCTCCCACGTGGGTGCTGGTGGAGGCGGAGCAGCCCGACGAGGCGACCCGCGACGCCCTCGTGGAGTACCTCCGCTTCCTCCTCACCGACGCGCAGCCGCTGGCGCCCACCGTCGGGTTCGCGCCGCTCCCGGCCCGGCTCGTCGACCGCGCGATCGCCCAGCTGGGGGAGATCACCGCGCGGGTGCCGGCTCGGTGACCCGGGTCGCGAGCGTCACGAACAGCACGGCGGCGACGGTCGAGGTGACGATGCCCACCGTGGCGATGCCGCCCGCCGTGTAGATCCAACCCGACACCGCCGAGCTGATCGCCCGGCTGACCGTCGACACCGCGAAGAAGGCGCCCAGCATCGAGGCGCGGCGGTCGGGCGCCACCTCGGTGAAGAGGGGGAGGGCCGACACCCAGCTCAGCTCGAACCCGATGGCGACCACCACCAGGAGCACGACGCCCACGACCGCCCGGTCGCCGACGAGGCCCATCGCAGCGCAGCACGGCACCAGGATGCCCACGCCGATCATGGCGGCCACCCGCTTGCCGATCCGGTCGGCGGCCGACGCGCTGGTGAGGGTGCCGAGGACCTCGCCCACCCCGAGGAGCGCCGTGTTGAGCCCCAGGCCGGAGAGCGACATGCCGAGGGAGGTCACGAACCAGTCGCCCGCCACGGCGAAGACCATCATCTGGGCGAACGGCTGGAGGACGGCGAACCCGAAGAGGCCGAGCGATCCTTCCGGCGGCCGCCAGTCCCGCCAGCTCGTGGTGTCGAGCGGATCCTCCACGGCGTCGGGGGGAGTGGACGACCACAGCCAGGCGGCTCCCACCACCAGGGCGACGCCGAGCACGGCGAACGGCGCACGCCAGCCGTAGCGGTCGGTCAGCCAGGCGCAGGCGGGGATCCCGACGAGGAACGCGCCGCCCCACGTGAGCTCGGTGAAGCCGAGCACCCGGCCACGTCGCTCGAAGGGCACCCGGTGCGCGATCCACGCCGACTGCGAGACGTCGTTGCCCGTCTTCGAGACGCCGCTCAGCACCATCACGACCGCGAAGAGCCAGAGCGGCGGCCCTGCCCAGACGGCGAGGCACAAGAGGCCCGTCCCGGCGGCGCACCAGGTCATCGCTCGCCGTGCGTGCCCCGCGTCGGCCCAGCGCCCGATCATCGGCGAGGCGAGGCCGCCCAGCTCACGCAGGCCCAACACGGTGGTCGTCGCGCCCACCGACACGCCGAGGCCGCCGCTCAGCGGGGTGAGCAGCACGTAGGGGAAGCGGTGGAAGACGTTCGCCACCAGCCGCACCGAGAGGAGGGCACGGAGGGAGCCGGTCGGCCGCACGGGCGGTTCCGTGGCCGGATCGATCGTTGTCCCGGGGGGTGGCACGGCGGTACGCTAGCCACATGCCCGCAGGCGGCCGACTCGTAGTAGTGCACTAAGCGCACGCGATCCCGCCAACCTCCCGCGCGTGCGCTCCGACCTCCCTCCACGGGGGGTCGTTCCAGTTTTCGGGCAGACGCCCGGTTTCCGACCCGACCAGCCACACGACAGAATCCACCGGTCCAGATCGGACCGGCGCTCACAGGAGCAGAGATGACCCAGCACGGACCACCCGAACCCGGCGCCCCGATCGACGGCGGGCGAGCCCTCATCCACGCGCTCGAGATGGAGGGCGTGGAGGTGGTGTTCGGGCTCCCCGGCGGCGCCATCCTGCCGGTCTACGACCCGATCCTCGACAGCCCGATCCGGCACATCCTCGTGCGCCACGAGCAGGGGGCGGGGCACATGGCCGAGGGCTACGCCCACGCCACCGGTCGGCCGGGCGTGGCGATGGTGACCTCGGGCCCCGGGGCGACGAACATCGTCACCCCGCTCGCGGATGCCTACATGGACTCGGTCCCGATGGTGTGCATCACCGGCCAGGTCCCGTACGCGGCGATCGGTACCGACGCCTTCCAGGAGGCCGACATCGTCGGCATCACCCGGTCGGTCACGAAGCACAACGAGCTGGTCACGTCCGCTGACGAGATCCCCCGGGTGATCCGCGAGGCGTTCCACATCGCCACCACGGGTCGCCCCGGTCCGGTGCTGGTCGACATCCCGAAGGACGTCGTCGACCCGACCAACCCGAACTCCGCCATGAACTGGTACTGGCCCACCGACGACGAGGTGTCGGCCGGGCTCCCGGGCTACAAGCCCACCACGAAGGGCCACCCGAAGAAGATCCGTGAGGCCGTCGACCTGATCGGCCGGAGCGTCCGCCCCGTCATCTACGCGGGTGGCGGCATCCTGAAGGCGCGTGCGGCGGAGGCGCTGCGTGCGTTCGCCGAAGCCACGGGCATCCCGGTCGTCACCACCCTCATGGCGCGGGGTGCGTTCCCCGACGACCACGAGCTGGCACTCGGCATGCCGGGGATGCACGGCAACTACACGGCGGTCACCTCGATGCAGGAGGCCGACCTGCTCATCGCCCTCGGCAGCCGGTTCGACGACCGGGTCACCGGCAAGCTCTCCGGGTTCGCCCCCGAGGCGAAGATCATCCACGTCGACATCGACCCGGCCGAGCTGGGCAAGGTCCGGCGGCCCGACGTGCCGATCGTGGGCGACTGCCGCCTGGTGATCGAGGAGCTGGTCCGCCTCGTGAACGATGCGGGAGGCCTCGCGTCGCAGCCCGACCGCACCGCCTGGCGCCGTCAGATCGCCGAGTGGCAGGAGCGCTTCCCGCTCACCTACGAGCAGTCCGCGCCCGGCGAGCAGCTCAAGCCGCAGTACGTCATCGAGCAGCTCCGCGACCTGTCGCCCGAGGACACGATCGTGACCTCGGGGGTCGGGCAGCACCAGATGTGGTCCGCCCAGTACTGGACGTTCCGCCACCCCTACACCTGGGTGAACTCGGGCGGCCTCGGGACCATGGGGTTCTCGATCCCCGCAGCGATCGGCGCCAAGGCCGGCATGCCGGGGCGCACCGTGTGGGCCGTCGACGGCGACGGGTGCTTCCAGATGACCGCCCAGGAGCTGGTCACCGCCGCCACCGAGCGGATCCCGGTGAAGGTCGCCCTCCTGAACAACGCCTACCTCGGCATGGTCCGCCAGTGGCAGGAGATGTTCTACGAGGAGCGCTACAGCGAGGTGTACCTGTCG
>JBIQID010000019.1:0-32090 GCA_044508215.1 Actinomycetota bacterium | reverse complement strand
GTACTCCTCGGCGTAGCCCATGCCGCCGTGGATCTGCATGGCCTCGCGGGTGACCCACTCGGCGGCCTTGCACACGTACGCCTTGATGAGCGTCGCCTCGAGCTGGCCCTCGCCCTTCGCCATCAGCCGGGCGACCTCGTAGGCGAACTGGCGGGCACCCTGGATGATCACCGCCATCCGGGCGAGCTTCGCCTGGGTCAGCTGGTAGTCGCCGATCGGGCTGCCGAACACCACCCGGTTCTCGGCGTACTCGGCGGCGGCCTCGTAGGCGGCCTGCATCACGCCGATCGCCCGGGCTGCGGTCTGCAGCCGGCCGTTCTCGAATCCGGCCATCTGGTAGTAGAAGCCGCGACCCTTGCCGCCCTCGCCGCCGATCAGGTTCTCGGCGGGAACGAACCAGTCCTCGAGCGCGACCTCGTAGGAGTGCATGCCCCGGTAGCCGATCGTGTCGATCGGGCGCCCCTCCATCTTCCCGGAGCCCGGCATGTCGAGCGGTGCCTGCTCCACGACGAAGCCGTGGGAGTCGCCGTGCACCTTCGGCACGATGAAGAGGGAGAGGCCCCGATGGCCGAGCGAGCGGTCGGGGTCGGTGCGGGCGAGCAGCGACAGCACGTCGGCGCGGGCCCCGAAGGTGCACCACGTCTTCACGCCGTTGAGGACGTAGCCCTCCACGCCGTCGACGGTGGTCGGGGTGGCGGTCACCTTCACGCCGGCCACGTCGGAGCCGTAGTCGGGCTCGGTCACGGCGACCGCGTTCATCACCTCTGCGGTGGCGAGGCGGGGCAGCCACTCGCGCTTCTGCTCCTCGGTGCCGCCGGCCTCGAGCGCACGGGCGAGGATCTCGGGACGGGTGATGAGCGACCCGCCGGCGCCGAGCGACCCACGGCTGAGCTCCTCCGTGGCGACGACCATGGCGATGTAGTCGGACTCTCCGCCCGACGCGAACCCGCCGTACTCCTCGGGGATCGACAGGCCGAACGCCCCCATCTCGGCGAGGCCCGAGATGATGTCCTCGGGGATGTCGCCGTTCGTGCGGTGGATGTGCTCGGCGATCGGGCGCAGCTTGTCCTCGGCGAACCGCCGGAACGCGTCCTGCACCATCTCGAAGTCGTCGTCGAGGTGGCGGGGGCCGGCCTCGCTGCCGAGTGCTGCGAGGAACTCGGGCGCCCGGTAGGTGCTGACGAAGTCGCGGACGGCGTCCAGCGCGTCGACGCCGACACCCCAGTCGGCCTCACGGCCGAACACCTTCGCGGCGAGGTCGGCGATCGCGTCCGCAGCGAAGGCGAGCGTGATCCGCTCCTCGACGTCGCCTCGCTCGCCGTACCCCAGCAGGGCCCGAGCCGACTGCACCGCAGCCGCAGCGTGCGCCACGTCGTAGGCCAGGACCTGGTTGTCCTCGATGCCACGCTGGGCGAGCTGTCCGATGCCCGATTCGACGACGGACTGGGCGGTGTCGATCGCCGCAGCGGCGGCGGAGAGGGAGTCGCTCATGGCGAGCGAGGCTACCGACGCGGGTCCCGACGCTCCCACTCCGGCGGCCTCCTGACGGCACTCCGGAGTGGAGAGCGGTCACAGCGCGTCCCTAGTGTCGAACGACGCCCGGGCGCTCCAGCCGGGCCCGTCCGACCGTCCCCGACCCATCGAGGTGAACCAATGACCGTCCACGACCGCCCCTTCGGCCGCCACCTCGAGGACTTCACCCCCGGCGACATCTACCGGCACTGGCCCGGCAAGACCATCACCGAGGCGGACGACCACCTGTTCTGCATGATCACGATGAACCACCACCCGCTCCACACGAACGCGTGGTTCGCGGAGAACGAGTCGGTCCAGAAGAAGAACGTGGTCGTCGGCAACCTCGTGTACTCCCTGGTGCTCGGCATGAGCGTCCCCGACGTGTCGGGCGCCGCCATCGCCAACCTCGAGATCGAGTCGCTGCAGCACAAGAACCCCACGTTCCACGGCGACACGATCTACGCCGAGACCCGGGTGCTCGACACCCGTGAGTCGTCGAAGGGCGACCGTGGGATCGTCACGGTGGAGACCAAGGGCTTCAACCAGCACGGCGTCGAGGTCTGCTACTTCCGCCGCAAGGTGATGGTGTGGAAGCGCGACGCCGCTCCTGCCCGCAAGCGTCCCTACGGCGACGACGTCTGGGAGAGCTGACGGTGGCCGACGCGCCGCTGAACCCAGCGGCGGCCGTCGGATTCCAACGGGCGGCCGATGCCTACGAGCGCGGTCGCCCCTCGTACCCCGCGGATGTCGTGGGGTGGCTCGTGGACGGCCTCGGCATCAGGCCGGGACGGACCGTCGTCGACCTCGCCGCCGGCACGGGGAAGCTCACCCGCCTGCTCGTCCCGGCCGGGGCGCAGCTGGTGGCGGCCGAGCCCGTCGCCGGCATGTGGCAGCAGCTCCGCTCGGCGCTCCCCGAGGTGGCGGTCGTGGCGGCGCGGGCCGAGTCGCTGCCCTTGCGCGACGCGTCGGTCGACGCCGTGGTCGCCGCGCAGGCGTTCCACTGGTTCGACCTCGAGCGGGCCACCGCGGAGCTGCGGCGGGTGCTGCGCCCCGGCGGCGGCCTGGGTCTGGTGTGGAACGAGCGCGACACCTCCGTGGAGTGGGTCGCCGAGCTGTCCCGAATCATCCGGTGGGACGAGCGGGGGGAGTGGCACGTGCCGTACACGGTGGAGGTCGACTGGGCCGCCCGCTTCGCAGACGAGGTGAGCGGCTTCGGTCCGATGGAGCGACTCGACTCGGGGCACGTCCACGAGCTGGACGTCGACACGCTCGTCGACCGGGTGCTCTCCACCAGCTACATCGCGGCCGCCGACGACGCCGAGCGAGCGCGGATCGAGGAGCGGGTGCGTGAGCTGGTCGCCGGCATGGGCGAGCGGATCGAGCTGCCCTACGTGACCCACGCCTACCGATGCCGACGCGAGCCCTGACCGCCGAGCAGCAGGCCGTCCTCCGCTGGGCCGAGGACGCGCGCCGGGACCTCCCGTGGCGACGCACCCGGGACCCGTGGGCGATCCTCGTGGCCGAGGTGATGCTCGCCCAGACGCAGGTGGACCGTGTCGTCCCGAGGTGGGAGGCGTTCCTGGATCGCTGGCCCGCCCCTGGTCGCCTCGCGGCGGCTCCGCTCGCCGAGCTGCTCACGTTCTGGCAAGGCCTGGGCTACCCGAGGCGGGCGGCGAACCTCCACGCCGCAGCCCGGTTGCTCGTCGACCACCACGGCGGCGAGGTGCCGGCCTCGCTCCCGGATCTGCTGGCGTTGCCCGGCGTGGGCGCCTACACGGCACGGGCGGTGCTGGCCTTCGCGTTCGAGCGGGACGTCGGTGTCGTCGACACGAACATCGCCCGGGTCCTCGCCCGCCGCGCAGGTGGCCGCCTCACCCCGGCCCAGGCCCAGGCCGCCGCCGACGAGTGGGTCCCGGTCGGGCGCGGCTGGGACTGGAACCAGGGGCTGATGGACCTCGGGGCGATGCACTGCCGTCCCGACCCTCGGTGTGGCGGCTGCCCGCTCGGCAAGGCGTGTGCGTGGGGCTCGGGCGCACAGCGGGGCCCCGACCCTGCGGTGGGGAGCGCGGGTGTGTCGCGCCGGCAGGCGCCCTACGCCGGGTCCGACCGCGAGCTTCGAGGTCGCGTGCTCCGCATCCTCAGCGAGGGACCGTTGGCGCGATCAGACCTCGCCTCGGCGATCGGGATCCCCGACGACCCGGTGCGCGCCGAGGCGGTCGCCGACTCGCTCGCGGACGATCACCTGATCCGCTTGGACGGCGGCCGCTACTCGCTCGGCTGACCGGGAAGAGAGGTCGGCGGGGTCAGGCGGTGATGAAGTCGAGGATGAGGCGGTTCACGGTCGCCGGGTCCTCGAGGTGCAGGAAGTGTCCGGCGCCCTCGACCATCTCGAACCGGCTGCCCTCGCCGAGCACCGCGGGTGTCGACTCCGCCAGCCACCAACCCATGCAGCCGTCGTCGGCGCCGTGCACGTACAGGAGCGGCACCGACGGCAGCTCCAGCGTCTTCGCCTGCGCCGTGGCCAGCTCCGGGTCCTGCAGCTCCGCCTGCAGCGTCTGGCGGTAGTAGCCCAGCGCCGCGTTCACGTGCTCGGGGGTCGCCATCGCCTCGGCGAAGTGGGCCAGGTCCTCGGTGGCGTCGTAGCCGGGCGACCAATCGCTCCACAGCTTCGCCACGAACTCGAAGTCGTTCATCGGCACGACCATGTCGGCCAGCGGGGTGAGCTGGAAGAACATGTACCAGCTGAGCCGCAGCTGCTCGTACGTGAAGAAGGCCTGCGCGGTCACGGGGCCGGGCGGCACCGCCATCGCGACCGCTCGCTTCCAGCGATCCGGCTCCAGGCCGGCGGCGGCGTAGGTGCCCATCGCTCCCCAGTCGTGGCCGATGATCACGGCTTCGCCGTCACCGCCGAGCACATCGTGCAGGGCGTTGGCGTCCACCCCGAGCACACCCGCCTGGTAGCGGCCACCCGGGTCGAGCGAGGTAGGCGCGTAGCCGCGGTTGAACGGCGCGACCGCCCTGAAGCCGGCGTCGGCCAGCGCGGGGAGGAGGTGCCGCCAGGTGTGCGCGGTGTCCGGGTAGCCGTGGAGGCAGAGGGCCAGCGGGCCTTCCCCGGCTTCGAGGTAGGCGAACTCGATCCCGTTGGCGGTGACGTGCTGCAGGTCGGGCGACTCGGTCATGGCCGGCGACGCTACCGGCCGGAGAAATCCGTCACAGACCGTGGTCCGGGCAGGGCCTCGCGTCGTATGTTCTGCCATCGCCGTCGATCGGCGGGGAGCAACGGTCGTGCACTTCGGGGGGACCGGGACACTGGACATCACCTTCTACGGCGTGCGTGGGTCCACGCCGTGTTCGTCCGAGCGGAACCGCCGCTATGGCGGGAACACCTCCTGCGTGGTGGTGGAGGCCGGCGACGCGCGTCCGGTGGTGTTCGACCTGGGGACCGGGCTGAGGTTCTGGGGGCTCGACCTGTGCGGGGACCGGCCGCTCGACGCGATCGCGCTGGTGTCGCACCTGCACTGGGACCACGTGCAGGGCATCCCGTTCTTCGGCCCGATCAACGTCGCCGGCGCCCACCTCGAGGTGTACGGGCCGGGCGACGAGCCCGGTTCGCTGGCCGAGGCCGTCGCCCAGTTCATGCGCCCCCCGTACTTCCCCGTCACGCTCGACGCGCTGGCCGGCCAGTTCACGTGGAACGACGTGGGTCACGGCGCTCGCTTCGAGGTGGACGGGTGGGAGGTGCTCGCCTGCTCGGTGCCCCACGTGGGCGCCACCCTGGGCTACCGCCTCGAGCGTGACGGCGTGTCGATGGCGTACGTGCCCGACCACCAGCAGCCCGGGTGCGGCGCCACCCACGTCGACCCGGCGGTGCTCGAGATGGTCGCGGGCGTCGACCTCCTCATCCACGACGCCCAGTACGAACCCGCCGAGTTCGCGGAGAAGCACGACTGGGGCCACTGCACCGTCGACTACGCCCTCGAGGTCGCTCGGCAGGGCGGGGTGAAGCGCCTGGCGCTGTTCCACCACGACCCGAGCCACGACGACGAGCACCTCGACGTGGTCGCCGCCCGGGCCGCGAAGGCGGGCGCCGCGCACGGGCTGGCAGAGGTGATCTGCGCTTCGGAGGGCATGCGCGTGTCGCTCGGCGTGGCAGCCGGTCGGTAGGTTGGCCTCGGGGCGGGGGAGTCCCGTCACGGAGAACCGAGGAGCGCAGTTGTCCGAGCAGCAGGCAGCCCACGGGGGCGCAGCGGAGGTCGAGGAGCCCATCGTGATCGACCCGTCCGACTTCCGCCGAGTGCTCGGTCACTACCCCACCGGGGTGACCGTGGTCGCCACCCACCACGAGGGCACCACCGCCGGGCTCGCCATCGGATCGTTCTTCTCCGTTTCGCTCGACCCGCCGCTCATCGGGTTCTGCGTGGGCAAGTCCTCGACGTCGTGGAAGGCGATCGAGCCGGCGGGCCACTTCGTGGTGAACGTCCTCGCCGACGACCAGGGAGACCTGTCGGGCATCTTCGCCGGCAAGTCGGAGGACAAGTTCGCGGGTGTCGCCTGGAGCCCGGGCCCGGGCCACGGGTCGCCGCGGATCGAGGGTGCGCTCGCCCACATCGACTGCTCGCTCGAGCAGGTCGTCGACGCGGGCGATCACTTCATCGTGCTCGGACGCGTGTGCGCACTCGACGTGAGCGGTGATCCCGAGGCCGGCCCGCTGCTCTTCTTCAAGGGCGGCTACGGACGCTTCCAGCGGTTGGGCTGACGTGGCGATCTACGCGCTGGGCGACCAGGTCCCCGACATCCATCCCGACGCGTACGTCCACCCGGACGCCATCGTGATCGGTTCCGTCACGATCGGTGCCGACAGCTCGGTGTGGCCCACGGCGGTGCTCCGTGGTGACGACGGGAAGATCCTGGTGGGGGAGCGAAGCTCGATCCAGGACGGCTCGATCATCCACACGACGCCGTTCGACTTCACGACGATCGGCAACGAGGTCACCGTCGGCCACAACGTCCACCTCGAAGGCTGCACGATCGAGGACAGGGCGCTGGTCGGGTCGGGCTCGATCGTCCTGCACCGCGCGGTGATCGGGCGCGAGGCGATCGTGGGCGCCAGTGCGTTCGTCGGCAACGACAAGGTGGTGCCGCCCCTCGCCATGGCGCTCGGCATCCCGGCGACCATCAAGGAGAACGCGGTCACCCCCGGCCACTTCGACTACGGATGGCAGTCGTACGTCGACCGGGCGAAGCGCTTCCGCGAGCAGCTCCGCCGCCTCGACTGATTCCCACGGTCTCGGTCGCTCCGCTCCCTGGGGTCAGAAGGCGCCGCTCGCCAGCCACGTCCCCCAGTCCCCGGGCTGGACGTTGCGGACGATGGTGAACGCGAGCGCCACCAGGCCGAGGACGATCGCCACGGTCCGGTTCCGCAGGGGAGACACCGGCGCAGGCCGACCCTTGAAGCTGGAGGCCAGCCAGGCGACCCACCACAGCGCCACGAACGGAGCGAGCGCCACGAGGAACACGTTGTGGTCGGCGCTCAACACCGGGTTGCCGCGGGTCATCGCCGCGACGGAGCGGAGACCTCCGCAGAACGGGCAGTCGATGCCGAGCG
Source organism: Actinomycetota bacterium (assembly GCA_044508215.1). Taxonomy (GTDB): domain Bacteria; phylum Actinomycetota; class Acidimicrobiia; order Acidimicrobiales; family Microtrichaceae; genus JAEZFI01. The sequence goes on along the minus strand of JBIQID010000019.1, from coordinate 24,970 downwards.
TCGCCTTCGTGGGGCAGAGCGGCGTGCCGTCGTCGGTGGGGTTCCACACGGCCAGGGCCACGCAGCCGGCCACGGCCGCTCCGGCCGTGGCCAACGGGACCACCGGCGAGCGCAGCGGCTGGGGGGCGGTCGCCACCGGAACGGACATGCCGCGATCGTAGGTGCCTGCCACTTGGGGCACCCCGCGGGGCACAGCTACCGTCGTCTCATGCGCTCCCCGAAGGACTTCTTCGCCCCGCTGGCACTCGGCGCCCCCGCCCCAGTCCGGGAGATCCCGTTCCCGCCGTCGCGGATGATCCACTTCTTCCCGCCGCACCTCGAGAAGGTGCGCGCCAAGCTGCCGGAGCTCGCGCCCAAGGTCGACATCCTCCTGGGCAACCTCGAGGACGCCATCCCCGCGGACCAGAAGGAAGCGGCGCGGCAGGGCCTCGTCGAGGTCGGCAAGACGCTCGACATGGGCGACACCCAGCTGTGGACGCGCATCAACAGCCTCGACTCGCCGTGGGTGCTCGACGACCTCATCACGATCGTCACCGAGATCGGCGACAAGATCGACGTGATCATGGTCCCGAAGGTGGAGGGTCCGGAGGACATCCACTACGTCGACCGGCTGCTCGCCCAGCTCGAGGCCCGCGCCGGGCTCGACCGTCCGATCCTCGTGCACGCGCTCCTCGAGACCGCCCGCGGCGTGGCGAACGTCGAGGAGATCTGCCTGGCCAGCCCCCGCATGCAGGGCCTGTCGCTCGGCCCCGCCGACCTCGCGGCCAGCCGGCGCATGAAGACCACCCGCGTCGGTGGCGGTCACCCCGACTACGTGGTGCGCCAGGACCCGGTGGACGGGAACATCGAGGGCGATCGTCCCAGCTACCAGCAGGACCTCTGGCACTACACGATGGCCCGCATGGTCGACGCCTGCGCCGCTGCCGGCATCCTCCCCTTCTGGGGGCCGTTCGGCGACATCGCCGACACGGTCGCCTGCGAGGACCAGTTCCGCAACGCCTACCTGCTCGGATGCGTGGGCGCATGGAGCCTCCACCCCGTGCAGATCGACATCGCGAAGAAGGTGTTCTCGCCCAGCGTCGACGAGGTCTCCTGGGCGAAGAACGTGATCGAGCAGATGGGCGACGGCACCGGCACCGTGATGATCGACGGGAAGATGCAGGACGACGCCACCGTGAAGCAGTGCCACGTGATCGTCGGCCTGGCAAAGCAGCTCGCAGCCCGCGACCCGGAGCTCGCCGAGGCCTACGGCTTCTGACCCCCTGATCGGGGTTCCTCGCCACGTCCCCGCGGGCGTCCGCTCCTCGGTCGGCCCGAACCTGACGTATCGTCAGGTCCCAGCGCGCCGTGCCACGGACCAGACCAGGGGGACCCCGACATGAGCCAGACCGAGCTGTCGTTCGATCCGACCGCCGTCGCCGCCTTCCAGTTCCACGGCCAGGACGTCCCCTGGCTGATCGACCACTGGGCCGAGCACCGCGGTGATCACCCGTTCCTCGTGTGGGAGCCCCGCGAGGGCGACGGTCGCACCTGGACCTACGCCGAGTTCGCCCAGGCGACCAAGGAGGTCGCAGCCGGCCTCGCCGCCCGTGGTGTGGGCATCGGCGACAAGGTGCTGATCCACGCCGACAACTGCCCCGAGGCCGTGATCGCCTGGTACGCGGTGGCGCGCCTCGGCGGTGTCTCCGTCACGACCAACACACGAAGCGTCGCCGCCGAGGTCGAGTACTTCATCACCCACACCGGTGCGGTCGGCGCGATCACGCAGCCCAAGTACGCGGACCTCGTCGCCGAGGCCGGCCCGAAGCTCGGCTGGATCGTGGTGACCGACGACAACTCCGGTGCCGCCGCGCCGGACGAGCAGCTCGGCCACGGCCGTGACTCGTTCCAGTCCCTCCACCGTGACCCGGCCGACGTCCCCGCCCGCGAGGCGGACCCGCTGCTCCCCGTCGGGATCCTCTTCACCTCCGGTACCACCTCCAAGCCGAAGGCCGTGGTCCACACGCACGGCAACGCCCTCTGGGCCGCGAAGGTGAACCCCACCAACATCGACTTCCGCGCCGAGGACACCTACCTGGCGTACCTGCCGTTCTTCCACGTGAACACCCAGAGCTGGGCGATCTGGAGCGTCCTCGGCACGGGCGGCACCGTGGTCCTCCAGCCCAAGTTCTCCGCCAGCACGCTGTGGGACGTCATCGCGAAGCACTCGGTGACCCACATCTCGCTGATCCCGTTCGTGATCAAGGCGGCGTTCGAGACGGGCATCCCCGAGTCGCACACGGTGCGCGTCGGCGTGTTCGGCCTGATCATGCCGGTGCTCGACCAGATGATGGGCATGCGGGTGATCGCCGCCTACGGCATGACCGAGCTGGTCACCCACTGCGTCCACTCGAACCCGTTCGAGCACTACCCCGACATGGCCATGGGCAAGGTGTCGCCGGGGTACGAGATGCTGGTCGTGGTGCCCGAGACCGGGAAGCTCGCCGAGGTGGGGGAGATGGGCGAGCTGTGGATCCGCGGCGTCCGCGGCATCTCCGTCTTCCTCGAGTACTTCAACAACCCCGAGGCCAACGAGAAGATGTTCACCCCCGACGGGTGGTGCCGCACCGGCGACATCGTGCGCCTCGAGGCCGACGGCAACATCTTCTACTGCGACCGCGACAAGGACGCCCTGAAGGTGGGCGGCGAGAACGTCTCGGCCCGTGAGGTCGAGGACGTCTGCCGGACGGTCCCGGGCATCGAGGACATCGCCGTGGTCGCGAAGAGCCACGACATGTTGGACATGGTCCCGGTGGCGTTCGTGATCCGGAACGCCTTCGCCGCTCCCGAGGACGAGATGGCCCCCGCGATCATCGAGGCGTGCAAGGCGAACCTCGCCGACTTCAAGGTGCCCCGCGCGGTGTACTTCCTCGACGAGTTCCCGACCGCCGAGCTCGGCAAGATCTCGAAGAAGGACCTGCGGGAGCTGGCCGACTCGTACCCAGCCGTCTGAGCAGCTGGCTCGCGTCGGGCGCCCCCTGCCTCCTCCGGGAGCTCCCGGTTCGAGCCGCTGACCGGGCCTGTGTGAGCATGGCGCCATGCTCGCTCCCCTCCTCGCCTCCGACGGTCCGATGGGCCGCGGTGCGATCGACAACTACGTCATCTCGCCCGACCTGCACCGGTGGGTGGGCATCACGGTCCTCGTGGCGCTCGCGGCGACCACCGTCTGGGTCGCACGCCTCGCGGTCACCCGGCGGCCGGTGGAGCGCGGCGCGGTCGCCCTCGTGATCGTCACCGAGCTGGTGCTCATGGCGCAGGCGCTCCTGGGCATCAAGCTCCTGGACCAGGGCAGCGGCTTCAACCAGCTGTACATCCACTACATCGGTGGGTTGATCCCGCTGGGCCTCTTCATGCTGGCCGGGTGGACCGGCTGGCGGCGGATCGGCCGCTCGGCGATCCCCTTGGCCGCCCTCGTGCTGGCCGGCACGGCCTCGGCGGTGATGGCGTTCGTCATCGGCCAGCAGTTCGTCAACCAGGCGTAGTCCTTCGACGGGCGGGCCCGCCCAGGTCGACTGCCGCGTTGTGGCAGCGGCGGTGGGCGATCTTGCGTCGTTCCGTTCAGCTGCTGGCCCGTCGTGAGTTGCGCGGGCCGGCTCCGGCAGGGGTTTGACGTGTCGGCGGGGGAGCGAGCATCGTTCGCCACATGTCGACCGATGCTGCCGCCGAGTTCCGTCCCCGCCGCTCCGTGCTCTACATGCCGGGAGCGAACGACAAGGCGCTCGAGAAGGCGAAGGGCCTCGCCTGCGACGCGATCATCTTCGACACCGAGGACTCCGTCGCTCCCGACGCGAAGGTGGAGGCCCGGGAGAAGGTGGCTGCTGCGGTCGCATCCGGGGCCTACGGCAACCGTGAACTGACCATCCGTGTGAACGGCCTGGACACCGAGTGGTTCGTGGCCGACGTCCGGTCCGCCGCGAAGGCCGGCCCGTCCGGTGTGGTCGTGCCGAAGGTGAACAGCGCCGAGGACGTGCACGCGATCGAGCGGTTGCTGGAGGACGCGCGGGCCCCCGAGCACACCCGCATCTGGGCGATGCTCGAGACACCGGCAGCGATGGTCAACGCCGTGGAGATCGCCACCGCCTCGGATCGCCTCGAGGTGCTGATCATGGGCACGAACGACCTGGCGAAGGAGCTGCGGGCTGCGCTCGTCCCAGGGCGTCACCCGCTGCTCTGGGGTCTCTCCAAGTGCGTCAACGCTGCGCGGTTCGCCGGCAAGGCGATCCTCGACGGCGTCTACAACGACATCAAGGACGCTGACGGCTTCGCGGACGAGTGCCGCCAGGGCGCAGAGATGGGCTTCGACGGCAAGACCCTCATCCACCCCTCGCAGCTCGACGCAGCGAACGCCGCGTTCGCTCCGTCCGAGGACGAGGTGGCCCACGCCCGCCGGGTGATCGAGGCGTTCGAGGAGGGCCTGGCCGCCGGCAAGGGCGTGATCCAGCTCGACGGGAAGATGATCGAGAACCTCCACGTGGCGAACGCACGTCGCGCCGTCGCGATGGCCGACGCCATCGCCTCGCTGTCCTAGCCAGGCAAACTGTTCCTCATGCCGATGCGCGTGAACTGCAAGTTCTTCGAGAGCCGCACGTACCGGACCGGTGAGACCGTTCGGAAGTGCGACCTCGACCTCGCGCCAGAGGCGCCGTGGCGTTGCCCCGACGACTGCCAGGCGTTCACCCCGCGGCTGGCGGACGTGAACTGGTCGTACGGCACCCTCGTCACACCTCCCACCCCTGCCGAGCCCGCAAGCGTCACCGCGGGCGACCCGTCGGTCGCTGCGCTGCTCGACGAGGCCGAGAGCATCGTCAACGCGGTCGCGCACGAGACGAGGGTCCAGGTGGAGACCGAGCGAGGCCGCCATCCCACGCGGTCCGGGCGCAACGCCGGGCCACGCTTCGGGTTCCTGGACCGGTTCCGGCGCCGACGGGGCGACTGAGGCCGAGCCACCGGCAGCCCCGGCACCCGTGGACCGGGGGCGTCACCTCTGGGAGGATGGCGCGATGGCCGATCCACCCGTGCCGGAAGGATGGGAGCTGGTCGACGGCAGGCTGCGCCGCGAGCTGCGGTTCGCCGACTTCTCCGAGGCGTTCGGGTTCATGGCGCGCTGCGCGCTCGTCGCCGAGAAGATGGACCACCACCCCAACTGGTCGAACGTCTACAACCAGGTCAGCATCGAGCTGTACTCCCACGACGTCGACGCGGTCACCGAGCGCGACGTGGCGTTCGCGGTCGCGGTCGACGCCATCCTCGACGGCTCGTAGCGGCCGTCGATGCCCGCTTAGGGTTCGCCCATGGCCCGGCTCACCACGCTCCTCGTGTGCGACCACGCGCAGGTGCGCGAGAACCTGCTGATGGTGCTGTCGGGCGGGATCACCCGCCTGCACGTGCCGGTGGTCCCCGCGCAGGTGCACTTCACGGTCGCGGTCGTGGTCGAGGTGCCGTACTTCGAGCTCGACGAGGCCCACGAGGTGCGGATGACCGTGGTGGACCCCGAGACGGCAGGGCCCATCGCGGATCCGTTCGTCGCCAACCTCCCGCCCGACCCCCTGGCCGTGGAACGGGTCCACCTGGGCGAGCCGGTGCTGGTCCCGCTGACCGTCGGGGTCACGCTCGGCGTCGAGCGGAGCGGCCAGTTCGACGTGCGGGTCTCCGTCGACGACAGCCCCGCCCACATCCAGTCGATCTGGGTGGTGGCCGCCGACTAGGACGCTGCGGGCGTCGCCACCTCTTCGACCGCCTGGGCCAGCGTGTTCCACGAGAGGGTGGCGCACTTGATGCGGACCGGGAACTTCACCACGCCCCGCAGCGCCTCGAGGTCGCCCAGCTCGATCTCCGGCGCCGGATGCGCAGCGCCGTCGGGGTCCTCACCTTCGAGCTCGGTCTCGTGGATCGACATCATCGCCTTGAAGGCGTGGGTGAGGTCGCGGATCTCGCGGAGGCTGTGACCCTTCACGGCGGCGGACATCATCGAGGCCGACGCCTGGCTGATCGAGCAGCCCTGCCCGCCGATCCTGACGTCGACCACGCGGGCGTCGTCGCCGGCGGCCTCGTCGTCGACGGCGAGGAAGACCACGATCTCGTCGCCGCACAACGGGTTGAACCCCTCGGCCCGATGCGCCGGGGGAGTGGCCAGCTCACCCCTGTTCCGGGGCGACCGGTAGTGGTCGAGGATGATCTCGCGGTACAGGTCTTCGAGTCCGGACATGGTTGACCTCAGAAGGCGAAGAACGAACGGGCCTCGTCGAGTGCGTCTGCGAGCGCATCGATGTCGGTCTGGTCGTTGTAGACGTAGACAGATGCTCGCGCGGTCGCGCCGACTCCGAGCACCTTCATGAGCGGCTTGGCGCAGTGGTGGCCTGCCCGAACGCAGATCCCCCGCTCGTTCAGGATCTGGCTGATGTCGTGCGGGTGGACCTCGCCGAGGGCGAGGGAGAACACACCGCCGCGGTTCCCGGCGTCGGCCGGGCCGTGCACGACGAGCTCGTCGCCGAAGCGGTCGCGGAGCGTCCGCAGGGCGTAGTCGGTGAGCACCACCTCGTGCGCCCGGACGGCCTCCATGCCCAGGCCGTCGAGGTAGCGGACCGCTGCACCGAGGCCGATGATCTCGGCGATCGGTGGTGTGCCCGCCTCGAACTTGTGGGGCAGCTCGGCCGGGGTGAACCCGTCTGCCGAGACCTGCTCGATCATCCCGCCGCCGCCGAGGAACGGAGGCATCTCCTCGAGGAGCTCGCGTCGACCCCAGAGCACCCCGACACCCGTGGGGCCGCACATCTTGTGGCCCGAGAACGAGAGGAAGTCGGCGCCGAGGTCCTGCACCGAGCACGCGTGGTGCGGCACGTACTGGCAGGCATCGACCGACACGACCGCACCGACCGCGTGGGCGGCATCGGCGATCTCCCTGACGGGCGTGAAGGTGCCGAGCACGTTCGACATGGCCGACAGGCCCACGAGCTTCACCCCCGCCAGCAGCTCGTCGAGGCGGGAGAGGTCGAGCATCCCGTCGGTGCCCACGGGGATCCAGCGGATCGTGAACCCCACCTGGGAGGCGAGGATCTGCCAGGGGACGATGTTGGCGTGGTGCTCCAGCTCGGTGAGCAGCACGACGTCGCCCTCACGCAGGTTGGCCCGGCCCCACGAGTGCGCCACGAGGTTCATGCTCTCGGTGGCGTTCTTCGTGAACACCACCGACGCGGGGTCGGGGGCGTCGATGAAGCGGGCGACCGTGCGACGGGCCGACTCCATCGCATCCGTGGCGCGCTCGGCGATCTCGTACACGCCTCGGGCCACGTTGGCGTTGATCGTGGCGTAGAACTCGTCCATCGCGTCGAGGACGACCTGCGGCTTCTGCGCCGTGGCTGCCGAATCGAGGTAGACGAGCGGCCGTTCGCGGGCGGCTGCCAGCAGCGGGAAGTCGGCCTTGATCGTCGACGTGTCGAGGGTGTCGACGAGGGTCATCCCGCCGTCTCCGCACCGGAGGACGAGGGCTGGAGGGGGGCCAACATGGCGCCCAGTGTATTTCCCCTATGGCGACAGTGGTATTGCCGGTGGGCACATCTCCCAGGATCATTGGCAAGAGGTCATCTCAACGGCCAACATGTGGCATGACCGACTCGCTCGAGAGCACGGCAGGCGGCGGCTTCGGCGGCGCTGCTGGTGATCCCACGGTGCGCGCCGCCGAATCCGGGCCCGAGGCCTTCTGGGTGCCGGACCAGGCGCACATCATCTCGGTCGAGCCCCGCAAGCCGGGCGGGTCGGGCCGGTGGAAGCCGGTCCTCGGCATCCTCGGCGCCATCGTCGTGCTCGCCGGCCTGGTCGTCGGCGCGATCGTGCTCGCAGGGGCGATCGGCGGCGACGATGAAGAAGCGCCCGAGACCGCCGCTCCGAAGGAGAACGCCTGGACCCGGCAGTCGCCCGCGGTGGGCGGCTTCAACGTCGACATGCCGAAGGCGCTGCGGGACGAGCGCACGACGGTCACGCCCTACGGCTCGGTCACCAGCTCCATCCTCATCGCCGACCGGGGCCGCTGGGACCTGATCGTCGCCGAGTCGCGCTTCCCCGACGGCGCAGAGTTCGACCTCCAGGCCGCCGCCGAGGTGGCGCTGGGCCTCGTGGAGGGCGAGGTCGACGCCTTCACCGCCGACTCGTCCGGCATCCTCGAGGCCGCCGACGTGGAGGGCGTCGGCAAGCGGGGCTCCACGAGCTCCACGGTGGTGGGCCGGCTGCAGGCCCTGCCGCACGGTGCCGCCGTGTACCTCGTTGTGGGCCCGTCGGGCGAGGCGGGGATGCGCGCGGACCTCGAGCGGGTGCTCGAGTCCAGCAGCGTCAACGAGTGATCTGACGGTCCGGGTCGGTCCGACCCTCGACGGAACCTGACGGCCTCGATCGGGGTCTCAATCGCGCCTCTGGGTGGGCGGCGCTGAGGCGTACCTTTGGCCGGTGCCCTTCACCTTCCTGCCGCACCAGGCGCCGCTGCTGCCCCTGGTGGGACGCGACGCCCGCTGGGACGGTGTCGCCCTCGTGGCGGGCTCGGTCGCTCCCGACCTCTTCTACGTGACGAACGGGTGGGGCTACGGCCCGTTCGGATGGTCGCTCTGGTTCGACGGCCACGCCGCCCGGAACCAGTTCTGGGTCGTGCTGTTGGCGGTGGTCCTCACCGTGGTCGTCCGGCGGATCGTGATGCCGGTGGCGCCCCTGGCCCTTCCCGACCTCGGCGGCCTGGGCATCCGCCAGTACGCGGCTGCCTCCCAGCACCGCCACCGCTGGTGGGTCACCGTGGGTTCTGCCGCGGTCGGTGCCGCCAGCCACCTGGTGATCGACTCGTTCACCCACACCGACGGCGCCGTGGTGCAGGCCGTGCCCGCATTGCGGACCTCTTTGTTCCAGGTGGCCGGCAAGCAGGTCTCGATCGCCGCGATCCTTCAGTACGGCGGCAGCGTCGTGGGCGTGGTGGCGGCGATCTGGATGCTCCGACGCCTGGCGGCCGAGGGGGCCATCGCCCGGGGCACCCCGGTGCCCGGCGCTCGGCTCGACCCCACCGCGCACGGCCTCCTCTGGGGCTCGGTGGCCCTCGGGGTGGTGGGAGGGCTGGCCTACGGCTGGAGCCGGCGCAACTGGCTCGACTTCGACGGCGTGGTGCAGACCTCGGGCTCGTCGGTGGTGATCATGGCCACCTGTTGGGTCGCGTTCGGCGGGCTGGTCGCCGGGTGCGTCCTCGCTCGTCTGGCGGGGATCACCAGCCCCGGTCGATCCACTCCTGGAGCTGAGGGCGCTCCGTCCCGATCGTCGTATCGAGACCGTGGCCCGGCATCACGATCGTCTCGGCGTCGAGCGGGAACAGCAGCTCGTCGACCGACCGGATGATCGTCTCGAAGTCACCGCCCTCCAGCTTGGTGTTGCCGGGCCCGCCGGGGAACAGGGTGTCGCCGCTGAAGAGGAGCGGCTTCCCCTCCACGAGGAAGCAGATCGAACCGGGGGTGTGCCCCGGGGTGTGGATCGTCCGCAGGCGCAGGCGGCCCACCTCGATCACCTCGTCGTGGCCGATGACCTCGTCGTAGCTGGGCAGCATCGCCGCGTCCTCTGCGGTGACCGCCACGGAGTAGCCGGCGTCGCGCATCTCGGGGACCGCCTGGATGTGGTCCCAGTGGCCGTGGGTCTCGAGCACCTTGCGGACGCCGAGGTCCCGCGCCAGCTCCAGCAGCTGCTCGTGCTCGTTCGCGGCATCGATCAGCACGGCGTCGCCGCTCTGGCGGCACCTCAGCACGAACACGTTGTTCTCGAACGGGCCCACCACCACCTTGTGGATCTCGAGGTCGCTGTCCGAGAGGTGGAGCGTCGAGCCGGTGTCCTGTGCCATGCGCCGATCATCCCATCCGCCCGGCTGGCAGTTCACGCGACCGTGCTGACCACCTCGTAGCCCAGGGCGAGGGCGACAGGTATCTGGGCCGGGTCGAAGGTGACGTAGCGCACGGGCCTGGGCAGGCGGTCGGCCGCTGCCAGGTGGATCGCGTCGGTGGTCCGCACCGGCTGGGTCCGGCCCAGCTCGGCGGCCCGGTCGAGGCAGCGGCGGTCCACGGGCACCACCCACATGCGCTCCCAGTCGTCGCGGATCGCGGCACGGAGCTCGTCGGTGCGGGTCGGGTCGTCGCCCAGCCGCTCGACGAGCATCATCGCCTCGCTCAGCGCCAGGGCGGAGGCGCACCAGTCGCCGTCGGCCCGCATGGCCTCGAGGACCACCTCGCGGAACGGACCGTCGAGGTAGCGGGCGAGCAGCGCCGTCGTGTCGAGGGCGAGCGTCACCACGCCCCCTTGCCGCGGCTGCCGCTCACCGTCCCCGGATCTCCCGGACGAGCTGGTCGAGCCGCGTCCCCGCCCAGGTGGGCATCGACATGGCAGGTTCGGGCCGGTCGTCGCGCGCCGGCGGCTCCACGAGGCCGGCGGCAGCCAGGTCGGCGAGGGTCAGCTCGTCCGCCGTCGGTTCCACCGGGCCCAGCTGCGCGATGGGACGTCCGCCGCTGGTGACCACGATGCGCTCCCCGCGCCCGGCCCGCCGGAGGAGCGATGCCAGCTCGGCCCGCAGCTGCCGTGTGCCCACCTCGTCCACGACGGCGAGGCTAGGGCATGGGTACACCCGTGTACACACGGGCGGTTGCGAGGGGTCGAGCGGTGCGAGCAGAGTGCCCGCCATGAACTTCGCCTTCTCAGAGGAACAGGAAGAGCTGCGCAAGGTCGTGCGGGACTTCCTCAACGCCAAGTCGTCCGAAGCTGCGGTCCGCGAGCAGATGGAGACCGAGACGGGCTTCGACCCCGCGGTGTGGTCCCAGATGGCCGAGCAGCTCGGCCTGCAGGGCCTCATCATCCCCGAGGAGTTCGGCGGGTCGGGCTTCAGCTACGTCGAGCTCATCGTCGTGCTGGAGGAGATGGGCCGCCGCCTGCTCTGCGCCCCGTACTTCTCGAGCGTGATCCTCGCCGGCAACACCCTCATGCACTCGGGTGACGACGCCGCGAAGGCCGACTACCTGCCGGGCATCGCGTCGGGCGAGACCATCGCGACCCTGGCGTTCACCGAGGCGAACGGCCGCTGGGACGAGGCCGGCATCACGATCGAGGCCTCCGGGTCCGGCGACTCGTGGACGATCACCGGCGAGAAGATGTACGTCCTCGACGGGCACACCGCGAACCTGATCCTGGTCGCGGCCCGCACCGGCGCCGGCGTGTCGCTGTTCGCCGTCGACGGCGAGGCCTCGGGCGTGACCCGCACCGCCCTCTCGACCATGGACCAGACCCGCAAGCAGGCACGCGTGCAGTTCGACGGCACGCCGGCCCGCCTCATCGGCACCGAGGGCGGTGGCTGGGACGTGCTGTCCCGGGTGCTCGACCTCGCCGCCGTGGCGCTCGCCGCCGAGCAGGTGGGTGGCGCCCAGGAGTGCCTCGAGATGGCGGTCCAGTACGCGAAGGACCGTGTGCAGTTCGGTCGCCCGATCGGCTCGTTCCAGGCGATCAAGCACAAGTGCGCCGACATGCTGCTCGAGGTCGAGTCGGCCAAGTCCGCCGCCTACTACGCCGGCTGGTGCGCATCGGAGCTGAACGACGAGCTGCCGTCGGTCGCCAGCCTCGCGAAGAGCTACTGCTCGGAGGCGTACTTCCACACCACCGCCGAGAACATCCAGATCCACGGCGGCATCGGCTTCACCTGGGAGCACCCCGCGCACCTCTACTTCAAGCGTGCGAAGAGCTCCGAGCTGCTGTTCGGCGACCCCACCTACCACCGGGAGCTGCTCGCCCAGCGCATCGGCATCTGATCGACCCGGTCACCGGCACGGAGGACGTCGATCCCCTCAGGGGGCGGCGTCCTCCGTCCGCGTCCGGGGAAGGACGCCCGGAACCGGCGAGTCGATCGGTGGATGCTCTCGGGAGAGGCGCGCCGACCAGCGGGCGAGGCCTGCTGCGATCGCGCTGAGCAGCCCGACCACGACCCACATGAGCGTCGCGTCGTCCGCCCGGTAGAGCAGCGGCGTGCCCGCCGCGCACAACATCGAGCCGACGGCGTACGTGGCCTCGTACGCCCCCTGCCCGGCCCCGCTGAGGCCCAGCGGAACGGTCGCCCTCGCCACGGCCGCCTGCCCGGACGTGTACACGACCGAGTAGATGGCGGCGACGGTGCCGCCCAGCACGCCGACCACGGCCACCTCGCGGCTGAACCCGAGCGCCATCACCAGCGGGGCGGAGACGAGGAGCGCCGTGGTCCCGGCGACGATCGGCCCCTTCCGGTCCACCAGGCGTCCGGCGAACGGCATCGCCACCACCAGCGGCACGAACATCGCCACCATCACGACGGTCATCTCGTTGGCGCTGCCGCCGAGGTCCTTCAGGAACCGGGAGGCGATCGCGTCGAGGGTGCCCAGGATCGCGGCGAACCCGAGGCCGATGAACAGGCCCGCCCGGGCGAGGGGCAGCGAGTACACCCGCCGCAGCTCGGAGCCGCTCGCCCTCGAATCCGCTCGCGGCGGCTCGGGGATGAACGTCGACACCGGCCCGACGACCGCCAACAGGACGGCCAGCACGAGGAACGGCACGTTCGGCGAGTCGAAGACCTGCTCCAGCTGCTTGGCGACCGGGATGCCGATGAGGAAGCCACCGATGTCGGCCGCGCCCGCCAGCGAGATCGCGCGACCCGGGTTCTCCGGGTCGCGGCTGAGTATCGCCCGCCTCGCGGAGGGGATGAAGGTGCCCGACCCGAGGCCCACCAGGAACCGAGCCGCGGCGAACTCCCACAGGGACCCGCCCAACCAGAACCAGACCATGCCCGCAGCGGCGGTGGCGAGCCCGAACCAGAGGAGGCGCCGCGTGTGGCCCCGATCGGCGAAGCGCGACAGCCCCAGCTGCCCGATCAGCGCCGCCGGGAACGCGGCCGAGGCGATCAGGCCCAGGCCGGCCATCCCGAAGCCGTAGGTGTCCTGCAGGTCGGCGAGCAGCCCGAAGATGGCGCCGTAGCCCATCGCCTCGACGAGGATCGCCAGCAGCAGAGGGGTGTTCGACCGGCGCATCGGGCCATCACACTGTCACGTTTCAGTGCCGCCGCCGGTCCCCGCGTAGCGTGGCCGGCGTGATCTGGCTGTTCGCCGCCCTGGCGGTCCTCACGACCTTCGTGATCGCCGCGGTCGCCGTGGGGAGCACCACCGCGCACCTGGCCTCCCGGGCGCGCCGCAGCGTGTACGTGTTCGAGGACGCCGTCGACTGGGTCGCCGACCGCCTGCCGCCCGAGGACGCCGCCGTCGTCAGCTACGAGGACGTGCAGGCGGTGCTCACCTGGCACCTCGAGCACCTGAGAGACAAGGGCATCGCCAGCGGGCGCACCGCGGATGATCCCGGGACCGGGCTGATCGTGGTCGGCGACACCGAACCCCTCGCCCACATCCTCGCCGAGGTCGAGGCGACCGAGGAGGGCCAGGCGGGCCACGACCTGACCGATGAGCAGGTTGCGCTCATCTTGGAGGCGAACCTGGGCTACGAGCGGTCGATCGGGCTGATCGGACCCGAGGTGGCGCCTCCCGAGGACCTCTGACCGCCCCGGAGTGAAGGCGGCGGTGCGGCCGACCGTATGATCGTGCGATGGACCGCCCGTCGAAGTTCGAGCACCACCGGTACGTCGGGGACAAGCGCACCCAGGTCGTGTACGACCTCGACACCCTCGGGGACGAGCACCAGCACCTGATCGACGAGCTGATGGCGGCCGAGGCCTACCTGGGCTTCGGCCCCGACACGCTCGCCGAGGCGCGCAACCGTGGCTACCGGCTCTTCAAGCCGCAGCGTGCGGCCCTCCTCGCCGACGCGTAGGCCGCACCGCGCCTGAGAGGGGAGGATGGCCGACCCGGTCCCGGTGATGGACGACACCTTCGAGTCGTCCGGGCTCCGCCTCTCCTGCCACGTCGCCGAACCGGCCCTGGGCTCGACGGTCCCTGGGGTCGTCCTCTGCCACGGGTTCCCGGTCCGCGGTCGCGAGGCGCCGGCCTCCGGCAAGTCGTTCCCCGAGCTCGCCGATCGCATCGCCGCCGAGATGGGCTGGGTCGCGATGGCGATGAACTACCGGGGCTGCGGCCGATCGGAGGGCAACTTCTCCCTCGGCGGCTGGTTGGACGACATCGGAGCCGCCGTCGACCACCTGTCCGACCTCGGCGTCACCGACATCTGGCTGGCTGGGTTCGGGACGGGTGGGGCGCTCTGCATCTGCGCTGCGGCACGCGACCCGCGGGTGCTGGGGGTGGCGGCGATGTCGGCGCCCGCCGACTTCACCGACTGGGCGAAGGACCCGCGCCGCCTGCTCCTCCACTCGCGGCAGGTGGGTGTCGTGAAGGACCCCGAGTTCCCGCCGGCCTTCGACGCCTGGGCGCAGGACCTCCGTGCGATCAGCTCGGTGAAGGCCGCTGCCGAGCTGGCACCCCGCCCGCTGCTCCTCGTGCACGGCGACAGCGACGACCTGGCGCCCTCCATGGACGCCCGCATCCTCGCCGACGCACACGGGTCGGCCGAGCTGCGGTTCATCGCGGGCGGCGGGCACGAGCTGCGGCACGACCCCCGGGCGGTGGCGGTCCTGCTGGGCTGGCTGGTCAGGGAGCAGAACGCCCATCGAGCGGAGGCCGGCCCCGCCACCTGATGGTCAGGGCGTGTCCTGCTTCGAGCGCTTCGCCGCCTTCATCATCTTCTTCCACTCGCGGACTCGCCCGAGTGACTCGGCGTCCGCAACGTCGGCCACCGAACGGGGCTGCTCGTCGGAGAACGGGGCTGCCGCCTCCTCCCACCCGTCGGGTCGGACGCCGAGGCGCTTGCCGAGGATCGCCATGAGGATCTTCGTCTTCTCCTCGCCGTAGCCGGGCAGCTCGCGGATGCGCCGGTACAGCTCGGCGCCGTCGTCGACGCCCACCCAGAGCCGCGACGCGTCGCCGTCGTAGTGCTCGACGAGGAAGTTGCACAGCTCCCAGATCCGGCGTCCCATCGAGGCGGGGAACCGATGGACGGCCGGCTTCTCCGCCGCGGTCGCCACCACCTCGTCCTCCGACATGCCGGCGATGCGGTGGGCGTCCAGGTCGCCGCCCAGGCGCTCCTTGAGCGTCGCCGGGCCCTTGAACGCCCACTCCATCGGGACCTGCTGGTCGAGGAGCATCCCGATCACCAACGCCAGCGGGTCGTCGACCAGCAGCTGGTCCGCGGCGGGGTCACCGGTGATGGGGATCGAGGCCGTCATGTGGTCTCCAGGTCAGCGGGTCCAGGGGGAGGCGACATCGGGATCGATCCCGAAGCGCCCGATCGCATCGGCGACCACGTGTGGCTCCACGCGGCCGTCGAGGGCGAGCTGGGAGAGGACGCCCACGGTGACGTGCGCCGCGTCCGTCTCGAAGAAGCGTCGGAGGTGCTCGCGCGTGTCGCTGCGCCCGTACCCGTCGGTGCCGAGCGACAGCCAGCGGTGGGGCACCCAACGCGAGATCTGGTCGGGGACGGCCCGCATGAAGTCGGTGACCGCGACCACCGGACCGGGTCCGTCGGACAGCAGCTGGGTCACCCGCGGCACCCGCTGCTCGCCGCCCGGGTGCAGCCGGTTCCAGCGCTCGGCCTCCATCGCCTCCTCACGGAGGGCCTTGTACGACGTGGCGCTCCACAGCTCGACGCCCACGCCGTAGATCTCGGCGAGCAGCTGCCGTGCCTCGTGGGCAGCCGACCAGGCCGTGCCCGAGAACAGCACCGTGGCATCGCGGCGCTCGAGCGGCGACGGCATCCACTGGTAGAGGCCCTCGACCACACCGCGCCCGACCTCGGCCGGGTCACGATCGGGAGCGATCGCGGGCATCTGGTAGTTCTCGTTGTAGAGGGTGAGGTAGTAGAAGACGTCCTCGCCCCGGGCGTACATCGCCTCGAGCCCGTGGTGCACCACGATCGCCATCTCGTAGGCGAACGCAGGGTCGTAGGCCCGACACGACGGGATCACCGACATCAGCACGTGGCTGTGGCCGTCCTGGTGCTGGAGGCCCTCGCCCTGGAGGGTGGTCCGGCCGGCGGTGGCGCCCAGGAGGAAGCCTCGGGCGCGCATGTCGGCCGCGGCCCACATCAGGTCGCCCACCCGCTGGTAGCCGAACATCGAGTAGTAGATGTAGAAGGGCACCATCGGCACGCCCCGCGTGGCGTAGCTGGTGGCGGCTGCGGTCCACGAGGCCATCGCGCCGGCCTCGGTGATGCCCTGCTCGAGGATCTGCCCGTCGGACGCCTCGGTGTACGAGAGCAGCATGTGGTGGTCGACCGGCTCGTAGCGCTGGCCGCCCGGCGCGTAGATCTTCAGCTCGCGGAAGAGCGCATCCATGCCGAAGGTGCGGGCCTCGTCGGGGATGATCGGGACCACCCGCTGGCCCACGTCCGGGTCGCGAGCGAGGTTCCGCAGCAGGCGGGTGAAGGCGGTGGTCGTGCTGGCAGCCTGCTTGCCGCTGCCCTCCAGGAGCTCGGAGAAGAGCTTCGGCTCGGGCAGCGAGAGCGGACGGCGGGTGCGGACCTCCCGCTTCGGGAGGGAGCCGTCGAGTGCTCGGCGGCGGTCGAGGAGGTACTGGTGCTCGGGCGAGCCCTCGGGCAGCCGGATGTACGGCGGCTCGTCGCCCTCGAGGTCGGCATCGCTGACCGCGTCCCACAGGTGCAGGCGGTCCCGCAGGATCCGGAACTGCTCCGTGGTCATCTTCTTGATCTGGTGGGTGGCGTTGCGGCCCTCCACGTCGACGCCGAGCGTCCAGCCCTTCACGGTCTGGGCGAGGATCGCCGTGGGCCGGTCCCGGACCTCGGTGGCCCGCTTGTACGCCGCGTAGATCTTCCGGTAGTCGTGCCCACCGCGCGGGAGCTGCTCGAGGTCCTCGTCGCTCAGGTGCTCCACCATCTTGCGGAGCCGGGGGTCGGGGCCGAAGAAGTGCTCGCGGATGTAGGCGCCGGTCTCGGTCGCGTAGCGCTGGTACTCGCCGTCGACCGTGCTGTTCATCTTCTCGAGCAGCACGCCGTCGACGTCGGCTTCCAAGAGCTCGTCCCAGCGGCTGCCCCAGACGACCTTGATGACCTCCCACCCGGCGCCGCGGAAGACCCCTTCGAGCTCCTGCATGATCTTGCCGTTGCCGCGGACCGGGCCGTCGAGCCGCTGCAGGTTGCAGTTCACCACCCACGTGAGGTTGTCGAGGCGCTCACGCCCGGCGAGCGAGATGGCGCCGAGCGTCTCGGGCTCGTCGCACTCGCCGTCGCCCACGAAGCACCAGACCCGCGACGCCTCGGTGTCGTCGATGCGCCGGTGGTCGAGGTAGTGGTTGAACTGCGCCTGGTAGATCGAGTTGATGGGGCCGAGGCCCATCGACACCGTCGGGTACTCCCAGAAGTCCGGCATGAGCCGGGGGTGCGGGTAGCTCGACAGCCCGACGTAGCCCTTCGACGGGTCGTCGCCGGGCAGCGGGATCTCCTGGCGGAACCGGTCGAGCTGCGCCTCGGTGAGGCGGCCCTCGAGGAACGCCCGGGCGTAGATGCCGGGCGCCCCGTGGCCCTGCACGTAGATGTGGTCGCCGGGGTTCCCGTCGTCCTTGCCGCGGAAGAAGTGGTTGAACCCGACGTCGTAGAGCGCCGCCGAGCTGGCGAAGGTGCTGAGGTGCCCGCCGATCCCGTCCGCTCGCTTGTTGGCACGCACGACCATCGCCGCGGCGTTCCAGCGGATGAACGCCCGGATGCGGCGTTCCACGTCGAAGTCGCCCGGGAACCACTCCTCGGAGTCGGGCGGGATGGTGTTGATGTACGGCGTGGTGACAGCCTCGGTGCCGAAACCCAGTTCCTCGGCGTGGTCACGTAGCCGCTCGAGGATGAAGCGGGCGCGGGCCGGACCCCGCTGCTGCACCACCGCGGTCAGGGAGTCGAGCCACTCACGCGTCTCCGTGGGGTCGACGTCCGGGAGCTGTTGGATGAACCCTTCGACACTCACTGGACTGCACCCTATCGACGCCCTTCGGACTTGCTCGGTTACCCGTCGGTAGGTCCGCGATTCGTCGGGATCGGGGGGGTGCGACCGGGGGCAGGAGGCGCCGGCGGTAGGGTCCGCCCGGTGGCGACGGTGGTCTACACGGACGGTGCATGCCGAGGGAACCCCGGGCCCGGAGGCTGGGCGTGGGCGGTCGATCGCGACCGCTGGGCGTCGGGCGGCGCCGCCCACACCACGAACCAGCGGATGGAGATCACCGCCGCCTACCGGGCGGTGCAGGCGATCGACGGACCGCTCGAGGTGCGCAGCGACTCGACCTACGTCGTGAACTGCTTCCGGCAGCGGTGGTACGAGGGCTGGTTCCGGCGTGGCTGGCGGAACAGCCAGCGGCAGCCGGTCGCGAACCGTGACCTCTGGGAGCCGTTCATCGCGCTCGTGCTCGAGCGGGGCGACGTCACGTTCTCGTGGGTGAAGGGCCACTCGGGCGACGAGATGAACGACTTCGTCGACGCACTGGCGGTGGCGGCGTCGGCGGACCCTGCCATGTGGGAGGACGAGGAACCGCCACCATCCGCGACCTCAGCAGGCCCCCCGAATAGCCTTTTCTGAACCTCGTGGCCGGTCCGCCGGTCGCAGGGCGCACAGAGAGGGGGTGCCTCGTGCTCGTTCCGATCCTGTTCGTCGGTGCGTGCCTCGCCGCGAGCGTCGTGGCCGCGCTGCTGTTCGGAGCCCTGCTGGCGCGGCGGTCAGTCCCGTCGGGTCCGGCTGAGCTCCCCGTACGCCCAGTTGATCTGACGGAACCGCTCTTCCGCTGCCGCGACGGCCTCGGGGTCCGCGTCGACCATGGCGTCCGGGTGGTGCAGCTTGGCCAGCCGCCGGTGGGCGGCGACCACGTCGCTCCACGCTGATCCGGGCTCCAGGCCCAGGATCTCCCACGGCTTCGTCGAGAGCGCCTCGACCGGGCCGCCCCGCTCGAAGAGCGACTCGAAGGTGAAGTACTCCTCGAACGCGTTCCGCTCTCCGTCGCCGTCCTCCCCCTCGGGGCGCCGCACGAACGCGGTGCCCACGAAGTGGACCCGCGAGTCGCCGACGACGCCGAGCTTCGGCAGCTTGGCCTGACCGCCGGGGAAGACCCGCTGCTCGGTGCTGCTCGGGAACATGGTGATCGTGTCGGCGCCCGTCTTCGGTGCTTCGGTCGGCGCTGCAGCCTTGTTCGACTTCGACCGCCCTCGGCTCTTCATGGTGAAGCGGCGGGCGGGTTCCTCACGCTCGGCCTCGACCCAGCTCGGCTCGAAGTCGAAGCCGTCGAACGCGTCGAAGGTTCCCGGCGCACGGGGGGCGGCGCCCGCACCGGGTGCAGCGTCGGCGGGAGCTGTCGGGTCGACCGGCGCGGCCGTGTCGGCCGGCGCGATCGTGTCGTCGACCTCGGTGGGGGCGGGAGGGTCGGTGAGCGCGTCGAGCGTCGGGGCAGCTGCGGGCGTCGCGGTGATGCGCCGGCCCTGGCCGTTCGCGTCGAAGGCCGATCCGCCCGGGGGCCCGCCGCCTCGTCCACCGAAGCGCCGGAACGGCCCGCGCCGTCGAGCCGCCGACGGCTCCTCCACGTCCTGTTCCACCTCGTTGCGACCCATGTCCTCCAGCTCCTGACTCGCCGGTCGAAGAAGGACATCGGCATCGGTTCCCCCGGACTTCAGCTTCCCGAGGACGGTTTCGCGGTCACCCAGGGGCCACGTTTAGGCTGCGCCGCATGGACATCAACGGTTTCTCAGCAGTCGTCACGGGCGGCGCCTCCGGCCTCGGCGAGGCGACCTCCCAGCTCCTCGCGGAGCGTGGAGCGAAGGTCGTCGTCATGGACCTCGACCGCCAGCAGGAGAAGGGCGACGCCCTCGCGAAGGAGATCGGCGGCATCTTCGTGGCCGCTGACGTGACCGAGACCGAGCAGGTCCAGGCCGGCATCGACGCGGCCGTCGAGATGGGCCCGCTGCGCGCCCTCGTGAACTGCGCCGGCATCGGCTGGGCGTCGCGGACGATCGACAAGAACGGCAACCCGCACGACCTCGAGCTGTTCCGCAAGGTGATCGACATCAACCTGGTCGGCTCCTTCAACTGCATCCGCCTCGCCGCCTCCGCCATGAACAAGAACGAGGCCGACGAGGACGGCCAGAAGGGCGCCATCGTCAACACGGCGTCGGTCGCCGCCTACGACGGCCAGATCGGCCAGGCCGCCTACTCCGCCTCGAAGGGCGGCGTCGTCGGAATGACGCTCACGGTCGCTCGTGACCTCGCCGCTGCCGGGATCCGGGTAAACACGATCGCCCCGGGCCTCATCGACACGCCGATCTACGGCGAGGGCGAGGCCTCCGAGGCCTTCAAGGCGGCCCTCGGCCAGTCGGTGCTGTTCCCGCACCGCCTCGGCAAGTCGTCCGAGTTCGCGTCGCTCGCCCTCGAGCTGATCACGAACAACTACATGAACGCGCAGGACATCCGCCTCGACGGTGGCATCCGGATGCCACCGAAGAGCTGACCCGGCGAAGGACACTTCCCACGATCCGCGGGAGGGAAGGTGCCAGCACGGCACCGCCCCTCCCGCGGTTCGCCGTTTTCGGGACTCAGGGGCGGCGGCGGGCCCGGCGGCCCATCCAGGTCGGGTGGTCCGCCATGGCGAGGAGGGCGTCGTCGCCGGAGCTGTTGCCGTAGGCCCACATCTCGGGGCGCGAGCCGTCCGTCGAGCGCACCCTGGCGTCGAGCCACTCGCGCAACCGAACGGCCTTCTGCTCGCCGCGGACGTTGGGTGCCACGAACTCGCCGGTGCACACCCCCCGCTCGTCCACCGCGAGCTCGACGCCGATGACGTCGTCGAAGCCCAGCTCCTCGGCGAGCGGCCGCAGGTAGTAGACGAGCGACGCCGACACGATCACCTGCGTGTGCCCCCGCCCTGCGTGCCAGCGGATCCGCTGCAGCGCCTCGGGGCGGAACTGCTCCGGCAGCAGCTCCGCGTAGCGCTGCCCGGCCGACTCGAGGTCCTGCAGCGATCGACCGGCCATCAGGTCGCCGATGACGCGCTCCTTCGCCCGGTCACGGGTGGCGTCGTCGCGAAGGCCCCGACCGAGTGCCACGATCCGCCGCGCCGCCACCGCGCTGAGCGCACGGCGGCCGGCGACGAAGGCCAGGAACCCCATGAGGGTGTCGCGCTGGGTGATGGTGCCGTCGAAGTCCCAGGCGGCGAGCCCTGACGGTGCCGGAGCGGGTTCTCCCGGTCGATCCTGGCGTGCCTCGCTCACAGCGAGCTCGACGTCGTGGTGACGTACCTCTCCAGGCGTTCGAGGGTTCGTTCGATGTTGCCCTCGTGGCGCTGGGGATAGCGCACCAGCTCGAGCACCTTCGGGATCAGCGACGTCGACCAGTCGAAGGTCTCGGTGACCAACGTGCCGCCCTCGGTGGGCTCGAGCTCGTAGCGCCAGCGGTGCTTGCCCGGGTGGTGCCAGGCGATCAGCCGGTCCTGTTCGAACTCCACCACCGTGTTGACGATCCGGTACGGCAGCGGGCCCATCCGCATGCTCATCCCGAACTTGCTGCCCAGCTTCAGGGGCTCGGGCTTGCCGGTGGGGGCCTTCACCATCGCCGAGCCGTCGATCACCGGGTGCAGCGAGGCGTCGGACAGCACGGCGAAGATCTGCTCCGGCGGGGCAGCGATCGTGCGACTCGCCCACGTGCGACGGGCGTCGGTGTCGATCGGCATGGGTTCACCTCCAGGCGGGGCGTCGTGTGACGCAGGCCGCAGCGTAGCGGCGTGGCCCGTGGTCCCCGATGGGAGGAGTGCCGCGTGCGGCCCTAGATTCGGGCCTCGTGAGCACCCGCAGACTGATCCTCCTCGCCATGCTCTGCGGCCTCGCGATCCTCGTCGCCTTCGCCGCCCAGGTCTGGCTCGCCTCGCAGTAGGACCGTCCGCCGCGGGCCCCGACCGGCGGCGGGGCCCGGCTCAGTGCCAGGGAACATGCCGATAGGCTCGACCGCGTTCCCCGCGGTGAAGGAGCCTCTGGTGTCGGACGAGAACACGCACTACGACGTCGTGGTCATCGGTGGTGGCCCAGGGGGGTACGCCACCGCGCTCTACGGCGCCAGCGCCGGTCTGCGGATCGCCCTCGTCGAGAAGGACAAGGTCGGTGGCACCTGCCTCCACCGTGGGTGCATCCCGGCGAAGGAGCTGCTCGAGTCCGCAGCCGTGTTCCGGACGGTCTCCCACGCCGCCGAGTTCGGCGTCCTCACGGAGCGCCCCGGCGTCGACTGGTCCACCACGATCGACCGCAAGCAGCGGGTCGTCGACCAGATGGCCGGCGGCCTCCGCACGCTCTTGAAGGGCCGCAAGGTCGACCTCTACGACGGCTGGGGCACGCTCCTGGCCGACCGCAAGGTCCAGGTCTCGAACGAGGGCGAGTCCACCGTGATCACCGGTGGTGCCGTGGTCCTGGCGTCGGGCTCCGTGCCGCGCCTCATCCCTGGGTTCGAGCCCGATGGCCACACCGTGGTCACCTCCGACGAGTTCCTGGACCTCCGCACCCTCCCGTCCACCGCGGCGGTGATCGGCGGCGGGGCGATCGGCTGCGAGTTCGCCTCCACCCTCGCCGACATGGGCACCCAGGTGACGATCCTCGAGGGCCTGCCCAAGATCCTCCCGGGTTGCGACTCGGACGTGACCTCGGTGGTCGAGCGGGCGTTCAAGAAGAAGGGCATCTCCATCCGCACCGGCGTGTCGGTGACCGGTCACACGCCGTCGCTGTCCCGTGGCACCACGGTGGCGTTCGGCGACGGCGAGACCCTGGCGGTGGACCTGGTGGTGGTGTCCGTCGGGCGCAAGCCGTTCACCGAAGGCCTCCTCGGCGACGGCACAGCAGTCCAGACCGACGAGCGCGGCTTCGTCGTGACCGACGCCCTGTGCCGCACCCACGAGCCCGGGGTGTGGGCCGTGGGCGACGCGATCGCCACGCCGCAGCTGGCGCACGTCGGCTTCGCCGAGGGCATCGGCGTGATCAAGGACCTGCTCGGCGAGAACCCGGTCCCCATCGACTACGGCAAGGTGCCGTGGGCGATCTACTGCAGCCCCGAGGTCAGCTTCGCCGGCCACAGCGAGGAATCGGCCCGCGACGCCGGGTTCGACGTGGTGACCTCGAAGCGCCGGTTCGTCGGCAACTCCCGGGCGGTGATCCTGGGCGAGCCCGACGGGCTCGTGAAGATCATCGCCGAGAAGGGCGCCGACGGCCGGGCGGGCAAGATCCTCGGCGTGCACATGGTCGGGCCGTGGGTGACCGAGCAGCTCGGCCAGGGGTATCTGGCTGTGAACTGGGAGGCCACCGTCGACGAGGTCGCCGAGTTCCTCCAACCGCACCCGACGCTCAGCGAGCTGTTCGGCGAGACCGTGCTCTCGCTGACCGGTCGATCGCTGCACTGACCCGCCCGCGCTCGAGCGCGTGCCCGTTCCCTGATCCAGAAAGGTCCCACACATGGCCGAGATCTCGATGCCCCAGCTGGGCGAGTCGGTGACCGAGGGCACCATCACGAAGTGGTTCAAGCAGGTCGGCGACCACGTGGAGATGGACGAGCCGCTCTTCGAGGTCTCCACCGACAAGGTCGACTCCGAGGTGCCGTCGCCCGAGGCGGGCGTCGTCACGGAGATCCGCGTGCCGGAGGGCGAGACCGTCGACGTGGGCACGGTGCTCGTGGTCGTGAGCGACGCCCAGGCCGGTGGCGGGGAGGCCCCCGCCCAGGAGCCAGCCCCCGCTGCTGAGGCGCCGCCCGCCCAGGAGGCACCGGCCGAGGCGCCGCCTGCCCAGGAGGCGCCCGCTGCACCCGAACCGCCTGCCCAGGAGGCACCTGCACAGCAGCCGGCCGCCCAACAGGCGCCACCGCCCGCGCCCGCCCCGCAGCCCGCGCCCCAGGCCCAGCCCGCGCCCCAGGCCGAGCCGGCTCCCTCCGGGAACGGCGCCGGTGACGGCCGGCTCCTCTCGCCGCTGGTCCGCCGGCTGATCCACGAGAACGGGCTCGACCCGTCCCAGATCCAGGGCACCGGCCTCGGCGGCCGCATCACCCGTGAGGACGTGCTCGCCGCGCTCGACGCCCGGTCCGCCGGCCAGGCGCCCGCAGCGAGCGCTCCCCAGGCCCCAGCCGCACCGCCGCAGCCGGCGGCCGCTCCCACCGCGCCGGTCGAGCAGGCGCCCGCACCGGCCCCCGCTCCCGCCCAGCCGGCGCCCGCCCCCGCCGCGCAGCCCGCCCCGGCAGCGGCGCCGCAGCCGCCGGCAGCCCAGCCGGCCGCCGTGTCGTCCGCCCTCGCCCCCGAGGACACGATCGAGCCGCTCAACAACATCCGGCGCCGCACCGGCGAGCACATGGTGATGTCGAAGGCCACGTCGCCCCACGTCATCACCGCCGTCGAGGTCGACTACGAAGCCGTGGAGAAGGCTCGGCGTCCTGCTCGCGAGGCCTTCAAGGCGGAGGAGGGCTTCTCGCTCACCTACCTGCCGTTCCAGGCCCGTGCCGTGGTCGACGCCCTCGCCGAGTTCCCGCACATCAACGCCAGCATGGGCGACGGCGAGCTGATCGTGCACCACGCGGTGAACCTGTCGATCGCCGTCGACCTCGACCACCAGGGGCTGCTCGCCCCGGTCGTCCGCTCGGCCGACTCGAAGCGCCTCCGGGCGATCGCCCGTGACATCTCGGACCTGGCCACCCGGGCCCGCAGCAAGCGGCTGTCGCCCGACGACCTGGCGGGGGGCACGTTCACGCTGTCCAACTCGGGCTCGTACGGCACCCTGTTCGTGGCCCCGATCATCAACCAGCCGCAGGTCGCCATCCTCTCCACCGACGGTGTCAAGCGCCGCCCGGTGGTGGTCGAGCTGCCCGACGGGAGCGAGTCGATCGCGATCCACTCGGTCGGCAACCTCACCATGAGCTGGGACCACAGGGCGT
>JBIQID010000165.1:0-5099 GCA_044508215.1 Actinomycetota bacterium | reverse complement strand
GGGCCGCCGCGGTACACGAACCCGCCGATGATGGCGCACACCCCGTCGCCGTGCCGTCGGGTGAAGACAGGAGGCTCGAGGCCGTCCGGGACCGACCCTTCATGGAACACCTCCGTGCCCTCGTAGCTGGGCCACCCGAAGTCGACGCGGGTCCGCCCATCGAGGGGCAGCACGTCCACCTCCTCCATCGACGCCTCGCCGACGTCGCTGATCCACAGCGAGCCGGTCTCGCGATCGAGCGCCATGCGCCAGGGGTTGCGGAGGCCGGTCGCCAGGTAGTCGTCGTCCGACGGCTGGTACGGGCCGCCCGAGAAGCCCGGGTCGAGCCGGTCCGGCGGGATCCGGATGATCGTCCCGAACGGCGGCGGCTCGTGCGCCGAGCCCGGGTCGCCGCCACGGTCGTAGTCGTCGCCGATCGACACCAGGAGCGCGCCGTCGTGGGCCACGAGGGCACCACCGTTGTGGTACGTGGCGGGATGCTCGATCTCGAGGACCGGGGGCCGCTCGGTGACCGTCAGGCGACCCTCGGCGCCGAGCTCGGCCAGATCGACCACGATCGTCCCGTCCAACCGCGTCCGACTCATCGCAACGAGCGAATCGTCGAGCGTCTCGAGCGCGAGCAGCCCGCGCTCGCCCTCGACGGACGTGTCGGCCCGGAGGTCGAGGACCACCGGCGGCGTTGCGTGCGCTGCCCCGGATGGGCCCGGTCGGGCGAGGGAGAGCTGGAAGACGCGACCGCGGCGCCCCGCCACCAGCAGGTGCTCGCCCACCACGGTGATGTCCGTGGGCGTCTCGGGGAGCCTCGCCACCTCGACGGCTCGCAGCGCCGGCAGGTCCTCGAGGGCCGCGCGGGCCCTGGTCTCGCTTCCACAGGCGACCAGCGCCGCGGCGATGAGCGTCAGGCTCATCGCTCCCCCCAGCGACCTCCGCATCGGCCCCACGTCTCCTCCGGCGGCTCAGCGGCCCGCCATCGCCCACCATCGCCCAGGTTCACCGGCTCTGCCGGCGCAAACCTGAGGCCGCTCGCAGGTGACGGGCCTCCGGGCGCCTCGGCGAGCAGCTCGGAGCGGTCCCTCGCCCTACTCGTCGACGTCGCGGGCGTAGGCCTCGAGGGCCGCCTGGAACGCCGCGTCAGCTCGTGTCAGCTCGTCCTGCACCGGTCGACCCTCGATGAGGACCCGTTCGAGCGCGACCCGCATCGCCTCCCGGAGCTCCGTGTACGGACCGACCAGTGGACCGGGGAACCGCGGGTCGATCGACGCGAGGCTGCTGTTCGCCACCTCGAGCCACCGCCCCGGGCGGGTGTCGGTGTAGTACCGCCGCAGCTCGGGATCCTCGATCGCCCCCTGCCAGACCGGCAGGTACGAGCCCTTCACCGCCCACTTCACCTGCTGGGGCGTCTGGTTGACCCAGCGGAGGAAGTCCCACGCCGCGGCGACCTCGTGGTCCGGGCCGTCGAGGAGGTACCAGGCGTTGCCGGCGATCTGTCCGCTACCGGAGCCGCCGAACCCCGGCAGCGCGCCCACGCCGATGTCGAGCGTCCCGGGATCTCCGGCGTCCACTCCGACCTCGGCGGCGCCGGCCGCGCCCTCGAGGAGCGCATCGAGGGTGGTGACCGCACTCGAGGTCTCGATCAGCATCGAGGAGCTGTCCGCTCCGGGGCGGATCATGGAGAGGGGTGGCTCGGTGACCTGCGAGCGGTAGAAGACGGTCATCAACCCGTCGTCGACCATGTCGGCCATCCACTCGACGACCTCCACGATCGTGTCGTTGGACAGCTGGCTCTGTCGTGCGAGCCCGGACCGCCCGTTGTCGGCGTCGACCAGCGCGTCGCCCTGCCGGGTGGCGAGGTGCTCGATCCACCACGAGTGGGCACCGAAGACGAGCGGGTGGCCCTCCGGCCGGACCGACTTGATCGCCTCGGCCGCCGTGCGCAGCTCGTCGAGGCTGTCCGGTGGGTCGTCGGGGTCCAGCCCTGCGAGCTGCAGGTGTGCCCGGTTGAAGTAGAGGACGGGCGCTGCCACGCCGAACGCGGCCGGCCACAACGTCCCGTCGACGGTGTACGTCGTCCGCACGTGGTCGGCGAGCGTGTCGTAGAGCGCCTCGGCCTCCGGGTCGGCGGCGATGCAGTCGTCCGCCGCCACCAGCCGGTCGGAGTCGACCAGGAACCGGGTGTCGGTGTCCTGCGCCAAGAGGACGTCCGGCAACATGGAGCCGTCCGAACCCAGCAACGAGGCGGTGAACTTGGCGAACAGCTCCTCGTAGTCGCCCTGCGCGTCGACGCTGACACGAACCCGGTCCTGCGCGGCGTTGTAGTCGTCGGCGAGCTCCTCCAGGGCCGCCTGCGCCTGGCCGACCAGACCGTGCCACACCGTGACCTCGACGGGACCGTCCGCACGGTCGAGCGCATCGACCGGACAGCTGCCCCGATCAGGTGACCTGCGGGCGGCGCCCGCGACGTCGGCGCCTGGCTCGGCAGTGCTGCTGCCCCCGCACGCCGCGACGGCGACCACGACGACGACGCCCATCGCCAGGCATGCGAGCCGCAGCGGCGGTGCTGATCGCCGCAGACGAGGGTCCAGGGTCGCCATGCGCAGAGGCTCAGTCCACCAGCCCGAAGCGGAAGGCGACTGCGGTCGCCTCGCTGCGGCCTCGGACGCCGAGCGCCCGGTAGATCGCCGTGGTGTGGTGCATCACCGTCTTCGGGCGCACGCCCAGCTCCGATGCGATCTCCTTGTTGGACAGCCCCTTCGAAAGGAGGCGCAGCACGTCGACCTGACGGCTCGTGAGCCGGTCGGCGCCTGGTGCCTCGTGGGCCCGTGCGTGCCCGGACGCCTCGGTGGTGGGAGCGGGTGCAGCGTCGACGGCCTCCGCTCCGGACGGCTGGCGCAGGAGCTCCACGTACCTGATCGCCTCGTCGACTGCCTGGCTGGTGGTGAGGCTGGCGCCGACCTGGACCTGTCGGTCGAACTCGTCGTCGCCCAGCCGGGAGCGGACCTCGTCGAGGACGACCTGGAGCCCCACGTGGGCGTGGGGGAGGTACGCCGAGACCACCGAGGGTGACTGCGCCAGCGCCCCGCTGAAGCTCGCCGCTCGTTCGAGGTGACCGCGGCCGACGGCGAGGTGGACCAGCGAGAGGAAGTAGAAGCTGATCAACGGCGACGCGACCAGCGAGCCGGCCTTCTCCAGCGCCTCCGCCATCCGTTCGACCGAAGCGTCGGGATCGCGCTGCAGGGCGTGGTGGACCCGACGCAGCATCAGGAGCACCTCGTAGAAGTTGAGGCGCAGCGCCCGCGCCAGCTCGATCACCTCGTCGATGGACGGGAGCGCGTCGAGCTGGTCGGGGAACCGCTCGGCCAGCGCATCGAGCAACATGAACGCCCGCACGATCGTCTCGCGATCACCGCGTCGACGGGCGCCGTCGAGGGCAGCCGTGCCCAGCTGCATCGCACGCTCCTCGTCGCCGGCCAGCTGGGCCAGCATCCCGGCCCAGACCTGGATCGACGCTCGCCAGCCCTCGTCGTCGTTTCGTTCGGCGAGGCGCAGGCCCTCCTCCGTGGCCGCGGTCGCCTGGGCGAGGTCACCGGTCGTCGGCGTCACCAGCAGCCACACGTTCTGGGCGTGGAACGCCGCCTGGTCGTCCGCGACCGACGCTGCGAGCCGTTCGGCCTCCCGGATCCGAGCGACGAGGTCGTCGGGACGGGCCCCCGACGAGTGGCGCAGGCCGAGGTACGCCGACCAGAGCGTGGCGTTCGCGAGGCGGGCCGGGTCGGCTCCGTTGTGGGCGCCCAGCTCGATGGCGCGTTCGAGCACCTGCTCCTGGACGGGCCCGTACCCCTGCAGGTCCCAGTGGGTGGCAAGACCGCGGGCGAGGTCGAGCGCGGCGTCTGCCAGGCCGAGGTCGATCGCGCAGCGCAGCGCGTCCAGGAGGTCATCGCGGTCCGCCTCCACCGAGCCTTCGCTGGTGCAGCACTCGTTGCCCTCCGCCACCGCCCTCGCCTGGCGCGCTCGCAGAGCGATCCGGCGTGAGGTGACCTCGGAGCTCTCCCCACACCGGTCGAGCTCCTCCAGCGCGAACACACGGATCGAGTCGGGGATCGAGAACCGAGGCGGGTCGGAACCTGGCAGGGGATCGATGAGGTGGAAGTCGACCAGGGAGGAGAGCGCATCGAGGGCATCGGTCGAATCGGATCCGCCTCCCGGGCGGGGATCGATGAGGGCGATCGCCGCGTCGAGGTCGAAGGTGCCCACGTTCACGGAGATGCAGCGGAGCGCTCGTTGCTCGTCCGGCGCCAGGAGCCCGTAGGTCCAGTCGATCGTGGCCCTCAGCCCGTGGTGCCGGGCGGGTGCGTCACCCCGCGGGCGGCGCAGCACATCGAGGTCGGAATCGTCCAGGCGCCGCAGGATCTCGGCCGCCGGCAGCATCGCAGCGCGGACCGCTGCCAGCTCGATCGCCAGCGGAAGCCCCTCCAGGCGGCGACACAGCTCGACGATGGCGGGTGCGTTCTGGTGCGTGAGCCCGAACGACCAGTCCACCGCCGCCGCCTGGTTGCAGTACGTGGCGACGGCGGGCTGCTCGGCCAGCTCCTCGAGAGAGGTGCCGACCAGCTCTGTGGGGTCGGGCAACGGCGCCAGAGCGACGACGCGCTCGGAGCGGAGCCGCAGGGCCGCTCTGCTGGTGACCAGCACGCGCAGGCTGGGGCACCGGTCGAGGAGCTCGGACAGCGCAGGGACGAAGCCGAGGAGGTGCTCGAGGTTGTCGAGCGCGAGCACCCGCGCGCCGTGCCCGAGCAGGTCGGCCACGACGCCGGCGGCGTCCGCTCCCGCCTCGATCGGCGCTCCGAGCGCGTGCGCGATCTCCGTCATGACCAGATCCGGGTCGGTCGCCCCGGCAAGCGGCACCCACACGCCGCCGTCGAGCCCGTCGATGCTGCCGAGGGTTCGGACCACCTCGAGGGCGACCGAGGTCTTCCCGATGCCGCCACGACCGGTCACCGTGATCAGGCCCGGGCCTGCTTCGAGCAGCCGACGGACCTCGTCGATCTCCCGGTCGCGTCCGAAGATCTGATGCGTCCGTGGATACTCGCGCCGTCGCATCC
>JBIQID010000018.1:19051-32260 GCA_044508215.1 Actinomycetota bacterium | reverse complement strand
GTGGGGCATCCCGATGCTCGTCGTGGCGTGGGTGACCGCGCTCGCCGGGATCATCGTGAAGATGGTGCGGGTCAGCACATCGAGCGCCCGAGCCGGCTCGTGGCTGTACATCGTGCTGGGCTGGTCGGCCGTGCTCACCCTGCCCAAGATGCTCACCGAGCTCGACGGGGTGCGCCTCGGGCTCCTCGTGAGCGGCGGGCTGATCTACACGGTGGGCGCCGTGGTGCTGGCCCGACGGCGGCCCGACCCGCTGCCTCGTGTCTTCGGGTACCACGAGGTGTGGCACGCCATGACCATCGTGGCGGGCGGCCTGCACTTCACGCTGATCGCCCTGGTGCTGCCCTAGCTGGATCGACCAGCTAGCTCGGCACCGGACGGAGGAGGAGGCGGCCCACGAGGGTCGCATCCGCCGGCCGCTGCGACCGGTGCAGCGCGTCGATGAGGCGGCTGAGCCCGACGTGCCGCTCGCCGAGGTCCATCTGGTCGATCCACGCAGCCGCCTGGCGGACGTCGTCGCTGCCAGGTAGCGCCCGGGCGAGGTACCAGGGCGGCGGATCGGTGTGCTCGAGCGCGAAGCCCCGAGCGATCAGCGCCATCGACTCGCTGATCCGGCCCGCCTGCCGAGCGGCCAGCGCCATCAGGAGAGCCGTCTCGTGGCGGGGCGCGAGGGCGCCGGCGAGCCAGGCGACCTTCTCGGCGTCGCCCGGAGCGCCCCTCCACCCGAGCGCCCATGCGAGCGGCATCGCGGTGCGATCGAACAGCGGGCCGCGGGGGACGCTGGTCGCCAGCTCCTCGAGGACGACGATGCCCGGACCGGGATCGCCGCCGGCGAGCATGGCGGTGCCCCGGGCGATCCGCTCGGAGAGGTCGCGCTCGGACCGCTCACGCCTCGCCTCGTTCAACATCCCGATGTTGATCGCGACCGCCACGGCGATCAGGCCGTAGAGCAGGCCGGGGGCCGGCGGGTCGATCTGCCACACCACGACCGCCGCGCCGATCGCCACGAGCACCGACACGACGTAGGGCGCGATGTGCTCGTGGTCGGGTGCGATCCGGCCGGCGATCCGCTGCATCACCTGGCCGCCGTCGAGCGGCAGCATCGGGATCAGGTTCAGGAGGCCGTAGCCGAGGCTGACGAGGATCGTGTCGCTCAGGATCACCCGCGTCAGCTCGTGGGTGGACCCCATCCCCGTGCGTTCACCCCACAGCGCCAGGAGGCCCAGCGCTGCGCCGGCGAACGGTCCGGCGAGCGACACCACGATCGCCTGCCCGTCGCGCATCGGGCGCTCGTCACGCGAGATGGTCAGACCCGCGAGGGCGTAGATGATCACTGACGAGCGACGCCCGAACGCCGAGAAGGCCGCTGCGTGACCCAGCTCGTGGACCAGCACCGACAGGAGCACCACCCCACCGAAGCTCAGCGCGTACTGCCACGGGCGCTGGTCCCCCAGGAGGAAGAGCAGCACGAGGATCGCGAAGCTCCAGTGGATGGTGATCGGGATGCTTCCGAGGCGGAAGCGCAGCCCACGGGACTTCTTCTCCGGTGCGAACGGCATGGTCCTCCCAGTCTGGCCCGGTCCCGGCCCGTTCGCCCCGCGGTCTCGACCTCTTCTCAGGCCAGGAGGCTGCGTGCGATCTGGCTGATCTGGATCTCGTCGGTGCCGGCGTAGATCTGGAGCACCTTCGCGTCGCGGGCCAGCTGCTCCACCTGGAACTCGGCCATGTAGCCGTTCCCGCCGAAGAGCTGCACCGCCTCGAGCGCGCACTCGGTGGCGGACTGCGCGGCGTACAGCTTCATGGCGGACGCCTCGGCGAGGGTCATCGACTTGCCGGCCTTCGACAGCTCGATGGTGCGGAACACGAGGTTCGCGATGTTCATCCGGGCGACCTCCATCTTCGCCAGCTTCAGCTGGATCAGCTGGAACTCGCCGATGGGCTGGCCGAACTGCACTCGGTCCTTCGCGTAGGCGATGCTCAGCTCGAGGCACTGCTCGATGATCCCGAGGGCCATCGCGGCGACGCCGGAACGCTCCTGCATGAAGGTGGCCTTGGCGCCCTCGCGTCCGCCCTTCGGGTCCTCGGTCTCGCCGATGAGGCGGTCACGGCCCACCCGGACGTCGGTGAGGAACAGCTCGCCGGTGGGGGAGGAGTGGAGGCCCATCTTCCGCAGCGGCTTCGTCTGCTCGAGGCCTTCCATCCCCGAGTCGAGGACGAACGACAGCACCTTGCGGTCCTTCGGGTCGTTGCCCTCGTCGAGCTTGCAGATGAAGACGATCGTGTCGGCGTGGGGGCCGTTCGTGATGAAGGTCTTCGAGCCGTTCAGCACGTACTCGTCGCCGTCGCGGCGCGCGGTCGAGCGCATCGAGCCGAACGCGTCGGAGCCGGAGCCGGGCTCGGTGATCGCCCAGGCGCCGATCTTGTCCATCGTCAGCAGGTCGAGCGCCCACCGCTCCTTCTGGGCGATGGTGCCCTTGCTCATGATCGCCGAGGCGGTGAGGCCCACCGAGACGCCCATCGCCGTGACCATGCCGGGGCAGTAGCGGCACAGCTCGATGATCGGGATGAGCGTGAACGCGGCGTCGCCGCCGGCCCCCCCGCCGATGCGCTCGGCGTCGGCCGGGTCGAGCTCGCCCGAGGCGATCTTCTTCTCGCGCTCGATGCGCTTCTGGAAGGTGGCCCGGTTGGCATCGGCGATGCCGAACTCGGCGTACATCTTCCGGAGCACCTCGTAGGGCGGGGTGTCCCCGTGCTCGAGCTCCTCGAGGTTCGGGCGGATCTCCTTCTCGATGAACGCCCGCATGGCGTCACGGATCATCAGGTGTTCGTCGGACCACTCGTACATGGCACGGACGCTACTTGACCGATCGGTCAAGAGACGAGGCGGGCCGCGACGGGCTCTACCCTTGGCGGCGTGTCGAGGGGACGTGGACCAGGGAGGCGGCTGGCGGCTGCGCTCGTCGCGTGCCTCCTCCTCGGTGCCGTTGCCGGGTGCGGCGACGAGGCCTCGGACGAGCCGAGCGACGACCCGGGGGTCGCCAACCCTCCCGAGAAGGAGCTCGCTGCCCTGATCGGCGACCAGGGCGCGCTGCGCCACCGGCTCCCGACAGCGGACGCGGTGCGCTTCACCAACGTGATCCTCGCCGCCAGGGGGCTCGACGACGCGGCGCGCAGCTGCGCTGCCCCCGCGGTGGGCTCCGTCCTCGAGCCGGACGCTGAGGGCAACGTGAGCGTCGCCCGGTTCGGGCGGCTGGTCCGTCGCCTCGCCGACCCCGGCGCGGACCTCGCCAAGGTGGTCGACGGCTGCCTCTCCGACGAGACCCGACAGCGCATCGCCGAGGAACGCTCGGCGGACGACCTCGACCTCACCGGCTTCCTCGAGCTCGCCCACCGCGTCGGTGCCGGACAGGCGGAGGCGATCGGGATGACGCCGGAGGAGGCCGAGTGCTATGCGGATCGCAGCCTCGAAGGCGTCGAGCCGGAGAAGTTCGCTCGTGCCGTGGTGGGCTTCGAGGACAGCCAAGGTGCCGATCCGGTCGGCGCCATCGAGGCGTGCCTCGACCGGAAGCGCCTGAGCGAGCTGGTGGTCGCCGGACGCGCCATGAAGGCGGAGTACGAGGAGTGCCTCCGCGAGCGGGCCGAGCAACAGGTCGACGCCCTGAACGAGGCGCTCTCCACCTCCAGCACGTCCGTTCCCGCGACGTCGCCCAGCACCGTCGACCCCTGCGTCTGACGCGCGCCGTTCCGCAGTGCCCGCTCGGCGCTGTGCGATGATCCGGCGATGGGCGTGCTGGAGCACTTCGAGCTGACCGACCGCGTCGCGATCGTGACCGGCGCGGGCAGGGGGATCGGTCGGGCGACAGCGCTGACCCTCGCCGAGGCCGGAGCCGACGTGGTCATCTCCGCCCGTTCGGAGGACCAGCTCCGCTCGGTGCAGGCGGAGATCGGGGCCCTCGGGCGCTCGGCGGTCGTCCTGCCCGGCGACGCGAACGACCTCTCCACGCTGCCGCCGCTCGTGGACGCAGCCGTGAACGAGTTCGGGCGCCTCGACGTGGTGGTGAACAACGTGGGCGGCAGCTTCCCGAAGCCGCTGCTCGAGACGAGCGTCGCGAGCTTCGAGAAGGCGTTCCACTTCAACGTGTCGACCGCGTTCGAGCTCACGAAGGCGGCGGTGCCGGCGATGCTCGCCGATGGCGGCGGCAGCATCGTGAACATCAGCTCGCTGGCCGGACGGCTGCCCGATCGTGGCTTCGCCGCCTACGGGACCGCCAAGGCCGCGCTGTCGCACCTCACACGGCTGACCGCCGCCGACCTCGCCCCGCGCATCCGGGTGAACGGCATCGCCGTGGGGTCGGTGGAGACCGCAGCCCTCGAGAGCGTGCTCACCGACGACTTCCGTGAGCGCATGGAGGCGGCGACGCCGCTCCGCCGCCTGGGGCGGCCGATCGACATCGCGCTCGCGGTGCTCTACCTCTGCTCGCCCGCGGGCAGCTTCATCACCGGCAAGGTCCTCGAGGTCGACGGCGGCCTCGAAGCCCCCAACCTCCCCCTCGGCCTGCCTGATCTGTAATCGAATGGGCCGGGCCAGCTGCGGCTCAGCTTCACTCGCTGGCGGCCCAGGCGAACACGCCCTTCGCCATGGTCGAGCGCTCCAGCTCGGCACGGCGCCCGAACACGGTGCGGCGGGCCTCGCCGATGCCCTCGTCGCCCGGAGCGGCCTGCGCCGCCATCTCGGCGAGGTGCCCGGCCAGCCGGTGGTCGCCCGCGTCGCTCAGCTCGACCGCCCGCTCCGCCAGCCGGGCAGGGCCGCCCGCCAGCGCCGCCACCTCGGCGGCCAGGGCAGCGTCCGGTGCCGGCTTCAGGTGGGCAGGGTTCCCGTCGTACCAGCCGCCGTACAGCCGCCACAGGTTGCGGACCACGAACTCGGGCTCGTCGTACACGGGCTGCAGCCACGGGCGGTCGAGCAGCTCGGCGGGCGGCTGGACCGAGTGGATCACCTCGTCGAGGCGCGCCCCCTGGTTCATCAGCTCGAGCGTCTGGGACACCAACGACTCGAGGAGCTCCGCGGTGTCGTCCAGCACGCCACGGATCCGCTCCTCGCCCCGGATGGGGAGCCCGTGGCCGGGGAGGAGCAGCTCGGCGCCGAGGGTGGCCATCTTCCTGAGCGCCGCCGCCCACTCGGCGGGGTAGCGCTGCACCTTCTGGGGGTTGCCGCAGTTCGGCGACGCCCAGATGAAGAGGTCGCCGGTGCACAGGACCCGCTGCTCCGGCATCCACACCCAGGTGGCGTCGTCGGTCTCGCCCCGGTCGTGGCGGAGGACGAAGGTGACGCCACCCACCTCGAGGGTCATCTCGTCGTCGTAGGTGACGTCGGGGTAGCGGTAGTCGCCCGGGAACATCGGCCCGCCCAGGCGGAACTGCCGCTGGTTGATCACGGCGTTGTAGCCGTTGGTGGCGGTGTAGCGGTCGAAGCGGTCGGCGATCGCCCGGTGGGCCACGACCTGCACCTGGTCGCCGTCGGCCTCGAACAGCCGCACTGCATAGATGTGGTCGACGTGGCCGTGCGTGAAGATCGCCGTGTGGACCGGCGCGTCGCTCCAGCCGCGGACGGCGTCGTGGATCCCCTGCGCGTGGAGCGGGCTGCCGGCGTCCACCATCACCAGGCCCTCGGAGGTCCGGACGACCACCGAGTTGGCGAAGCTCTCGACGAAGGCGACGTCCGGTGCCACCTCCTGGAGGACGGTCCGACCACCGATCTGCAGCGGGTGGTGGCCGTCGATCGGCAGCTCGCCCCCCAGGATCCGGTCGGACAGCTCGAGCAGGTCGACGTCGGTCATCTGGCCCCCTTCCGGCCGCTGTGGCCGACCGGGGACACTACCGGGGACCCTTGAGGATCCGCCGGAACGTCCGGTACGCTCGGTTCGGCGAGCGGCGACGCCTGAGCTGGGGCGGTCACCGGATGCACGGAGATCGACGGAGGAGAGTCCCTTGAAGCGGTTCCTGGCGGTAGCCATCACCGGCGTCCTGGTCTCGCTCGCTGCCTGGACGGGCACCGCGGCGGGTCAGGTCGACGAGTCCACGACCACCACCGAGGCGCCTGCCACCACCGTGGTCGAGGAGCCGGAGCCCACCGTCCCCGAGCCCACCCAGCCCGAGCCGACCACGCCCGAGCCCACCGTGCCCGAGGCCCCGCCCGTCACGATCGAGCCGGTCGAGCTGCCCGGCGAGCAGATCACCTCCGGCACCATGTCGGTCGGCGCCACGTACCACACCAAGGTCGAGAGCGACTGCTCGCTCGCCGGTGGTGTGGGCGGCCAGGAGATGAACCTCGTCCGCGACGAGGCCGGCAACATCGGCGCCATCTACGGCCGCGCCGCCTTCGGGGGTGGCGAGGTCGGCCTGCTCCTCATCGAGCTGGGCCCGCTGCCCATGGCGATCACCGCCTACCGGGCCACCGGCGCCTGCAACCACGACGTGATCGGCATCGGCGCCTTCGACTCCACGCCGACCAGCGCCGAGCTGAACTCGATCGGCTACTCGGCGTACCCCGACGACTACCTGGACAACGTGCACGTCAGCCTGCAGGTCGACGCCTCCCAGGCTCCCGCCGTGCTCGACCTCCAGTCGGCGTTCGAGTTCCTCACCTCGGGCCGCTGAGCCACCACCACACCGCCCCGGTCGCCGTCATCGTGACCCGGCGGGCCTGAACGCCCGCAGCGCCGGTGGACTTCGACGACACCCCCGAGGAAGCGGCGTTCCGCGCCGAGTGCGTGACGTGGCTGGAGGCCAACGCCTCCCGTCGTGACGGCGCCGCCGAGATGTGGGCGGGGCTCCGTCCGCACTCGCTCGAGGCGGACCGGATCGCGCTCGAGCGGGCCAAGGAGTGGCAGGGCCGGAAGGCCGACGCCGGGTTCGCAGGCATCCACTGGCCGGTCGAGGACGGCGGCCGAGGGCTGTCGCCCCACCTGGCAGCGGTGTTCAAGGCGGAGGAGTCGCGCTTCGACGTGCCGGCCAACGCGTTCCAGGTGGGGGTCGACATGGTGGGGCCCACGCTGATCCGCCACGGCACACCCGACCAGCGGCGTGCCCACCTCGAGGGCATCCGCCGTGGCGACGAGGTCTGGTGCCAGCTCTTCAGCGAACCGGGCGCCGGCAGCGACCTGGCCTCCCTCACCACGCGCGCCGAGCGCGACGGTGACGAGTGGGTGGTCAACGGTCAGAAGGTCTGGACCTCCGGAGCCCACTCCTCCGACTGGGGCATCCTGCTGGTCCGCACCGACCTCGACGCCCCCAAGCACCGCGGCATCACCTACCTCCTCCTCGACATGTCGACACCGGGCGTCGAGGTGCGGCCCCTCCGCCAGATCGACGGGGCCGTCCACTTCAACGAGGTGTTCCTGAAGGACGTGCGCGTCCCGGTGGAGAACACGGTCGGCGAGGTCGGCGACGGCTGGCGGGTCGCGATGACGACGTTGACCGCCGAGCGGTCAGCGATCGGCGGCGGCGGGATGGTCCAGTTCGGCGAGGTGTTGATGCTCGCCCGAGAGATGGGCCGCACCGCCGACGCGTCGTTCCGTCAGGAGCTCGCCCGCCTGCACACCATGTTCGAGATCACCCGCTTCCTCGGCTACCGCGTCCAGACCGCAGCGAGCCACGGCCGGACCCCCGGCGCCGAGAGCTCGGTGGTGAAGCTGCACATCTCCCGCCAGTACGAGTACGGCGGCGACCTCATCCAGCGGATCCTCGGCGCGGCGGGCACCCTCGTGGGCTCCGACTCGCCGTTCGACGGCTTCTTCCAGGGGGTCTTCCTCGCACAGTGGGCGCCGCGCATCGGCGGCGGCACCGACCAGGTGCAGCGGAACATCGTGGGGGAGCGCTCTCTCGGGCTCCCTGCCGAGCCGCGCCCGGACAAGGGCGTGTCGTTCCGCGAGTCGCTCCGCGCCGCCCACGAGGCCTGAGCCGTCCCACCCGCTGGTTCTGTCCTGCGAGGTGCGACAGAACTGTCGCACCTCGCAGGACGAAACGGGGGGTGAAGGGTGGGAGGGGAGATCGCGTCAGGCGGCGGGCGGCTCGGCCAGCAGGTCGCCGAGTGCCGCGTAGCGGCCGCCCGCGAGGGTGGAGAGGATCCGCGCTCGCGTGACGTAGCGGTGCGCGGTGTGCTCCCACGTGAAGCCGATGCCGCCGTGGTTCTGGACGTTCCAGTGCGTGTTCTCCAGCGCGGCGTTCGTCGCCACCACCCGCGCCGCCTCCGCGTGGAAGCGGGCGTCGGACCCGCCGCCGGCCGCGGCGAGCGCCGCCCAGCGGACCTGCATGACGGCGGCCTCCGCCCGGACCGCCATGTCGGCGCAGCGGTGCTTCACCGCCTGGAACCCACCGATCGGCTGGCCGAACTGCTCGCGGTCCTTCGCGTAGTCCACCGACTGCGCCGTGGTGGCCTCGGCGATGCCGGCCATCTGGGCGGCGAGGAGGACCCCGGCCCGCACGACGTCGCCGCCCTCGGACGAGGTCGCGACGGGGCGCGGCACGCGGTCGATCCGCTCCACCGGCGTGTGCTCGTCGATGGGCGGGACGGCCGTGCGGTCGAGGTCGTCGAGCGCGACCAGCGAGACCTCGTCGCCCACGGTGACGCCGATCCGCGCTCCGGGCCCGTCGAGGATCACCGCCCCGTCGGCGTTGGGCTCCACCCAGGCAGCCCGCGCCTCACCGGACAGCAGCGAGGCGGCCAGGTCTGCGTCACCGCTGCGTGCCGCCACGGCGGCGGCGAGCGTGGTGGCCAGGAACGGGCCTGGCACCCCGGCGCGTCCCAGCTCGACGAACAGCAGCGCCTCCTCCACGAGGGAGTAGCCGACGCCGCCCAGCGCCTCGGGGAGGCCCAGGCCGAACCAGCCCTGCTCCGCGGCGGCGGCCCAGAGCGCGTCGTCGAGGGGCTCGCCGAGGGTGTGGCGACCTGCGAGGACCGCCCGCACGGAGGCGACGATCTCGTCCTGCTCGTCGGTGGGCAACAGGTCCATCAGAGCCTCACTTCACCCGGGGCAGGCCGAGCACGCGCTCGCCCACGATGTTCCGCTGGATGTCGGTCGTGCCCCCGCCGATCGTGTAGGCGAAGCTCTGGAGGTACGGCCCGGTCCACACCCCGTCGCCGTCGATCCCGGTGAGCTCCAAGGCGTCGGGCCCGATGACGTCGAGCGCCAGCTGGTACACCCGCTGGTGCAGCTCGCCATGGAACAGGCGGATCATCGAGCCCTCCGGGCCCGGCATCCCCGTCCGCTGGTTGCGGCTGATCCCGGCCACCGTCATGGCGCCGAGCGCCGCCACCTCGGCGCGGGCGGTGGCGAGCCGGCGGGCCAGCTCCTCGTCCGCGATGGCGGGACGTCGACCGTCGGGCCCCGTCCGCTCACGGGCCAGCCCGATCAGCTCCTCGACGACGGCGGCCAGCTCGATCTGGTCCGCCATGAAGGCGGTGCCACGCTCGAAGCTCAGGGTGCTCATCGCCACCCGCCAGCCCTCGTTCAGGTCACCGACCACGTTCGACAGCGGGATGCGCACCTCGTCGTAGAAGACCTCGGCGAAGTCGGTCGTGTGGGCCATGGTGCGGATCGGGCGGATGTCGATGCCGGGAGTGGTCATGTCGCAGATGACCCAGCTGATGCCCTTGTGCTTGGGGGCGTCGGGGTCGGTCCGCACCAGCAGCTCCTGGTAGTCGGCGACCTCGGCGTAGCTGGTCCAGATCTTCTGGCCGGTCACCACCAGCTCGTCGCCGTCGACCACGGCCTTGGTCGAGAGGGAGGCGAGGTCGCTGCCTGCCCCGGGCTCGGAGAACCCCTGGCACCAGACCACCTCGCCGCGGAGGATCTTCGGCAGGTGGAACGACTTCTGCTCCTCGTCGCCGCAGGCCATGAGGGTGGGACCGCCGTGGTTGTTGCCCACGAAGGTGCAGCTGTTGTTCAGGGTGAACGGCGGATCGGCCTTGGCGAACTCCGTGTACCAGATCATCTGCTGGATGTCGGAGAGGCCACGGCCCCCGTACTCCACCGGCCAGTTGATGCCGGCCCAGCCCCCGGAGTGGAGCGTCTGCTGCCAGGCCAGGTCGAACGCCCGCATCTCGGCGCCCTCGGGTGGGCGCGGCTCGGTGGGGAGGTTCTCCGCCAGCCAGGTGCGGGCCTCCTCCCGGAACTCCTCGTCGGCGGCGCTGAAGTCCAGGTTCACGGACGGCGACGATACCTGACGACCCGTCAGGAACCGAAGGCTGAGGATGGCAGCACCGCACGGCCGGCTGCGGGATCCCCTCAGGTGAGCCCGAGGGTGACCACGCAGAAGACCAGGAAGACCGTGCCCACGAAGTCGACCGACGCGGTCACCATCGGGACGCCCGAGGAGTCCGGGTCGATCTCGACGCGCCAGGCCCCGATCGTGGCGTAGTAGCTGACGGCCACCACGAACGCCATGGCGAGGGTGGCCGAGATCACCGTGGCGACCAGCACCCATCCGAGCCCGGGCGACGCGTCGCCCTGCCACCAGGCGAAGAGGGTGGCTCCGCACGCGTTCAGCAGGAACACGGGCCCGGCCAGCCCGAACAGGAACGACATGTCGCGGCGGACGGCTCGACCGGGGACGAGCGTCGGGTCGACGTTGCCGAGGTGGAGGTTCGTGCCGACGCGCCCGCTCAGGATGCTGCCGAGCGCGCCCGCGCTGGACACGAACGCCGGCTGCATCAACAGGATCGCCGGCAGCAGCGCGAGGGCGGCCTCCTGCTGCTGGATCACGAGGCCGCCGAGCGCGCTGAGGAGCAGCGCCACGGTGAGTACCGGCACCGACTCGCGCACCACCTGGGAGAGCAGCTCGCGGCGGGAACGAAGTGCCGCCACGAGCAGCACTGCCGAGGCGGCGAGAGCGAGCCCGCCGAGCACCGGGACGACGTGGCTGGTGCCCACCGCCATCGAGGCCACGAACAGGGCGGGCACGGTCAGGGCGTCACCCAGGGCGCCCACCGTCGGTGCGACGAGGTTGTCGAGGTCCCAGTCGTAGCGCACCGCCCCGAAGGTGAGCAGGACCGTGGCGATGCCGACGGGGACCGAGCCGAGCAGCCCGCCGACCACCGACACGAACGCCATGTCGAGCAGTCCGATCGTGTCCTCGATCCCCACCACGACGGAGATCACCTTGGCCATCACGGCCAGCACGCTCGACATCGCGGTGGTCAGCACGAAGCTGGCGACGAGGTTCTGCACGAGCACGCCGTCGGGTCGGAACGACAGCCGGAAGGATCCCGTGTGGATGGCTGTGGAGAGGCGGTTGCCGAGGGTCGTGAACACGTTCCCACGCAGCCCGATGGCGGGGGTGACCATCACGAGGAGGCCCGGCAGGGAGCGGAAGGTGTCGAGCACTCCCACCAGCACCGCGCCCGCGGCGAAGCTGGTGAGCGAGTTGATCGCGAGGGCCGTCAGGGACTGGCGGGCCGCGGCGTCGGTCGGACCGAGGAGGTCGACCAGGCGGCGGACCACGCGTGCTGGCGCGACGACGGCCGTGCGGGCGCGTGTGCGATCCATGGACTGTGAGGCTCCAGCAGCATGACGCTGGTCAGCCTATCGACCCACCCCCTGACAACAGGACCGGCGGCGGTTCAGACCCGGACGACCACCTTGCCGGTGTTCGCACCCGTGAACAGGGCGTTCAACGCGTCGACGGACGCCTCGAGGCCGTCCCAGTAGTGCTCGACGTGACGCAGCTCGCCGTCGGCCACCCACTGGCCCAGGCGCTCGCGGATCTCCTCGAAGCGCCCCCAGTGGTCCATCGCGATGAACCCCTCCATGCGTGCCCGCTTGCCGATCAGGTTCAGGTAGTTGGACGGGCCCGGCGGCTTCCGCGACTCGTTGTAGACGGCGATCGCCCCGCACAGCGCGACGCGGGCACCTCGGGCGAGCCGTCCGAGGACCACGTCGAGGATCGGCCCACCCACGTTGTCGAAGTAGACGTCCACGCCCTTCGGGCAGTGCTCCGCCAGCTCGGCGGCGAGGTCGCCGTTGCGGTGGTCGATGCACGCGTCGAACCCGAGCTCCTCGGTGACGAACCGGCACTTCTCGGCCGAGCCCGCGATGCCGACGACGCGACAGCCGAGGATCTTGCCGATCTGGCCGACGAGGGAACCGGTCGCGCCGGCGGCAGCCGAGACCACGACGGTCTCCCCGGCGCGTGCGCCGGCGATGTCGACCAGGCCGACGTACGCGGTGAGGCCGGTGGCGCCGTAGATCGAGAGCATGGGAGCCAGCTCGGTGCCCGGCGGCAGCTTCGAGGTGAAGAAGTCGTCCCGCACGATCGCGTGCGTCTGCATCCCCGGGAGGCTGTAGGCGATGTCGCCGACCTCGTAGGCGTCGCATCGGGTGGCGACGATCCGGCCGATGCCGCTGCAGCGGACGACCTCGCCGATCTCCACCGGGGGGAGGTAGCCGTCGGAGTCGTTCAACCAGCTCCGGACGGTGGCATCCATCCCGAGCAGCTCGGTGCGCATGAGGGCCTCGCCGTCGGCGAGCTCCGGCATCGGTGCGTCGACCAGCTCCACGTCGTCCCACGTCAGCAGCCCCACCGGCCGCTGTCGCAGCACGACCTGACGGTTCACCTCGTCCCCCACGGCGTCCATGGGCCGAACCTAACGCCCGACCGTGCGGGCAGACCGGACCGATCCCTCAAGTCCGACCTGATCGCTCCGATCTGGAAGTGAACCGCGACGGACCTTGCCGTTCGCGTGCGATCAGGAGACGAGATGGTGACCGACCAGAACGGATGGTGGCAGCGGGTGAACCCGGTCCGCCTCGGCCTCGCGATGATGCTCATCGGTGCGCTCAGCGGCGGCATCGGCCTGGTGCAGACCACGTCCGCTGCACAGGGCTACGACGAGTCCCTCTGCCCGCCGGGAACCCGTCAGATCGCCGTGTTCGAGTGGCAGGGCAACAAGTTCAAGCAGATCACCGGCCAGTACCCGGCGGTGACCATCACGAACGGCACCCGCACGTCGGGTGACTGGACCTCCACCGAGCAGATCACCCACTTCGTGGTGTACGGCGGTGGCGGCGCGGTCGTCTCGACCCCGGCCAACCCGTACGCCGGCTCCTTCACGAACGCAGGGCTCCCGAAGGTGGGCAAGGGCAACGGCAAGAAGACCGCCGACATCGAGCGGCTCTGGTTCTGCGGTCCGAAGGGCAAGACGACGACCACGAC
>JBIQID010000018.1:0-18951 GCA_044508215.1 Actinomycetota bacterium | reverse complement strand
CCGACATCGAGCGGCTCTGGTTCTGCGGTCCGAAGGGCAAGACGACGACCACGACCGAGGCCCCGACCACGACCGAGGCGCCGACCACGACCGAGGCGCCGACGACCACGACCGAGGCGCCGACGACCACGACGGAGGCGCCGACCTCGACGACCGAGGCGCCGACCTCGACGACCGAGGCGCCGACCTCCACGACCGAGGCTCCGACCACCACGACGGAGGCGCCGACGACGACGGAGGCTCCGACCTCGACGACCGAGGCTCCGACCTCGACGACGGAAGCGCCGACCTCGACGACGGAGGCTCCCACGACCACGACGGAGGCGCCGACCTCCACGACGGATGCCCCGACGACCACGGAGGTCGAGGGCACCACCACCACGCAGCCGACCGAGGTCGAAGGTGAGAACGTCGTCGCCACGAGCATCGTGCCGAAGGACCGCATCGAGGTGCTCGCTGACGGAACCGTCCGGCCGCTCGCCCGGACCGGCAGCTCGTCGACCCCGCTGATCGTGCTCGGCATCGTGTTGCTGGGCGGCGGTGCGACGCTGGTCCTGGTGGACCGGCTGCGGAACGGTCGGGCCCGAGCCTGACCGGCATGACCGAACGGACGAAGGGCCTCGCCGTCGCCGGCGAGGCCCTTGCCGCGTCGGGCGCCGTCTGCGCCGCGATCGGCGCGCTCGCTGCGGGCCTGGGTGAGCGCTCCGTCCTCGCCGCGGCGGCGGCGATCGCGCTGATCTGGGGTGCTGTCCCTTCGCTGCTCCCTCTTCTGGCGCGGCCTCGATCGGAACAGGACGATCCCCATCCCGGCCCGGCGGCGGGAGCTGGCGCTGCGGACGACCCGCTCACCGTGGTGGTACGGCTCGGCGACGAGCCGATCGAGGTCGCTGCCGCCGCGATCCGCGTCGCAGCGAGCTGGGCGCCCACCGTGG
This sequence comes from Actinomycetota bacterium, assembly GCA_044508215.1. GTDB lineage: Bacteria > Actinomycetota > Acidimicrobiia > Acidimicrobiales > Microtrichaceae > JAEZFI01. The sequence goes on along the minus strand of JBIQID010000018.1, from coordinate 18,019 downwards.
TGCTCACCACGGGCCGGGTGGTGCCGCTCGAGCTGCTGCGTGGTGGCGTCTCCGTGCACCGGGGCGCCTCGGTCGAGCGCGCCCTCGAGGTTGCGCTGCCCCGCATCGACACACCCGCTGTGCTCCTCACGTCGTCGCGAGCCGTCACCAGCGAAGAGGGCTGCCGCCGCGCGGCCGCCCTGCTCGGCGGCGAGGTGGGCTGGGTCACGGGCAGCTCCCTGGCGGTGAACGACGACACCTATGCGCCGATGTCCCGTTGGGAACGGTCGCGAGGACGGCGGCGACAGGCGGGCGACGCAGGTGTCGAGCTGTGGGAGCCCGATGCGACCGTCGTGCGGACCGACCTGCTGCGCGACCTCCGCCTCGAGTCGGCGCGGCCGTGGGGCAGCTGGCTGAGACGTTGGCGGGCGCAGGGCCACCACGGTGTCCGGACCGACCTGGTGCTGACGCTCCGCGCGGTGCCCGTGGGCGGCTCGGGCTTCTGGCCGGAGGCCTCCGGGCGTCAGCGGGCGTTGGTCGCCGACCTCGTGGGCGCGGTGCGAGCGGGGTCGGCCCGTCCACGCCTTGCGGCGCTCGCCTTGCTGGCGTGGGAGCTCCACGGCGTCCGCCTCCTCCTCTGGCTCGTCGCGTTCCAGGCGGTCGCGGCTCAGGGCGGCTTCGCGTCGGGGATCGGCGCGGTCACCGCGGTGGCAGTGCCCGCAGCGCTCGCCGCCGTGCGCTGGTGGAGCGAGCGCTGGCGTTCGGGTGGCCGGATCCGCCCGATCGACGACCTGCTCTCGACGATCTACCACGCTCCCGCCTCGGTGGGGTCGCTGGCGTCGCTGGTCACCGGGCGCTTGCGGCGCTCGAAGCCGGTGGCCGAGGCCCAGCCGCTGGTGTGGTCGGCGCTGCTCCTCACCATCGCCACCGGCCTCGGGCTGTTGGATCGCGCCCCCGGGCCGGTCCTCGCCTCCACCGCGGCGCTCACCACGGGGCTGCTCGCAGCGCTCTGGATGCTGGCGCTCCGGGCCCTCGCACAGCGTGACTGGGAGCGGGTGGCGTTCCGGGTTCCCCTCGAGGGGACCGTGCACGTCGACGGCGTCGAAGCCCGGTTGTGGGACGCCTCACCGGAAGGGATCGGGATCGAAGGGGAACTGCCCGAGGCCCTTCTGCGCGAGGGCCACGAAGCGGAGCTGCGCATCGCGCCCGCCGGCGGCGAGGTGGTGCGCGCTCGAGGGACCGTGGTGGCCAGCAGGCGGCGCTCCCACGGCGAGCACGCGGTGGGCCTGCAGCTGCGCCTCGACGACGACGAGAACGCCCGTTGGCTCAGGGACCTCTTCGCGGCACCCGTGTCGAGCGCCCGCGGCGTCCGTCGCGGTCGGGGCCCCACCGCCGCCACCCGCGGGCGGTCGACCAGCTGGCGGGAGCGCCTGGCGGCTGCGGCCGTGGCGGTGGTCTCGACGCCCGTTGCAGCAGCGCTCGTGCTGGTGCTGTTCGGTCTGCAACCGCTCGTGGTGCGGAGCGGCTCGATGCGGCCGTCGATCGAGGTGGGGGATGTGGTGCTCTCACGGACGGTGGCGGCGTCGAGCGTGCGTCCGGGCGACATCGTGACCGTCCACGGCGGCGACATCGCGGAGGACAGCCTGACCCACCGGGTCGTCTCGATCGAGGTCGACGGCGACCAGGTGCTCCTCCAGACCCGCGGCGACGCCAACGCGGTGGGGGAGCGCTGGACGCTTCCGCGTGACGCCCACGTGGGTCGCACCGTGCGTCGCGTGCCGTGGATCGGCACGCCCGGCCTCTGGGTGCGCGGCGACGCCTTCCGGACCGGGGCGGTGGTGGCAGCCGGACTGCTGCTCGCAACCTCGCTGCTGCGTCGACGCCGGTCGGGCGGTCCCGACGAGCCGGAAGCCGACGACGCCGGCGCCGGTAGCGTGACCGGGCATGAAGCCGACGATCTTCCACAACCCGAACTGCTCGACGTCCCGCCACGCGATGGACGAGGCGTCCCGCCTCGGCGCCGACGTGGAGGTGGTGCAGTACCTGAAGGAACCGCTCGACCGTGACGGGCTCGTCGAGCTGATGGGCAAGCTCGAGGACCCGCCCGCCGACCTCGTGCGCAAGGACGGGTTCTTCAAGGAGCTCGGCCTCGACGCCGGCGACTACACCGACGTCGACTCGGTGGCGGACCTCCTCGTGGAGCACCCACGGCTCATGCAACGGCCCGTGATCGTGAAGGGCGACCGGGCGATCATCGGCCGGCCGAAGGACCGGGTCGAAGCCTTCCTCGCAGGCTGACATCGCGGGCCCGGCCGGGGTCGGTCCCACTAGCGTTGGGCATCGGAGCGCCCGACCGGCGGGAGTGCTCTGGAAGGGGGGCCCGTGACGTTCCGGGACGATCATCTGCTGGACCCCGAGGTCTTCCAGCGCCTCGGTCACCACGACCTGTTCACGCAGCTGCGGGCGGAGGACCCGGTCCACTGGACCGAGGAGCGGAAGGGTCGGGGGTTCTGGTCCATCACCAAGCACGCGGACCTGCAGACCATCAACCGGGACGCGCTCGGCTTCAGCTCCGAGGCGGCCGGCGTGAACATGGTCGACCCCGAGAACTTCACGCCGGGCTACGACATGCGCGGGAAGATCATGCTGATGACCGATCCGCCGAAGCACACGCGGCTCCGGCTCCTGGTCAACAAGGGCTTCACGCCCCGGATGATCAACATGATCGAGCAGCACCTCCGGTACCGGACCCAGCTGATCGTCGACGCCGTCATCGAGAAGGGCAGCTGCGACTTCGTGACCGAGCTGGCGGCTGAGCTGCCGCTCCAGGCGATCGCGGAGATCATGGGCGTGCCGCAGGAGGAACGACACCTCCTCTTCAACTGGTCGAACCGGATGGTGGGCGCGGACGACCCCGAGTACAACGAGGGCGACCCCGACGACGCCACCAACGCCGCGGCGGAGCTGTACATGTACGCCAGCGCGCTGGGTGCCCAGCGGCGCGAGGAGCCCCGGGACGACATCGTCACCACCTTGATCAACGCGGAGATCGAGGGTGACCGGCTCACCCACGAGGAGTTCGAGATCTTCATGCTCCTCTTGGCCGTCGCCGGCAACGAGACCACCCGGAACGCCACGGCGCACGGGATGGTGGCGCTGCTCGAGAACCCCGACGAGTTCACGAAGCTGTGCTCGGACCCCGACCGCTACATCGACTCGGCGGTCGAGGAGGTGCTGCGGTGGGCCACCCCGGTGATGCACTTCCGCCGGCAGGCCACGGTCGACCTCGAGCTGCGGGGCAAGCAGATCCGCTCGGGCGACAAGGTCGTGATGTGGCACATCTCGGCCAACCGCGACGAGGAGGTGTTCGACGAGCCCTTCCGGTTCGACATCGAGCGCAGCCCCAACGAGCACATCGCGTTCGGCGGCGGAGGTGCCCACTTCTGCCTGGGCGCGAACCTGGCGCGGATGGAGCTGCGGCTCATCTTCCGTGAGATCGCCGAGCGCATGTCGTCGATGCGCATGGCCGGACCGCCCGAGCGGCTCCGCTCCAACTTCATCGGCGGCATCAAGCACATCCCGATCGAGTTCGATCCGGGGCCGCGCCGCCACGAGGTCCCAGCGGCACAGAGCGCCTGACCCAGCGGGGGTCAGATCAGCCCGCGAACTCGCGCACGGGCAGACCAGGGACACCCACGTCGGCCACGAACACCGAGCCGGCGAGGAGGTCCTCGCCCGCGGTGAGGCCCTCGCGGGATGTGGTGATGAACAGCTGGTCCAGGCGCTCCCCACCGAGGGTGCACGCCGTCACCTGACGGGGCGGCACCTCCACGACCTCGTCGAGCACACCGCTGGACGTGTAGTGGTGGACGGTGCCGGTGCGGTTGGCCGCGACCCACACTCCGCACTCGGAGTCGACCACGAGACCGTCGGGCCGTCCCTCCTCGAGCGCCACGAACGTTCGGCGTCCGGTGAGGCCCGACTCGCTGTCGTAGTCGAAGACGTCGATGCGTTCGGTGTCGGTGTCGACGTAGTAGGCGAGGGTGCCGCCGGGGCTCCAGTCGATCCCGTTCGAGATCGTCACCCCTTCGATCACCACAGTCGTCGAGCCGTCGGGGTCGAGGCGGTGGACCGAGGCCGCGCCCGGGGTCCGGTCGTAGGCCATCGACCCGCAGTAGAACCGGCCGTCGGGATCGCACCCGCCTTCGTTCATCCTGAGGCCGGGGTCGGACCAGAGCTCGTCGAGCCTCGTCAGGGAACCGTCGGGCTCCTCGAGGGCGAACCCGCGCTCGACGCCGATGACGGCGCCCCCGCGGCTCCGTGGGCGCACCGCCGCAGCGATCGTCCCCACGTCGCGCCGTTCGATCGTGCCGTCGGCCCGCAGCGCCAGGACGTCGCCGGCGAGCATGTCTACCCAACGGAGCCCGCCCCACCGTTCGGACCACACCGGGCCCTCCCCGTGGTGGGCGACGGGATCGGTCAACTGCTCTGCTCTCACCCCGACGACCTGCCCGCCATGGCGCGGTGCAGACCAGCGGCCGGACGCGAGACGTCCCCCGACGCAGGGCGCCGGGGGACGTCTTCAGTTCGTCCGGGTGATCAGAGGCCGAACGAGACGGTGATCGGCTCCTGCGGCTTCTTCGTGTCGGCCGAGCTTCCGCTCGTGTACCAGTACGAGCCCAGGTTGGTGGCCAGCTGGAAGTCCACGAACGACTGCGGCCACGAGCCCCAGTAGGCCTCGTTGGCGCTGGTCCTCGGCAGCTGCGGAGCGTCGGCGACCGTCACCGAGGTGCCGAGGTACGACGTGGCGGCGGTGAAGCCGCTGCTCGTCGAGCCGTTCGCGTACACGTTCGGGAGCTCCGCCAGCGTCACGACGGTGCTGGGCAGCGGCGTGCCGGGCGCCTCCGGGTCGGCCATGTCCTTGGCGATGCCGCCGAGGGTGGCGGTCAGCTGACCGGTGCCGTCGGCATCGATCGTGAGCGTCGGGTCACTGATCCAGAAGGGCACGTATTGGCCGTAGAAGTTGACCGTGAAGGTGCCCGTCCACTGGATCGTGCCGGCGCCGGTCGCAGTGTCGATCGTGCCGTCGCCGCCGGTGTAGCGGACCTTCTGGCCCAGGTAGAAGGGGTTCACCGCCGACACCACGTTGCCGGCACCGTCGCGGTTCCGGTTGGCCCAGCTGACCGACGACTCGCTCCCGATCGGCACGTAGGTGCCCGAAGCGTTCTTCTTCAGGACGGTGACGTCGCCGTTCGTCGCGTCGTAGGTCGCCTCGGTGCTGTCCGAGATGCCGGCCGACCAGTAGTTGACCTGCCCGGGCGCGAACGCCCCGTTGTCGGCCTCGCGGCTGATCGTCCACTCGAGGGACGCGTTGCTGACGGACTCGACCGTGGAGGGCACGGTGGTCGTCGGGCCGCCGCCGCCCGCAGGCGGGGTGTTGCAGGCCGCCACGGCGAGGGCCGCCACGGAGATCGCGAGCGAGCCGAAGGCGCGCCGGGTGGATCGGGGTCTGTTCATGCGTGTCCTCCTCGGACGTGTTTGGGGGGTTGCCCGATGGGCTCGCGCTCGTCGGGTGGGTGGGATCGGTCAGCGGATGCGGGCCCGGGTCTGCTGGCGCGAGAGGCCGAGGGCCACCGCGCCGCCGAGCAGGAGGACCGCCCCGAGGGCGCTGACGCCACGGTGCGAGCCGCCCGTCATGGCCAGCCCGGCGCCGCCGGAGGCGCTGCGGGAGGAGGGCGTCGACAGGTTCGCGCCGAGCACGCCGCTCGGCCCGCCGGCCGTCGGGTCACCGGTGAGGTCTGGCGCGCCCAGCTGGGTGGTCGTCGTGGGGGCGGCGGGCGCCGCCGTGGTCGTCGTGGTCGACGACGGGGAGGGTGCGACCGTGGTGGTCGTGGCACCGGGGACCGACGTGGTCGTGGTCGTGGGGGTCGGCGTGGTGGTGGTCGTCGTGGTGGTGGGAGCGGTCGCACCGGCCCATCGGACGGTCACCGGGGACGGGGCCTTCTTCGCATCCGCTGCCCCTCCGGTGCTGTACCAGTAGCTGGCGAGCCCGGTGCCGACGTGGAAGTCGACGAGCGGAGCGGGCCATGAGCCCCAGCCGTCGAGCACCCGCAGCTGCGGGGGATCGCCCTCGTAGGTCACGCCCTCGTAGAGGGGTGAGGTGGTGAAGGCGGACGAGCCGAGGTCGATGCCGGTGAGTCGGGCGATGACGACGTCCTCGACCGGGTCGATGGGGGTCCGCACGGTCGGATCATCGATGCTGCTCGCGAAGCCGCCGAGGCGGGCGGTGATCTCGCCGGTGCCGTCGGAGTCGACCTCGAGGCGCGGGTCCTCGATCCAGAACGGCACGAGGCCGCCGTAGTAGTTGACGGTCACGGCGCCGCTCCACGAGATGGTGGCGGTGCCCGTCTCGGGGTCGACGGTGCCGGTGCCGTTCGAGAAGCGCATCAGCTGGCCGAGGTGCCCCCGGAACGCGGTGACCTGGACGCCGGCTGCGTCGAGGCAGCGCGTGGCGTGGTCGGCGACGGGCTCGTGGGTGCCGCCGGCGGTCAGCTTCAGGACCGTCGCCCCGCGGTCGGTGGCCGCCCAGGTGGCGGCGCTGCCGTCGGACCGGCCGGCGCTCATGTAGTTGCAGTCGCCGTTGAACGTGCCGGCGTTCGCCTCGTCGTTGAGCGCCCACTCCAAGGTCGCGTCGTCGATCGGCCGTGGTTCTGCGCCCGCCACGCCGGCGAACTGGCCGGCGCCGAACGCCGCAGCGCCCGTGCACAGGAGCCCCGCCGCCAGCCCGCGGAGCACCGCGGCCTTGGTCGCACCTCGCTTCATCGCACCATCTCCCTGTGTGTCATGCCGTTCCCGTGGCCCGGCGCCGCCGCCAGACGAAGCCGCCGGCGAGCGCTGCCGCTGCCGCCGCTCCGGCCATCCCGCCGAGCACCAGGCCGGTCGAGCCGCCGTCGTCGTCGTCGATCACGGCCGGCGCGGCGGCTTCGTCGCCGCGCTCGCGCCGTGGACGTGCGGTGGTGGTGGGAGCGGTCGTGGTCGTGGAGCCGTCGATCACCGAGGTCGTGGTGCTGGTGTCCGCGGCGGCGATCGTGGTGGTGGTGGCGGCGGAGCTCGACGGCTTCTGCGTGGTGGGGGTGCCGCGAGACGGGTTGCTGGGGCGGGATCCCCCGCCCGAGGCGGGTTGGCTGGGACCGGGGGTGCCGCCACCGCTGGGCGCGGGCGTCTGACCACCACCCGGCACCGGTGCGGGACCTCCCCCCGAGCCGGCCGGCGGGGAGGTGAACGTGATGGGGGTGAACACCTCGTTCGTCTGGGAGGCCTTGCCGTGGGCGCCGATCGTGAGCACGCCGCACTGCACGACGCGGCAGTCGACGGTGGACGAGGCGCCGGTGAGGTGGTCGCGCCACTGGAAGGTCGCGCCCCGGACGGTCACCGTGGTCTGCCAGTTGCCGTCGCAGTCCATGTGGTACGCCGTCTCGGATCCCGACAGGCCGCCTGCCGTGAACGAGACGAGGCGCACCGTGCCGCTCCCGTCGTCGCGGGTCTCGGCGCCGGCGTCCTCGCCCGGGTAGGCGTAGGTGGCGCCGAAGAGGCCTGCGTACGGGTTGGACGGGACCCGCCCGCGCCAGCCCGGGCCCCACTGGCCGCCCGGAGCGACCCAGCCGAAGAACACGTAGACGCCGCCGAAGACGTCGGCGCCGGCCGGGTGGGGCGGGACCATGAACCTGCTGCCCCGCACGGTCACGGTGGAGGTCGCGTTGGCAGGGAGCACGTTCGGCGAGGCGGTCAGCGCCGGTGCGGTGGGCGCGGCGCTGCCGCAGGTGGCCTGGGCGCCGGCCGGTGCCGCGGGAGCGGCTGCAGCAGCGGGGCCTCCGGCGCCGATGCCGACGCCGGCTCCGGCGACCGACGCGATGGCGATCGCCGCGAGCGCCTTCCTGCAGGGATGGGAGAGCACGGTGCGATGGTAGGGAGTCCTAACGATCAGCACAAGGAAAACCTCTCATCCTCGGTGGGGGAGCACCAGCAGCGCCCCGGTGCGGGGGTGCTCGATGGTCTCGATGGGGCACTCGTAGACCTCGGAGAGGACCTCCGAGGTCATCACGGCGGCGGGGCGCCCGTCGGCGACGACGGCTCCCCGGGCGAGGATCACGACCCGGTCGGCATGGGCCGCAGCGACACCGAGGTCGTGCATCACGACCGCCACCGCGTCGCCGTGGCCGGCCCGGTCGCGAGCGATCCCGAGCACCTGCTCCTGGTGCCGCACGTCGAGCGCGGCGGTCGGCTCGTCGAGGAGCAGCACGCCCGCCTGCTGGGCGAGCACCCTCGCCAGCGCGGCTCGGGCCCGCTCGCCACCGGAGAGCGAGGTGAACACCCTGTCGGCGAGGTGGGCGACGTCGGTCTGCCGCATGGCGTCGTGCACCACGAGGTCGTCGGCGTCCTCCTCCGGCGAGCCGGCCCACGGGGTGCGGCCCATCCGGACGACCTCCTCGACCGTGAAGGGGAAGGACATCTCGGCGTGCTGGAGCAGGACCGCTCGGCGGACGGCCAGCTCGGACGTGGCCCATCGGGTGAGCGGGCGACCTGCGAGGTGCACCTCGCCGTGGTCCGGGCGGACGTCGCCGGCGAGCACCGACAGCAGCGTGGACTTCCCGGCGCCGTTGGGGCCGACGAGCGCCACGACCTCTCCGGCGTGGAGCGCGAGGTCCACCGCGCGGAGCACCGGCTGGCGACCGAAGGACAGCGACACCTGGCGTGCCTCCACGGCGCAGTCGCCGATGGCCAGCGGAGCGGGACGCAGCGCGGTGCGGGTCACGCCCATCCTCCGGAGGTGGCGCGGGTGCGACGCAGCAGCCAGAAGAAGAACGGTCCGCCGACGAGGGCGGTGAGCATCCCGATGGGGAGGTCGGCGTAGTCCACCGCGGTGCGCGCCACGAGGTCGGCGGCGAGCAGCACGAGCGCGCCACCGAGGACGCTCGCGGGGACCAGCCAGCGGTGCGCCGGGCCGATCAGCATGCGCACGAGGTGCGGCACCACCAGGCCGACGAAGCCGATGACCCCGGCGAACGCCACCCCGGAGGCGACGAGCAGCGCCACCACCACGATGGCGGCGAGGCGCAGCCGCTCGACGTCGACACCGAGGTGGCGGGCGGATCGCTCGCCCAGGGACAGCAGGTCGAGCCGGCGGGCGAGGAACATGCAGGCCCCGATCCCGAGCACGACGAACGGGGCGACCACGCGGACCGACTCCCAGCGGGTGCCGTTGAGGCTGCCCAGCTGCCAGAACACGATCTGCTCCCTCGCCTGCGTGTCGCCGACGAACACCAACAGCGCGATCAAGGCCCCGGTCACCGCGTTCACGGCGATCCCCATGAGGACGAGCGTGACCACCTCGGTGCGACCGCCGGAGCGGGACATCGCATAGACGAGGAGGGTGGTGGCAAGCCCTCCCACGAACGCCACGGCGGGTGTGGTGAACGTGCCGAGGAACGACCACTGGAACACGATCACGGTGCAGGCCCCCACCGCCGCGCCGCCGGAGACGCCGATGACGCTCGGCTCGGCGAGGGGGTTGCCGAACACCGCCTGCAGCACTGCGCCCGCCCCGCCGAGCGCGGCCCCGACGAGGACGGCCATCACGACACGCGGGAAGCGCACGTTCCAGAGGGCTGCGTCACCGCGGGGGTGCGACGGCATGGGACCGAGGTCGAGGCCCAGCCGGTGCAGGATCGATCCGAGCACCTCCGAGGGCGGGACGCCCAGCTGCCCCATCCCGGCGGCGATGACGCCGACGACGAGGACCGCGATGCCGAGGCCCACCAGCAGCGCCGCGGCACGAGTGCTGCGCCGTCGAGCGGGAGCCGGGTCCACGGGCGCGGGGTCGATGCGGCCGGCGACGCGGGGCGGGGCGGCGACCCGGGTGCTCAACTCGCACGCCCCGTTCCGCCGTCGCCGTACACGGCACGGGCCAGTGCTCGGAGCGTCGACGGGTACAGCGGTCCGTAGCCGAGGATCTGGGAGTCGGCCATGTCGACGACGCAGCGACCGTCGCCGGCCGGCGTCTCGGCGACGCCCGGCACCTCGAGCAGACCCTCCACGCCCCCCACCGACTCGAGGCCGTCGCTCATCATCAGGAACATGTCGGGAGCAGCGAGCGCCAGGCCTTCGGCGTTGATCGGTCGGGCCCCGGCGACGTCGACCTCGTCGGCCACATCGATCCCCCCGAGCGCGTCGATCAGGTCGTCGGCGCCCGACCCCTCACCGAACCAGTAGAAGACGCCGGCCTGACCGCGCATGTAGAGGAACACCATCCGGATCCGCTCCTCGGCGTCGTCCGGAGCGAGCTCGGCGACCTCCGCCTCGGCCTCGGCGATGTCGGCCTCGACCGTCTCGGCGAGCTCCTCGCCGGCGCCTTCGACGCCGAGCGCTTCGGCGACCGCTCGGATCTGCGGAGCGATCACGTCGCGCCCCCGGGTGCCGTCGAGGATCACGACCGGCACACCCGCCTCGCGCAGCTGCAGCTGCACCTCGAGCGGCCCGATGCTGTAGTCGGTGAGGACCACGTCGGGGTCGAGGTCGAGGATCGCCTCGGCGTTCAGCTCGTGCCCGTTGTGGGTCACGACCGGCAGCGACGCCAGCTCGGGGATCCCGGTGGACACGTCGCGACCCACCAGGCGGTCACCCAGCCCGAGGGCGTGGACCGTGGTGGCGAGCGTGCCGTAGACGTCGAGCGCCAGGATCCGGTCGGCCTCCTCCACCGTCACCTCGGTGCCGCTGAAGTCGGTGAGCGTGACGGGCAGCTGCGGTTCGGGAGCGGGCTCGACCGGCGCCGGCCACCCCTGGGTGTCGGCGGTGACGGGACCCGCGCAGGTCACGTCGTCGCGAGCAGCGGACGGGCTGGACGAGGGGTCGCCGCAGCCGGCGACCGCCACAGCGATCACCGCTGCGAGCGCACCCGCTGCGAACCGGACCCGACAGGAGCTCATCTCGCGCCGAGCACCTCGTGGCCGAGCGCAGCCAGCAGCTCGGTGTTCAGGCGGTAGGCCTCGCGGACCTCCTCGATCGCCCGCTGCGCCTCGTCGTCGTCCACCTCGAGCTCGTCGAGACGGCGGCGGTACGCCTCCTTCCACGCTCCTGGCTCGGGGATCTCGAAGGTGTAGAAGGCGGCACCGCGGTCGCGCTCGAGCTGGTAGGCGTCACGCACCACCCGGCCGATGAACTGGCCCCCGGACAGGTCTCCCAGGTAGCGGGTGTAGTGGTGGGCGACGTACCCCAGCCCCCACGTGCGGCCCACCTCGGCGATCCGGGCGACGTAGGCCTCGGTCTCGGGCATCGCCACGACACGGTCCCGCCACCCGGCGCCCAGCAGGACCTCGAGGTCCGCTTCCAGCCTGGCGGTGCGGTCCAGCCGCGCGTCGAGGAAGGGCGCGATGGCGGGATCGCCCACCCATGCGGAGCCGGCCGCCTCCAGCTCGCGGTAGACGAACCAGAGCTGCACGACCATCTGCGCGTACTGCTCGCGGTCGAGGCGCTTGCCCATCAGGGCGTCCATGTACGACGAGTGCTCGGCGTCGCCGTGCTGGCCCCACGTCGCCTCCCTGATCCGCTCCGAGAGCCGGACCGCGGCGGTGAGTGCGTCGAGTTCTGACATCGGGCTTCTCCTGTGTGCAGGTTGGGAGGGAGAGCCCCGACGAGCCGCCGAGGCGTGTTCGGGTAACCTAACCACATGTCTCAGGGTCGCGCACAGTCGAACGAGAGGGCCGCCTCGCGCCCGGTCTTCGAGCAGCAGATCGTCGATGCCGTGGTGCGGCACATGGTCGAGGACCACGCGGAGGACTCGCTCCTGATCGTCCGGGCCCTGGGTCCGCTCCCTGGGGCGTCCAGTGCCCGCATGGTGGGCTTCGACGACGAAGGCAGCGACTTCGTGGCAGTGGTCGACGGCGCCGAGCACGCGGTGCGCATCCCGTGGTCGCGGCGGATCACCGAACGCGCCGAGGTGCGGGCCGAGGTGGTGCTCCTCCACCAGCGGGCGTCCGACGCCCTCGGCGGCGAGCTCGGGGAGCACCCAGCGCGCTGACCCGGCGAGCGGAGAAAATCTGCAGAAAGTTGCGCGTGCACCTCAGCGTGGGCCCGACGGCGACCGAAGGTGCCAGGTGCAAAACCGTCAGCCCCATTCCCCACCGCGAGTCGTCCGACGCCTCCTCGGCGCGGCGGCCTCCGTCGTCGCCCTTGTCGCCTCCGTGCTCGTCCTCACCCCGGGCGCAGCGTCGGGTGCGACCGTCACCGGCCTGACCCCGATCGAGTTCACCGAGGACGGCGGGCCCGTGCCGGTGGCGCCGAACGGCGAGATCGACGAGGCCGGCTCGTTCGCCGACGGCTACATCCAGTTCAGCGTCGCAGGCGCCACGGCCGAGGAGACGCTCTTCCTCCCCGAGGCCGCCTCGCCAGGGACCGACGCAGGTCAGGTGACCGTGATCGGCTCCGCGGTCTACCTGGGTCTCGGCGGCGGCCAGTACAAGCAGATCGGCACCGTCGACTCGACCAACGACGGCCAGCAGGGCCGACCGCTGCGGGTCAACTTCTCCGCTGCGCTGCCCAACTCGAGCTTCTCCGAAGGCACCGACGGCTCCGGCAACCCGACCGGGTGGACCATCAACCGGCAGCACGTGAACCTCGGCGCGCTGGCGAGCAAGACGCAGGGTCGCCCGGTCACGATCTCGGGATCGGCGGCGCCGTACACCATCACCGGGCCCGGCTACTCGTTCCAGACCGACTGGAACTACGCGGCGTCCGAAGCCGGGTGGCGGGTCGAGGGCCTCGAGAAGCCGCTCACGAACGCCGGCAACTGGTACTCCGAGATCACGTCGTACAGCGGGAGCACCAGCTCGCTGCGCCTCTACTTCACCACCAACTGCCAGGGCACGAACAAGACCCCTCCGTACTGCAGCGTGTTCGGGCCGGATGCCTGGAGCAGCCCCTTCGACGCGAAGGCCGGCGACGATCTGGCCTTCGACTGGGCCGCGGCGAACGGTGGCGACGACTACGAGGTCTACGGCTTCCTCGTGAACACGGCGACCAACGCCCACACCGAGCTGATGTACGGCCGTGGCCGCCTGGCAGGCTGGTCGACGGCGGCCGGTCAGATCCCGGCGGACGGCAACTACCGGTTCCGCTTCGTCACCGGCTCCTTCGATGCGACCGGCGGCCTGGCCATCGGTGCGTCGCTCTACATCGACAACATCCGGGTGCTCAGCTCCGACGCCAGCGCTGCGGTCGCGCAGTCGGTGCTCCGGCTGGTGCACTACGACAACTCGAGCGACAACCCGCCGCCCACGCGCACGATCTCGGTCGAGACCGGCATCCCGGGGCAGCCACCGACGACGGAGACCATCCCCACCGAGGTCACCGGGGTCGACGATGCACCGACGATCTCGGCGATGCCGCCCGTGACCTACACCAACACGGCGGCCACCGACAGCTTCACGATGAGCACCGGCTCGGTGCCGGGCAGCGACCCCGAGGGTGACCCGATCACGTACTCCCTGGTGGACGGCGTCGCTGGCTCGACCGTGCTCGGCGGACACACCTACGACACGTCCAAGGCGGGCGAGCGCGGCACGCTCCACCTCGACAGCGCGACCGGCGCCTGGGCCTTCGTCCCGGATGCAGACGCCATCAACGCCCAGCTCACCTCGGCCGAGGAGGCCTTCGGCATCGTCGCCACAGCGAACGGCCTGACCGGGTCGGCCGATCTCACCGTGCGCGTCGCTGTGACCCCCGCTCCGCCTGCGGCGCCGACCGGGCTCGTCGCCACACCCGACGACCGTGCGGTGGACCTCTCGTGGGACGCTCCGACCTGGGTCGGCGGTTCGCCCGTCACGGGGTACCGGATCGAGATGGACTCCGGCGCCGGGTACCACACGCTGATCGCCAACACGGGCAGCACGGTGACCACCCAGCGGATCATGGGGCTGCCCAACGGCGTGACCCGATCGTTCCGGGTCTACGCCATCAACGCGAACGGTGTGAGCGTCGCCTCGGACCCGGCCTCGGCGACACCCGTCGCGGTCCCCGGCGCACCCACCGACCTCGCTGCCGTCCCCGGTGACGGACAGGCCGAGCTGAGCTGGACCGCGCCGGCCGACGACGGTGGGACGCCCGTGACGGGCTACCGGATCGAGACCTCGACCGACGGGTCGACCTGGACGGTCGTCGTGGCCGACACGGGTTCGACCGCCACCGCTGCGACCGTCTCCGGCCTCACGAACGGCGTCCCCACGTCGTTCCGGGTCTCCGCGACCAACGCGGTCGGCACCGGCGCCCCCTCGGCGCCGGAGACGACCACCCCGCGGCGCGTCCCGACGGAGCCCCGCTCCCTGACCGCGACGCCCAACGACGGTGAGGTCACGCTCTCGTGGACGGAGCCCGCCTCGGATGGCGGCGCCCCGATCACCGGCTACCTCATCGAGCGGTCGGTCGACGGTTCCACCTGGGTGGTCCTGGCGGCTGACACGGGCACCGACGCGACCACCTACACGGTCGCTGGCCTGACGAACGGCGAGGCCGCCAGCTACCGAGTCAGCGCGATCAACGCAGCGGGCACCGGCCCGGCGTCGGATCCCGTGTCCTCCACGCCGCGGCGGGTCCCGACTGCTCCGACGATCACCTCGATCAAGGCGGGCAACCGCACGCTCACCGTCTCGTTCACTGCACCGAGCGACGACGGCGGCGCTCCGGTGACGAACTACCAGTACTCCATCGACGGCGGCACCACCTGGGTCACCCGCGCCCCGGCGGGCACCACGAGCCCGCTCGTGATCCAGCCGCTCGCGAACGGCACGACCTACCCGGTCCTGCTGCGGGCGGTCAACGCTGCCGGCGCGGGCGCTGCCAGCGCCATGGTCCCGGGGACGCCCGTCCTCGGCGTGGTGACCGTTCCCGATGTTCCGGGTGGGTTCGGCGGCACCGGCGGTGGGTCCGGCGGCAAGGGCGGCTCCGGTGGCGGCTCCGGCAACGCTGGCTCGAACGTCCTCGTGGGCGGCGTGCCCGAGAGCTCGACGACCGCGATCGGCGGGCGCCCGGGTGGCGAGGCGATCCCGACCGGCACCGCCCGAGTGCAGGGCGGCGGCGTCACGGTCGACGTGACCGGCCTCGACGACGACGGCAAGCCCACCCCCACCGACCCGAGCGGTCGCCTCGTGTTCCAGCGGGGCCGGTCGACCATGGTCACCGGGAGCGGCTTCGAGCCCGGGAGCACGGTCGACGTGTGGATGGCGGGTGCCGGCGTGCTGCTCGGTCAGGTCACCGTCGGTCCGGATGGCAGCTTCTCGGCGCCGTTCGACCTCCCGGAGGACCTCGAGCTGGGCGAGGAGGAGATCCAGCTGAACGGCGTCGGGTCCGACGGCTCGACCCGCACGGTGAGCCTGGACGTGCTCGTCATGGACGCCGAGGCGGAGCGTTCGCCTGCGCCCCGCGGCACCGCACCCGCTCCGAGGGAGCGGCGCCTCGCCATCACCGGCTCGGACGTCACGTCGCTCGTGCTGCTGGGCCTCGTCCTGTGCATCGCGGGTGCGGTGACGGAGCTCACGCGGCGTCGGAGGCTCAGCGACTGAAAACGCGGCGCCTCCGCAGCAGGTGACAGGTTGAGTTTCGCTGGTTGTCAGCTATGCTGACAACCAGCGAAACGATTCCGATCACCAGGAGGTGCTTGTCATGTTGATGCGTACCGATCCCCTCACGGAATGGTTCCCGGTGTCCCGGATGCTGCAGGGCACGCAGGGCACGTTCGCCGGGATGGATGCCTACCGGGTCGGCGACGTGGTGAACGTGGAGTTCGACCTGCCGGGCGTCGACCCGGAGAGCATCGACCTCCAGATCGAGCGGGGCGAGCTGCGCTTGCACGCCCGCCGTGTCCGCTCGGCGCCCGAAGGGGCGCAGTTCCTCGTGCGCGAGCGGGGTGACACCACCATCACCCGGCGCGTGATGCTGGGCGACGTGCTCGACGTGGACCACGTCGACGCCGAATACGTCGACGGCGTGCTCCGGCTCCGCATCCCGCTCCGTGATGCTGCGAAGCCTCGCCAGATCACGGTGCGCCACTCCGACGCCGACCAGTCGCAGACGGCGATCTCGGCCGGCGGCTCGACGTGAGCCCGGCGCGAGACCCGCGCCGAGGCAACCCTGGGGGCGCTCCACAGCGGGGCGCCCCCCGTTCGCGTTCGTGGAGGGATCGCATCGACGACCCCGACGAGCCGCTCTTCACGATGGCCGTCGTGTCCGACATGCTGCAGCTGGATCCGCAGGCCCTCCGGCGTCTCGGCGTGGCCGCCGAGCTCGAGCAGGCGAGGCCGTCGGGGAACCAGCGGCGCTACAGCCGCAACGACCTCGAGATCCTCAGCCGAGCCGCGGAGCTGGCCGCCGAGGGCACCAATGCCGCCGCCATCGCTCGGATCATGGAGCTCGAGCGGCGCCTCGGCGAGCAGGGCGGCTGAAGCGCCCGGGTGATGGGGGTCATGTGCCGAGGTGTGAACGCAGGTCGTCCAGTCGATCGTCCCAGCGGTTCGCGAGCGCCGACAGCCAGGCGAGCGCGGCGTTGAGCGCCCCGGGTCGCGTCCGGTAGCGGACCCGTCGCCCCTCGGGCTCTCCGGCGATCAGCAAGCCGGCGTCCACGAGCTGGGCGAGGTGCTTGGCGACGGCCTGCCGCGTGATGGGCAGGTCGTCGGCGAGCTCGCTGACGGTCGCCGGGCCCTTGAGCGCGAGGCGGTTCAGGATCTGGCGGCGCATCGGGTCCACGAGGGCGGCGAACACCGCCACGGCGGCGTCCTCCGGGCGGGCGGGTCCCGGTTCGGGCAACTGGTTCAGGCCGCTGCGAGGTGGGCGGCGAGGGCCTCGAACTGCTCGCGCCAGCCCTGGGTGTTGTCGACGATCTGCTCCGGCCCGTTGTAGAGCGTGGCAAAACCGGACTCCACGAGGGTGAGCGTCGTGCCGCCGCCGTCGTCGGTCGGTGCCAACGTCCACTCGACGAGGGTGCTCTCGCCCGGTTCCAGGGGCCGGTCGTCACTGCCCCAGCGGAAGGCGAAGCGCGTCATCGGCTCGACCGCCACGATGACGCCCGGGGCGGTGCCGTGCTCCTCCCAGCTGATCGTCATGGGCGCGTCCTCGCGGAGCTCCCACGACGCCGACTGGGCGAACCAGCGTCCGAAGATGGCCGGGTCGGTGAGTGCAGCCCAGACCCGCTCGACGGGGTGGGGCAGTTCGGCGGTGCGCTCGATGGTGTCGGGGATCGTCGTGTCGGTCATGGGTCGAACATATGGCAACTCTGAGGTTGCCATCAAGGGGTTCTTCGAAGGTGGTCCAACGTCGCGGTGGTAGATGAGATCGCGGGCCGGACGCCGTCCACCATCGAGACGAGCGCCGATGTGGGAGGAGCCACCATGCAGCGCGTCAGGGTCCACAACTTCTCGATCTCTCTCGACGGGTTCGCTACGGGGGAGGGGCTCAGCCTCGAGGCGCCGTTCGGTCACGCCGGCGAGCGCCTCCACGAGTGGATGTTCGCCACCCGGTTCGGTCGCCGGCAGATCTTCGGCGAGGCGGGCGGCTCGGCGGGCGTCGACGACGTGATGGCCGAGCGGCACGGACCGGGGATCGGCGCCGAGATCATGGGTGCCGGGAAGTTCGGTCCGCCCGGCTGGCAGGACGACCCCTCGTGGCGGGGGTGGTGGGGGGACGATCCTCCGTTCCACACCCCGACCTTCGTGCTGACCCACCGGCCACTGTCGTCGATCGAGATGGAGGGCGGCACGACGTTCCACTTCGTGTCCGCGACGCCGGAAGATGCGCTCGAGGTGGCGAAGGAGGCGGCTGCCGGCCAGGACGTCCGGATCGGGGGCGGGCCCACGATGCTTCGGGACTTCATCGCAGCCGGGCTCGTCGACCACCTGCACGTCGTCGTGGTGCCGATCCTCCTCGGGCGCGGCGTGCGGCTGTGGGACGGCCTCGAGGCACTCGAGCAGCAGTACGACCTGGAGGTGGTGTCGTCGCCGAG
>JBIQID010000164.1:0-5089 GCA_044508215.1 Actinomycetota bacterium | reverse complement strand
GGCTCGACGGCAGCTCGCGCTCACCGCTCGCGGCCGAGCTGGCTGCCCTCCGCGACGAGGTCGCCGCCACCGGCCGGGCCGGCCTCCCTGCGCCCGACGTCGCCCGGTCGATCGAGCGCGACGGCGACCTGGCCCATCTCCGCCCACGGCTCCGTGCCGCGCTCCTGAGCGACGTCGCTCGCCGCCGTTCCCTGCTCCAGCCGCTCGCCGAGCTCTACGGAGCCCTCGTCGACGTGCCCCGCCAGACCCCCTACTCCGAGGATCCCGATGAGTGAGCAACTGCCACTGACCAGCGAGGACATCTCGTTCCACCCGCCGACCACCGACCACCGGTGGTGGACCGAGACCGCCTGGTTCACCTTCGACCAGCCGGGACGCGACCTCTCCGCCACCTTCTATCCGCTGTTCCGCCCCAACCTCGGGGTCTGCTCGCTCGCTGTCTACGTGTGGGACCCGAGCGCCATCGAGCCGTGGCGGATCCCCTACACCCGCTTCATGTGGCACCTGCCGATGCCCACCACCGACCTCCGCAACCTCGAGGTCGAGGGGCTGCGGCACGAGTGCCTCGAGGACTTCCGCCGCTACCGGGTCCAGTTCCGCGACGAGGGACGCCTGGAGGTCGACCTCACCTATGAGGCCCTGCGGGAGCCGTGGCTCGCGTCGAAGACGGCGAAGGGCGGCCACTACGACCTCCCGTGCTCGGTGACCGGGACGCTCCGGCTGCGCGACGAGACGATCGAGATCGACTGCCTCGGCATGCACGACCGCACCTGGTCGGTCCGGCCCGACGACCGCAAGGGCAACGGCACCGGCTACTCGTTCGGCAACGCATCGGGCGACGACCAGTTCCTCATCGTCACCAACCTCGACGGCAACGAGGGCACCACCGCCTCCGGCGTGTTCTCCGGCTACCTGGTGCGCGACGGCAGCGCGGCACGGCTCCGGGAGGCGTCGCGCCGGGTCACCGCCCGCGGCGACGGCGCTCCCACCGTGGTGGAGCTGACGGCCACCGACGAGCTCGACCGCACGATCGAGGTCACCGGCCGCGCCCGCAACCGGTTCGCGAACCACGCCACCCCCGGCACGTTCACGTGGATGAGCATGTTCGAGTGGGAGGGCGCCGACGGCACCGCCTACTCCGGCCAGGACCAGGAGAACGTGAACCTCGACCTCGTCGGGCCGGTGCTCGCCGAGCTCGAGCGCTCACTTCCGTGAGCTGCGCCTCCCCGAGGCCAGCAGCTCGGCCCGGAACGAGTCCACGCCGCCTCGCTCCGCGAGCGCAGCTTCGGTCGCCACACCCGTGACGATCACCGCCGACAGCTGGCTGGCGATCTTGGCGGGTGAGTCCCTCCCGCCCGGCCGGTACCAGTGCACGATCGAGTTGAGGGTCCCCACCACGCCGAGGCCCATCGAACGGGCGTCGAGCCGTGCGTCGATGGCGCCCTCACGCTGGCCCTGGCGGATGATCGAGCGCACCAGGTCCAAGTAGGCGTCCCCCTCGCGGTTGATCACCGCCTGCCGCTCCGGCGAGAGCGAGCGGAAGTCACGGAAGTAGACCACCGACTCCACGAAGTGGGCCGTGAAGTGCTCCACGTGGGTGCGCACCACCGCAGCGAGCTTCGTGAGGGCGTCGCCCTCCATCGAGCGGACCTCCTCCAGCGCTGCGAGGGCGGTCTCGTGGTTCGCCTTGATGATCTCGAAGAGGAAGTCCTCCTTCGACCTCACGTAGTAGTAGAGGCTGCCCTTCAGGATCCCCACGTCGTCGGCGATGTCGCGGGTGGACGCCGCCTCGTAGCCCTTCGCGTAGAACACCCGGGCCGCGGCGTCGAGGATCTCCTGGCGGCGGCGCGGTTCACCCCTGGACCGCGCTCCGGTGGCGGTCGATCCGTCGGTGTCTTGGCTCATCGGGTTGACCTCATCGGGCGGAGCTCGTGGGGCGGACGTCGCCCGACACCGTACGGCCCGGCACTCGACGAGGGCCGGTTCAACGAGGTCCGAGCCGGACCGCTGCGTCGAGGCGGACCACCTCGCCGTTCAGGAACGTGGTCTCCATGAAGGCCTTCACCAGGTTGCCGACGTCCTCGGGGGTGCCCAGCCGCTTGGGGAAGAGGCTGAGCGCCGTCAGCCGCTCGCGGAGCCCGTCGTCGGCACCGGCGAGCATCGCGGTGTCCATGATCCCGGGGCAGATGCACATGACCCGGATCCCGTGCCGGGACAGCTCCCGGGCCAGCGGCAGCGTCAGCGCCACGACCCCGCCCTTCGACGCCGAGTACGACGCCTGCCCGGCCTCGCCCTCGAGTGCGGCGATCGACGCCACGTTCACGATCAGGCCACGCTCGCCCGTCTCGTCGGGCTCGTTGTCGGCCATCGCCACGGTGGCGTGCCGGAGGACGTCGAAGAGGCCGATGAGGTTCACCTCCACGTGCCGGCGGAAGTGGTCGAGGCTGTGGGGCGTGCGGTCGCGGCCCACCACGAGCTGACCCGAGCTGATGCCGGCGCAGTTCATCAGCAGGTCGATGCGTCCGAACCGCTCGACCACCGCGCCCACCGACCGCTCCACCTCGTCGGGGCTCGACACGTCGACCGGGAAGAACTCCGCGGCATCGCCCAGCTCCTCCGCGATCTCGGCGCCGTTCGACGACGGCAGGTCGAAGATCGCCGCCTTGCCCCCGTTCTCCGCCAGCATCCGGACGACGCCCTCGCCGAGGCCCGACGCCCCGCCGGTGACCAGCCCGACCGATCCCTGCACCTTCATCGTCCGTCCTCCAGGAGGCGCTTGACGTCCTTCAGCGCCTGGAACGACCAACCGGCCAGATCCGGGTCGCCGAAGGGCGTGATGTTCCAACAGATCAAGTGACGCAACCCGGCGGCCTCGTAGACCCTGATCTGCTCGACCACCTGCTCGGGGGTGCCGCAGAACGCGTAGCTGCGGACCACCTCGGGCGGGATCCCGTCGATCATGCGCATCGCCTCCGAGCGCTCGACCGCGGCGGGGATCAGGTTGTGGAAGCCACCGTCGGGGAGCGGCGGCTCCACGCCGAACTCCCGGAACGTCTCCGGCGGCAGCGTCATGCACAGGAAGCGCACGAGCGGCTTGGCGGACAGCTCGGCGAGGGTCGCCTCGTCGGGCGCCAGCATCACGTAGCCGAGCATCGCCGGGGTGAAGGCCTCCATGTCGCGGCCCGCCTCGGTGCCGGCCTGCAGGATCACCTCCCGGGAGCGCCGGTACTCCTCGGCAGGGATCTTCGTGGGCAGCCAACCGTCGCCCAGCCGTCCGGTCAGCCGGAGCATGCGTGGTCCGTGCGCCGCCACCCACACGGGGGGCGGCGCGTCGCCGTAGGGCGACAGGCCGAGCACGGCGGAGCGCAGCGGGAAGAACTCGCCGTCGTGGTCGACCGGGCCGTCGGCTCCCCAGAGGAGCCGCATGACCTCGATGGCCTCGGCCAGTCGGGCGACGGGCCGCTCGAACGACATCCCGTAGGGGGTCACGTTCATCCGCTCCCCCGAGCCGACGCCGAGGATGGCGCGCCCCTGGGAGAGGTGGTCGATCGTGAGCGCTGCCTGCGCCACGGACGCCGGGTGCTTCGCGATCAGGTCCGTGACGACGACCCCCACCCGGATCCGCTCGGTGTGCGTGGCGGCCGCCCCCATCATCACCAGGGGGTCGAAGTACTGGTGGGGGTTCGGCTGCGTGGCGGCGAGCGGCGTGAGGTCCTCGGTCCACACCGAGTCCGGGTGCCAGCCCATCAGGTGGGAGGGCCACCAGATCGACGAGAACCCGTTCTCCTCGTTGCGCTTCGCGAGGGTCATGGCCCGTTCGGCCGGCGGCATGATGTGCCCGGGCACTCCCAGCTCGATCATCGCTGCACCATCACGTACTTCTCTGCGTCGATGGCACCGGCGAAGATCTGCTCCATCAGCTCGTCGTCGAGCGCTTCGGTGTAGGAGAGCTGGGTCGCCCCGAGCTGGATGAGGACCCGGGCCGACCGGGACGGCCGGAGGTAGGTCTCGTGCCAGTCGGGATCCGTCACGATGTCGGTGTCGATCGCCTCCAAGCCCAGCGCTGTGAGCCGATCGACCGTCTCGGGCACGTCGGGCGTGAGCATCGTCAGGTGGTGGAAGCGCCCGGGGTGGCGCTCGGCGAAGGTCCCGACGGCGGTGCCGGGCCCGGTCGGCTGCAGTGACTCCACCTTCATCCCGCCCTCGTAGCCGACCTGCACGGTGAGGACCCCCAGGCGGGGCGCATCGCCTCCGAAGACCGGCGCCCCACCGAGGACCCGGCTGAACACGTCGAAGGAGCGCCGCAGATCGACCGACGGCGCACAGACGTGGTCGATCTGGCGCACGATCGTCCCCTCGGTGCCAGCCGGTCGGCCTCCGGAGATCGCGGGCGCGGACGCCCCGGTCTGCTCGACCAGCTCGAGCGCACCTCCCATCCCTGGCGGAGCATGGAGGACCACCCCTCCGCTGCCCGCTCGCCGGTAGCCCAGCTCGATCAGCTGTGACGCCACGGCATCCGGGTCGTCGACCTCGAACCGCAGCCGGTGCAGGCCCTCGCCGGCGTCGTGCCAAAGCTCGTCGCTCGGATCGATCGACGCGCACGCCACCACGTCCACGACGACGCCGGGTTCGAAGGCGACGGAGCGCGAGACCCCCTCGTTCCGTTCGCCGCCGACCTCGCTCCCCCCGAGCACGTCCACCAGCAGCTCGCAGAACGCCTCCACGTCCGCTGCTGCCACCACCAGACCCGTCAGGCGGGTGCCGCTCCTCGTCTGCATGTGGTAAGCCTATCGCGTGATTCAAACGGTCGGTTGGTCAAATCGTCGCCGCTCCCTCGGCGGGGGGAACCGATGATCGAGGTCGGACTCGGCCTCTGGTCGATGCAGAACACCGCCGCCGAACCCGCGTCCTGGACGTCCCTCTACCGGGCCCTCCCCGACGAAGCGCGCTACGTCGAGGCGCTCGGGTTCGACGAGCTGTGGTTCGCCGAGCACCGCTTCTGGTACGACGGCTGGTGCCCCCAGCCGCTGGTCGCAGCCGCAGCCGCCGCCGGTGCCACCACGACGCTCCGGGTCGGCACGGCGATGCA
>JBIQID010000163.1:2950-5269 GCA_044508215.1 Actinomycetota bacterium | reverse complement strand
GCGTGGGCGATCTTCGCCCCGCTGTGGGTGATCTTCGTCTTCGCCCCCATCTTCAAGTGGGTGTATGGCGGCTGGCTGGGCCAGCGGGGCTCCCTCGACTTCGCCGGTGGCACCGCCATCCACGTGAACGCCGGCATGGCGGCCCTCGTCGCCGTCCTCATCCTCGGCAAGCGCAAGGGCTGGCCGTCGGAGGGGCACCCGCCGCACTCGATGCCGTTGGTCATGATCGGCACGGGCATCCTCTGGTTCGGTTGGTTCGGCTTCAACGCCGGCTCCGCCCTCGCAGCGAACGGCCAGGCGGTCCAGGCCTTCATGAACACCTTCGTCGCCGCAGCCGCAGCCGGGCTCGCCTGGGCAGTGGTCGAGCGGCTCAAGGACGGCCACTTCACCAACCTCGGCGCTGCCTCGGGCATCGTCGCCGGCCTCGTGGCCATCACCCCCGCAGCTGGCTTCGTGACCACGATGCCGTCGGTCATCATCGGCCTCGCCGCCGGTGCGATCTGCTGCTTCGCCGTCCAGCTGAAGTTCAAGGCCGGCTACGACGACGCCCTCGACGTGGTGGGCGTCCACTTCGTCGGTGGCCTCGTGGGCTCGCTGATGATCGGCCTGTTCGCCGACCCCGAGTACTTCGGGGCCGACCACATGAAGGGCCTCTTCCTCGGCGGCGGTCTGGACCTGTTCTTCGAGCAGGCACTGGCGAACGTCGCTGCGATCATCTGGTCCGGCATCGCCACCGCCGTCCTGCTGCTGGCGCTGAAGGCGACCATCGGCATCCGGGTGGACGAGGAGGCCGAGGCCAGCGGGCTCGACACGTCGGAGCACGCCGAGACGGCGTACAACTCCGGTGAGGTGACCATGGGCCGCCCGGGTGCAGGTGCCCCTGCGCCGGTGGGTGCTGCCAAGGCTTCCCAGGAGGTGCTGGTCTGATGAGGATCGAGATCAAGGGAGAGGTGGAGCGATGAAGCTCGTCACAGCGGTCATCAAGCCCTTCAAGCTCGATGACGTGAAGAACGCCCTCAAGGCGGCCGGCGTCGTCGGCATCACCGTCAGCGAGGTCCGCGGCTTCGGTCGGCAGGGCGGGCACACCGAGACGTACCGGGGAACCGAGTACCAGGTGGACTTCCTGCCGAAGGTGAAGGTGGAGGTCATCGCCGAGGACAGCGAGGTCCTGGCGGTGGTCGAGGCCATCGAGAAGTCGGCACGCACCGACAAGATCGGCGACGGCAAGGTCTGGGTGACCCCCGTCGACGAGGTGGTGCGGATCCGCACCGGGGAGCGCGGCGTCGACGCCGTGTGACCCGGGCGGGCCCCCCGACCCACGGGGCGCTCCTCCGGCCGGGATGCCCGACCCGGCCGGAGGAGCATTTCGGGGGCCTCTCCTCGAAGCGGGCAGCGAAGGAGATCTGACCGAGATGTTCGAACGGCACAGCGGGAAGCGATGACACCGCCACCGCCCAGGAGCCGACTGATCGCCGACCCCGCACTGCGGGGTCGGCGCTTCTGCGAGGCGCACACCGCGCTGGTCGACGAGTGGCTCGTCGAGCTGTTCCACAGGTCTGCCCCGTCGGAGGGCATGGCGCTCGTCGCCCTCGGTGGGCACGGTCGCCGCGAGCTCGCCCCCCAATCCGACCTCGACCTGCTGCTGCTCGTCGACCGGAGCGTGACGCCGGGCAGCGTCCCCGAGTCGCTCTGGTACCCGATCTGGGACTCGGGGATGAAGCTCGGGCACTCGGTCCGCACGGTGCGCGACACGCTGGGGTTGGCGGCGGAGGACCTCGAGACCGCCACCGCTTTGCTGAGCGTCCGACACCTGGCCGGTGACCAGTCGCTCAGCGACGAGCTGGCCGAGCGCTCGCGCACCAACTGGCGCAAGCGTGGGAAGCGCTGGCTCGCCCGTCTCGCCGGCTCGGTCGCCGAGCGCCACCGGACGGGCGGCGAGGTGGCGTTCGACCTCGAGCCCGACCTGAAGGAGGGGCGCGGCGGTCTCCGGGACGTGCACGCGCTGCACTGGGCGCGCGACGCCGGCGCCGAGATCTCTCCCGACCTCCTGGCCAGCGCCGAGTCGGCCTACGACACCCTCCTCCTCGCAAGGGTGGAGCTGCACCGAGCCACCTCCCGCCCCGACGACCGCCTGCTGATGGAGGAGCAGGACACGATCGCGCCTCGGCTCGTCGCCTCGGGCGACGCGGACGACCTCATGGCCGATGTCGCAGCGGCGGGGCGGACGATCGCGTGGGCGTCGGACGAGAGCTGGCACGACATCCGTGCCTCGGTCGAGAGCGGCATCCGCGGGCGCCTGCGGGGAGGTCGGCCGATCGA
>JBIQID010000163.1:0-2850 GCA_044508215.1 Actinomycetota bacterium | reverse complement strand
GGACGACCCTCTGCTGGTGCTGCGGGTCGCCTTGGCCGCAGCCCGGTGGACCGCCCGCATCTCCGCGGACCTCCTCGAGCGGCTGCGGAAGGCGCCCTCGGTGCCCGAGCCGTGGTCGGACGAGGCTCGGGACGCCTTCGTGGAGCTGCTCT
This sequence comes from Actinomycetota bacterium, assembly GCA_044508215.1. Classification (GTDB taxonomy): domain Bacteria; phylum Actinomycetota; class Acidimicrobiia; order Acidimicrobiales; family Microtrichaceae; genus JAEZFI01. The sequence goes on along the minus strand of JBIQID010000163.1, from coordinate 2,698 downwards.
CCGTCGGGCCCGCCATGGTGCCGGTGGTCGAAGCGCTCGACCAGTGCGGCCTCTGGACCACGCTGCTCCCCGAGTGGGAGCCCGCTCGCAGCCGTCCGCAGCGCAACGCGTTCCACCGCTTCACCGTCGACCGCCACCTGCTCGAGTGCGCGGCGATCGCCGCCGAGCTGGCGCCCCGCACGCCCCGCCCGGACCTCCTGGTGGTGGGTGCGCTCCTCCACGACATCGGCAAGGCCTACCCCGGCGACCACAGCGTCGAGGGCGCGGAGGTGGCCGAGGCAATCGCCGCCCGCGTCGGCTTCGGCCCCGAGGACGTGAGCACGATCGGCTTCCTCACGCGGAACCACCTCCTCCTCCCCGACGTGGCGACGCGGCGGGACCTCGACGACCCGGCGACCATCGAGATGGTGGTGCGCCAGGTGGGCACCCCCGAGCGGCTGGCGCTGCTGCACGCGCTCGTCGAGTGCGACGGTCGCGCGACGGGCCCGACGGCCTGGGGCTCGTGGAAGGCGCAGCTCGTCGAGCAGCTCGCGTCCCGGGTGGCCGACCACCTGCGGGGGGAGGAGACCTCGTCGACCGGGGCGCACTCGTTCCCCAGCGACGCGCAGCGGGCGCGGATGTTCGGGCAGGCCGTCGAGGTGCGCGCCGAGGGCGACCGTCTGCTCGTGACCTGCCCCGACCGTCGCGGTGTGCTCAGCCGCGTCGCCGGCGCGCTCGCGCTGCACGACCTGGACGTGGTCGAGGCCAACGTGCACTCCGAGCGGGGCGTGGCGCTCGAGGAGATCCGGGTGTCGGCCGGCGGGGCCGGGATGATCGCGTGGGACCGGGTGGCAGCGGACGTGCGGGCGGCCCTCGAGGGGCGTCTCGCCTTGGAGGCACGCCTGGCCGAGCGGCTGCGTGGGCGCCGGCCGACTCGATCGTCGGGCGTCAGCCAGCTGCCCACCGGCGTGCGGTTCGACAACGACGACGTGAGCAGCGCGACGGTCGTCGAGGTGGTCGGCCCGGACGTGCCGGGCCTGCTGTACGGCCTCACCCGCGCGCTCGCCGACATGGACCTCGACGTCGCCCGGGCCCGCATCCAGACCATCGGGGGCGACGCGGTCGACACCTTCTACGTCACCGGTCGCGACCGCGGCCCCGTGACCGACCCCGAGCACCTGCGCGAGATCGAACGGGCGCTCCTGCACGTCCTCGTCCCGGGCGTCTGACCCGCGTCTCTCCCCGTTCTGCTGCGTAGAGCCACGCCGATCGGGCGGGTTCTACGCAACGAATCGGGGGTGGCGGCCGCTCGGGAGTGGCGGGAGGCCTGGGAGGGGTTTCGTTCGCCGAGCGCGCGGCCGGTCGCACACGTAGGGTCGGCCTGTGCACGCCTCCGTCACGCTCCACATCGACGCTCCGCCCAACAAGGTGTGGGGCCTCGTGAGCGACATCACGCAGCTGGGCTCGTACAGCCCGGAGGTGTTCGAGGCCGAGTGGCTCGACGGAGCGACCGGCCCGGCTGTCGGCGCCCGGTACCGGGGGCACGTCAGGCGGAACGAGATCGGTCCCGTCTACTGGACCACCTGCGAGGTGACCGAGTGCGTCCCCGGCGAGGTCTTCGAGTTCGCCGTCGTTCTCGGCGGCAAGCACGTGAACGTCTGGCGGTACGACTTCGCGCCGAGCGGTGACGGCGGCACCGACGCCACCGAGTCGTTCCGGATGCCCGACACCATCTGGACCCGTCTCTGGAGACCGCTCGGCGGTTTCCTGCGCGAGAACCGGAACCGCCGCGACATGCTGCGGACCCTCGAACGCGTGAAAGCGGTCGCCGAGGCGCCCTGACGTCTCGAAGCACAGCTGGGGAGCCAACTGGAAAGACCCTCGTCCGGAGGGAGGCCGCTGTGGTGAAGCGATCGGTCGACACGGACTACCTGGTGGTCGGCGCCGGGGCGATGGGCATGGCGTTCGTCGACGCGCTGATCGACCATGCCGACGTGCACGTGACGATCGTCGATCGTCGGCACGCTCCTGGCGGACACTGGCTCGACGCGTACCCCTTCGTGCAGCTGCACCAGGCGTCGGTGTTCTACGGCGTGGCGTCGACGGTGCTGGGCGACGGCACCGTGCAGGCGACCGGCGCAGAGGCAGGGCTCCAGCAACGAGCGCACCAGTGGGAGATCCAGGGCTACTACGACGACCTGATGCGCCAACGGTTCGTGGGCTCCGGAAGGGTCACCTTCGCGAGCGGCTGCGAGCACCGCGCCGACGGCGACTCGCACTTCGTCACGTCGCGGCTGACGGGCGAGACCACCGAGGTGCACGTTCGCCGCCGCTTCGTCGACGCCACCTACCTGTCACCGACGATCCCCGCCTCGACCCCACCGCCGTTCGAGGTCGCCGACGACGCACGGGTCGTGCCGATCAACGAGCTGGCGGAGGTGACGTCGGCTCCCGATCGGTACGTGGTGATCGGATCCGGGAAGACCGCCACCGACGGGATCGTCTGGCTCCTTCTCAACGGCGTGGACGCCGAACGGATCACCTGGGTGCGGCCCCGTGACCCTTGGATGCTGAACCGAGCGGTCGTGCAGCCGGACCCGCTCGTTGCCTTCGGACTCGCCGCCGACACGATGGAAGCGGCTGCAGAAGCCCAGTCGCTCGACGACCTCTTCCTGCGGTTGGAGGAGCGCGGCGTCATGCTCCGCATCGATCCAGACGT
>JBIQID010000017.1:0-32951 GCA_044508215.1 Actinomycetota bacterium | reverse complement strand
GGACCAGGCGGGGGATGTTCGAGCAGATGATCGGCTCGCGGAACACGACGCCGCCCAGGATGTTGCGGATCGTGCCGTTCGGCGAGCGCCACATCTTCTTCAGGCCGAACTCCTCGACGCGGGCCTCGTCGGGCGTGATGGTGGCGCACTTCACGCCCACGCCGTGCTCCTTGATGGCGTTGGCCGCGTCGATCGTGACCTGGTCGTCGGTGGCGTCGCGGTGCTCGATGCCGAGGTCGTAGTACTTCAGGTCGACGTCGAGGTAGGGGAGGATCAGCTGGTCCTTGATGAACGCCCAGATGATCCGTGTCATCTCGTCGCCGTCGAGCTCCACGACGGGGTTCTGCACCTTGATCTTCGACTGGGCCATCAGGGGGTCCTCCTCGGGACGGGACGTGGGGCGATCAGTGCGTACAAGTCTAATACAGGTGGCGGGCCGATCCGGGTAGGGCGCATGATGGCCGGGAGGCCGGGTCCCGTCCCCTCCGACGGCGACCAGCACCCATCGGGAGGTTCGAGATGACGGCGACGCAGGCCACGAGGATCGTCCCCGCACGTGAGCGGTTCCACACGAGGATCGACTGGCTCGACAGCTGGCACTCGTTCAGCTTCGGGCCGCACTACGACCCCTCGAACGTGCGCCACGGGCTGCTCCTCGTCTCGAACGACGACGTCGTCGCGCCCGGCAGCGGGTTCGGGATGCACCCGCACCGGGACATGGAGATCGTCACCTGGGTGCTCCGCGGCGAGCTGGAGCACCGTGACTCGGCTGGGAACCACGGCGTCATCTACCCCGGCCTGGCCCAACGGATGAGCGCGGGCACCGGCATCCACCACTCGGAGGTCAACCGCAGCAGCACCGAGGACGTGCGGCTGGTGCAGATGTGGGTGCCGCCCGACCACACCGGCGTCGAGCCGTCGTACGAGCAGGCCGACGTCTCGGATGCCCTCGGGTCCGGCGGCCTGGTGGCCATCGCCTCGGGGCAGGGGCACGACACAGGAGTGCGCCTCCACCAGCGTGACGCAGTCCTGTGGGGGGCCCGGATCGAACCCGACGGTGCCGTGACGGTCCCCGACGGGGGCCACGTCCACGTGTTCGCGGCCGTGGGTGGCGGCGACCTCGAGGGCGTCGGCTCGCTCACCGAAGGCGACGCCGCCCGGCTCACCGCAGCAGGGGAGCGGCGCTTCACCGCCGGCACGGACGGTGCCGAGCTGCTCGTCTGGGTCACCGCCTGACCCTGGAGACGGCGGCTGGGTCGGGGGCTACGCTCCGGACCATCGCGAGCCACCAGGGGGTCCAACAGATGCGCGAGTACTCGAAGCTCTACATCGGGGGAGAGTGGGTCGAGCCCACCGCCTCGCACCCTGCGATCGAGGTGGTCGACTCCTCCACGGAGGAGGTCATCGCGAAGGTCGCCCAGGGCGGCGCCGACGACGTCGACCGGGCGGTCGCTGCGGCCCGCGGGGCGTTCGACTCGTGGTCGCAGACGCCGATCGACGTGCGCGCCAAGTACCTGCGCGACATCGGCGCCGGCCTCACCGCCCGCTTCGAGGAGATCGCGTCCACGATCTCCGCCGAGGTCGGCTCGCCCAAGACCTTCGCCCAGATGGTGCAGGCCGGCCTCGCGGTGGGCGACTGGGAGAGCTACGCCAAGCTCATCGAGGAGTACGAGTGGGAGAAGCCGCTCGGGAACAGCCTCGTGGTGAAGGAGCCGATCGGGGTGGTCGGCGCCATCACGCCGTGGAACTACCCGCTGTACCTGATCGTCTGCAAGGTCGGCCCGGCCCTCGCCGCGGGCTGCACGATCGTGCTCAAGCCGGCCAGCTACACGCCGCTCAACGCCATCATCCTCACCGAGGTCATCGACTCGGTGGGCCTGCCCGCCGGCGTCTTCAACCTGGTGACCGGCCCCGGCGGTGAGGTCGGCCAGGCCATCGCCAGCCACCCCGACGTCGACATGGTGTCGCTCACCGGCTCCGGTCCGGTCGGGGCCCAGGTGGCGAAGGACGCCGCCGACACCGTGAAGCGCGTCGGCCTCGAGCTGGGCGGCAAGTCGGCGAACGTCGTGCTCGACGACGCCGATCCCGCGGCCGTGGCCCTCGGTGCCGTCTTCTCCTGCTTCCTCAACTCCGGGCAGACCTGCTCGGCCCTCACCCGGCTGCTGGTCCCCCGTTCCCGCGAGCAGGAGTTCGTGGACGCGATCGTCGAGGAGGCCTCGCAGGTGCGCCTCGTCGACCCGCACGCCGACGAGCCGGACATCTTCCACGCACTCGGCCCGATGGTGTCCCGCTCGCAGGCGGAGACCGTGCGGAACTACATCCAGAAGGGCATCGACGAGGGCGCCCAGCTGGTGCTCGGCGGCCCCGAGGCGCCGGAGGAGTTCGAGAAGGGCTTCTACGTGAAGCCCACGATCTTCGCCGGGGTCACACCCGACATGACGATCGCCCAGGAGGAGATCTTCGGCCCGGTGCTGTCGATCCTGGCGTACGAGGACGAGGACGACGCCGTCCGCATCGCGAACGGCACGGTCTTCGGTCTCGCCGGCGGCGTGCAGTCCGGTGACGTCGAGCGGGCCAAGCGGGTGGCTCGCCGCCTCCGCACCGGCCAGGTCGACATCAACGGCGCCCCGTTCAACACGCTCGCCCCCTTCGGCGGCTACAAGCAGTCGGGCAACACGCGCGAGCGCGGGGAGTACGGCCTCGAGGAGTTCCTCGAGACGAAGTCCATACAGCTGCCTGTCTGATCCTCTCGAGGGTTCAGGTCGGCTCCGGCTGACCTCCGGTGTGGCGGGTCGGCGGGGCCGGCCACACCCCAATTCGGGTTGGAACCGGGTCGTTGCATCGCGTCGCCGGTCGGTAGGTTGGCCTCCGGCCCACATCGGGGTGCTCGGTCGGAGGATCGGTGGCGAAGGAGACGGATCTCTATCGGCGTGCGGCGCAGCTGGTGTGGCGCTTCATGCGCACGCACCCGTGGCCGTTCGCCATCTCCGTCGTCGGAGCCACCACGTTCGCAGCGGCCGCGGTCGGTGTGCCGCTGGTCGTGGGCCGGGTGACCGACCGCCTCATCGCCCCTGCCTTCACCGAGGGCGTCGACGGTGGAGCCGTCCTCGGCGGCGTGCTGCTCGTCGCAGGTGTCGGACTGCTCCGAGGCGGGTCGATCTTCGTGCGCCGCTACTTCGCCGCGATGGTGGAGGCCCGCATGCAGGTGACCCTGCGCCGGACGGTGGCCGACAAGTACCTCACCGTCCCGCTCGCCTACCACGCCACCAAGCCCACCGGTGAGCTGCTGGCGCACGCAGACGCCGACGTGGTGGGCACCACCACCTCGATCAAGCCGCTCCCGTTCTCCATCGGGGTGCTCGCGCTCGCAGCGTTCGCGCTGACCAGCCTGGCGCTCGTCGACTGGACGTTCGCCGTGGTGGCGCTCGTCCTCTTCCCGTCGCTGGCCGTGCTGAACCGCATCTACACCCGTCGGGTCCACCGGCCGGTGACCGAGGTGCAGGAACGCCTCGGTGACGTCTCGTCGGTCGCCCACGAGAGCTTCGACGGCGCACTGGTCGTGAAGACGCTCGGCATGGCGGACCGCGAGCAGGAGCGCTTCGCCGGTCACGCCGAGCGCCTCCGCTCCTCCACCCTGCAGGTGGGTCGGCTGCGGGCCACCTTCGACCCGATGCTCGAGGCGTTGCCCAACCTGGGCACGCTCCTCCTGTTCGTGGTGGGCGGCTGGCGGCTCGACGCGGGTGCCGTCACCCCCGGCGACCTGGTGAACGCCGCGCTGCTGTTCAGCATCCTCTCGTTCCCGGTCCGGGTGTTCGGCTTCTTCCTGCAGGAGATGCCCCGCGCCGTGGTGTCCGTCGCCCGCATCGACGGGGTGAGCGCCGCTCCCGACGCTCCGGAGATCACCGGACCCGCCACCGCCGGGCTGCCCGCCGGACCGCTCGGCCTCACGGTGCGCGACCTCGGCTTCTCCTACGGCGACGAACCGGTGCTCCACGGCGTGAGCTTCGACGTGGAACCGGGGGAGACGGTGGCGCTCGTGGGCCCGACCGGATCGGGCAAGTCGACACTCGCCTCACTGCTCGTGCGGCTCCTCGACCCGGCCCGCGGCACGATCGAGCTGGGCGGGATCGACGTCGCGGAGCTGTCACCCGACGAGGTGCGCGACGCCGTGGCGCTCGTGTTCCAGGAGTCGTTCCTCTTCGCCGACACCCTCTCGTCGAACATCTCGCTCGGTGAAGACGTCGACATCGACCGCGCCGCGGAGATCGCCCAGGTGAACCGCTTCCTCCCCGAGCTGCCGCGTCGGTGGGACACCGTGCTGGGCGAGCGTGGGGTGACGCTGTCGGGCGGGCAGCGCCAGCGTGTGGCCCTCGCCCGGGCCCTCGCCCGACGGCCGAGGGTGCTGGTGCTCGACGATGCCACGTCGGCGGTGGACCCGACGGTCGAGGCGAAGATCCTCGACGGGTTGCGCTCGGGCGACGACCGCGACGCCACGCTGCTCGTGGTGGCGCACCGGCTGTCGACGATCCGCCTCGCCGACCGCGTGGTGTTCATGGTCGACGGCCGGGTCCGCGCCCAGGGCACGCACGAGGAGCTGCTCGCGGTGCCCGAGTACCACGCGCTCGTCACCGCCTACGAGACCGAGGCGGTCGCCGAGCCCAACGTGGACGAGGCGCTGGCGGACGTGAGCGCGACGGACGACGGGCCGATGGAGGCCGTCGGATGACCGTGGAGTCCACCGACGGCGCCGTGTCGATCCTCCGTCGCGGGCTGGCCGCCACGCCGGAGCTGCGCAGGGGTGTCCGCTCGTCCATCGGGGTGGCGATGGCAGCAGCGATCGGGAAGCTGATCGTGCCGGTGGCCATCCGCCAGATCATCGACAACGGCCTCTCCGATGGCTTCGACGCCGCGTACGTCTACACAACCTGCGGGATCGCGGCGCTCGTCGTCCTCGGCGTGACCGTCCTGAACCGGATCGCCTACACGAGGCTCGTCGAGAGCGCGCAGGCCGCGCTCTACGCGCTGCGGGTGAAGGCGTTCGGGCACGTGCACTCGCTGTCCATGGCGCACCACGACGAGTCCAAGCGGGGCGTGTTGGTCACCCGGGTGACGAGCGACATCGAGACGCTGGCGCAGTTCGCCCAGTGGGGAGCGATGTCGTGGATCGTGAACGGCACGATCGTGGTGGTCACGCTGGTCGTGATGGCCCTCTACTCGTGGCAGATGGCCATCGTGACCGCCGGCGTCTTCCTGCCGGTCGTGCCGATCATGCGCTACCTGCAGCGGCGGCAGCTCCTGGCCTACGACGACCAGCGGGTGGCTGTGGCGAACACCCTCACCCAGGTGTCCGAGTCGGTGATGGGCGCTCCGGTGATCCGTGCGTACGGGATGCGCCGCCGGGCCCGCGCCACCGTCCACTCGGCGATCGACGACCAGTACCGCGCCAACATGCGGGCCGCCTTCTACTTCTCCGCCCTCTTCTCGCTCGCGGACCTGGTCGGAGCCGTGGCGGTGGCGACCGTGATCGGCGTCGGCGTCTGGTGGGGGCCCGACTGGGGGCTCACGTCCGGCACGGTCGTGGCCTGCCTCTTCCTCGCGAACGTCCTGCTCACACCTGTCGGCGAGATCGGCGAGGTCCTCGATCAGACCCAGACCGCGCTGGCCGGCTGGCGGAAGGTGCTGGACCTGCTCGACGAGCCGGTCGACGTGGTGGAGCCCGAGCCGGGCCTCCCGCTGCCCGACGGCCCGCTCGGCGTGTCGGTCCAGGCGGTGCGCTTCGAGTACCTGCCCGGCGAGACCGTCCTCCACGACGTGCAGCTCGAGATCCCGCCGGGGACCAACCTCGCCGTGGTGGGCGAGACGGGGTCGGGCAAGACCACCCTCGCGAAGCTGGTGTGCCGGCTCGCCGACCCGACCGACGGGCGGATCCTCGTGGGTGGGGTCGACCTGCGCGAGGCCTCGATGGAGAGCCGGTCGCGGCGCATCCGGCTCGTGCCGCAGGACGGGTTCCTCTTCGACACGACCATCGCCGAGAACGTCCGGCTGGGCCGCCTCGACGCCACCGACGACGAGATCACGGCGGCCTTCGAGGCGCTGGGCCTCGGCTGGTGGCTCGAGCGGCTGCCCGCCGGGATCGCCACGCGGGTGGGGGAGCGCGGGGACAACCTCTCGGTGGGCGAGCGCCAGCTCGTCGCCCTCGCACGAGCCGAGCTGGCCGACGCAGGCCTCCTTGTGCTCGACGAGGCGACCTCGGCCGTCGACCCCGAGACCGAGCGCGCCCTGAGCGGTGCGCTCGTGCGGCTGGCCGAGGGTCGCACCACGATCAGCGTCGCCCACCGCTTGTCGACCGCGGAGGCGGCGGACCTCGTGGCCGTGTTCCACCACGGTCGCCTCGAGGAGCTCGGCACGCACGACGAGCTGGTCGCTCGGGGCGGGCGCTACGCCGGGCTCCACCGGTCGTGGGTGGGGAACACCCGCGTCGCGACCTGACGCGCCGACGGCCGACCGCACACGTCCACGGTTCTCGTCCAGCCCCGGGAGCTCGCCCGAAAGCCGCTGCTGAACGGCACCTGGACCGAACGACCGCCGCCAATTGGGCCGAGGGGCCCAGTCTAGGCCACCGTCAGTGGTGGTAATGTCACCCAGCGTCCACATGGCGCACGGCGGACGGGCGGAAGGATCGATCGGATGGCGGCACGAGGCGACGCTCTGGACCTCGACGACGGGGGCGCGGGCATCAGGCCGCTCGCCGGTGAGCTGGCGGACCCGCGCATGGAGGCGGAGTTCTGGCAGGACTCCGCCGAGGTCACCGCTGCCGCCACGCGCCGTGCGGGGCTCGTGATCGCGATCGGCTACCTGGGCTTCTTGGCCTCGGACCTCCTGGCCGTCGGCTTCAGCAGCCGCTGGGCGCTCCTCCTCCTCGTCCGCGCCGTCACCGTGACACCGCTCGTCGCGCTCGTCCTCCGCCTCGGCCGCGATCCCCACGCCATCAGGGACCACGCCCGCCTCACCGTCGTGCAGGCGGTGCTCCTCGGGGGCTACCAGGTGGTCGCGCTGCTGCAACCCGACGTGGGCACCGTCGAGACCGCGAGCGTGGTGGTGGTGATCAGCACGATGTTCGTGCTCGTGCCCAACCGGTTGACCGCCACGACCGCCCTCAGCGCCGGCGGGGGGTTCGTGTGGCTGCTCGTCACCGCGCTGGAGGGTGGCGTCACCGCCGCCCAGCTCGTCGCACGTTCGAGCATCGTGGCGGCCGCGGTGGTCGTCGGGTTCGTGGGCGCCAACCGCCTGGCCACCACGAGCCGACGGGAGTACCTCCTCCGGCTGAGGGAGCGGGCGGTCAACGACCGCCTCAGCGTGGAGGTCGCGTGGCGCCAGCGGATGGAGCACGACCTCGTGCGGCGGGCGAACATCGACGACCTCACCGGCGTGGCGAACCGCCGCTGGTTCCACGAGATGGCCGAGCAGGAGCTCCGGCGAGCCCAGCGCCTGCGGCACCAGCTCGCGGTGCTCGCCCTCGACGTGGACCACTTCAAGCGGGTCAACGACAGCCACGGCCACGTCGCCGGCGACGAGGTCCTCGTGGAGATCGCCCGGGTGCTCGAGGAGCAGGTGCGGCGGGTCGACGTGCTCGGCCGGATCGGTGGCGAGGAGTTCGCCGTGATCATGCCGGGCGCCTCCCTGGAGCGCGCTGCCGAGGCGGCCGAGCGGCTGCGGGCCTCCGTGGCAGACCTCCGCTTCTCCTTCGACGACACCGAGGTCCGTCCCTCGATCAGCATCGGCGTGACGACGTGCGACGTGTGGACCGAGCGCGTCACGGAGGCGATCGACCGCGCCGACCAGGCCCTCTACCAGGCGAAGGCGGCGGGCCGGAACAGGGTGATCACGCTCACCGCCCCCTGCTCGGTGCTGGACCTCGAAGGGCTGTCGCAGACCCCGCCTGTCTGAGGGGAGGAGATTGGGGAGGCTCGCCGGCCGCTCGGTAACGTCGTCCCGTCCGACGGGCCCAGCCGTCCCCGAACCGCAGGAGCAACCGTGAGCACCAAGTCCCCCCTTCGTGTCGCCGTCACCGGAGCTGCCGGGCAGATCGGGTACTCGCTCCTCTTCCGCATCGCGAGCGGGGCGATGCTCGGCGACGACCAGCCGGTCGCGCTGCAGCTGCTCGAGATCACCCCGGCGCTCGGGGCGCTCGAGGGCGTCGCGATGGAGCTCGACGACTGCGCCTTCCCGCTGCTCACCGAGATCGTCCGGACCGATGACCCGAACGTGGCCTTCGGTGACGCCGACGTGGCGCTGCTGGTCGGCGCGATGCCGCGCAAGGACGGGATGGAGCGCAGCGACCTGCTCTCCGCCAACGGTGGGATCTTCAAGCCGCAGGGCGAGGCGCTCTCCGCCGTGGCGAAGAAGGACGTGAAGGTGCTCGTCGTCGGCAACCCGGCCAACACCAACGCCCTCATCGCCCAGCAGAACGCCGCGGACCTCGACCCCAGCCGCTTCACCGCCATGACCCGCCTCGACCACAACCGTGCGGTGGCCCAGCTGGCGCAGAAGGTCGGCGCCACCGTGGCCGACGTGAAGAAGATGACGATCTGGGGCAACCACTCGGCCACCCAGTACCCGGACCTCTTCCACGCCGAGGTCGGCGGCCGCAACGCCGCGGAGGCCGTCGGCGACCAGGAGTGGATCGAGTCGACCTTCATCCCGACGGTCGCCCAGCGCGGCGCCGCCATCATCAAGGCCCGCGGCCTCTCGTCCGCTGCGTCCGCCGCGAACGCTGCGATCGACCACATCCACGACTGGCACCTCGGCACCGCCGAGGGCGACTGGGTGTCGATGGGCGTCGTGTCCGACGGCTCGTACGGCGTGCCCGAGGGGCTGATCTCGTCGTTCCCCGTCACGTGCAAGGACGGCCGCTACGAGATCGTCCAGGGCCTCGACATCGACGACTTCTCCCGCGAGCGCATCGACCGCTCGGTGGGCGAGCTGGGCGACGAGCGCGACGCCGTCCGCGACCTCGGTCTGATCTGACGGGCCCGGGCCAGCTCCGGCTCAGGGCGGTTTTGTCTCGCGTCGTGCGACGGAACCGTCGCACGACGCATGACAGAACCGGACTCGGTAGCTACTTGAGGAACTTGCTGGTCGTGTTGTCGGCCAGCACCTTGCCGCCCGTCTGGCAGGTGGCGCAGTAGTTCACGGTGTGGGTGGTGTACTCCACGGCCCGCACCGTGTCGCCGCACACGGGGCACTCCTCGCCGGTGCGGCCGTGCACCTGCGCCGGTCGCTCCTTCGACGGGACCATCCGGTCCTGGCCGCGCTCGAACCGGAGCGACTCCTCGATGGCCGCGCCGATCGCCTCGTGCACCCGCGCCAGCTCCTCGTCGGTGAGGCGGGCGCTGATCGCGAACGGCGAGATCCGCGCCGTGTGGCAGATCTCGTTGGCGAGGCGACGACCGATCCCGGCCAGCACCCGCTGGTCCCGCAGGACGTTGTGGATCCGGCCCTTCTGCTCGGCGAGCAGCTCGCCGAGCCGGTCGAGGTCGACCTGGTCCGCCTCCGGCCCCAGCCCGTCGAGGGGGTCCTGCTCCATCGGGTCGCCGGCCACCACCCACACCCCGGCGCGGTGCTCCTTCCCGAACTCCGAGAGGAGCAGCGGGTCGGCACCTTCGAACGTCCACCTCGCGAGCCCGCCCTTGGGCCGCTTCGCCGTGCCGCCGGTCGGCTCCAGGCGGCCGCCCTGCATCAGGTGGACCACGAAGGCCAGGTCGCCGACGTGGAGGAGCAGGTGCTTCCCTCGCGACGACACGGCAGCCAGCTCCGCGCCCACCACGGTGTCCGGGTCGGTGGTGATGGTCTTCAGCGCCGTGAACGAGAGCGGCTCGAAGCGCTCCAGCTGGTGGCCCGCGTAGCGCTCCTGCAGCCGCTCGGCCTGCGCACGCACCTCTGGGAGCTCAGGCACCGCCCGGCTCCCCGCCCTCGGCCGGCTGGGCTCCCAGGTCCCGGACGACCTTCGCCACCTCGCCCAGCGCGGCGGTGGCGTCGACCAGCCGGGACACGTCACCGCTGACGGCCAGCCGCCCCGACAGCACCGCCTCGGGGACCGGCAACGTGCCCCGCTCCAGCTGCTCTGCGGTCGCGGCATCGCACGACATCACGACGTCGGGCGGTGGGCCTGAGGTGCCGCGGTGGACCGTGGCGCTGCCGCCGCCCAGCTCGATCGAGTGGGAGGCCACCTCGTCGACCTCCTGGCGGACGACGAGCCGTTCGGGGGTGTCGGTCCGCACGTCCGCGAGCGCACGCTCGACGGCGGCGAACCACTCATCGGAGCGGTGCTGCACGCCGGCAGACTACCGAGACGGCTCCGGATAGGGTCCCGGGCGCCCGTGCCGCCGACGCCAGGGGGACCGATGCCGGCCGTTCGACCCGAGGACGAAGCTCGCCACCAGCCCGACGAGGGGGTCGAGCTCTGGAACGAGTCGTACTACCTCGACTGGTTCTCCCCCGATGGGTCCGTGGGCGGCTACATCCGGATCGGCTTCGTGCCGGGGCTCGGTGGCGTCTGGTACTGGGCGTGCCTCGTGGAGGAGGGTGGCTCGCTGGTCACGGTCATCGACCACGACGTTCCGCTGCCGTCCGACGCCCGGTCGCTCGAGGTCCGCCACGAGGCCCTCTGGGCCGACCACCACATCCCCGAGCCGCTCGAGCGGATGACGTGCGACCTCGAGGCGTTCGCCGTCCGCCTCGACGACCCCACCGACGTGTACCGCGGTGCGCGGGGAGAGCGGGTCCCGTTCGGCTTCGAGCTGGACTGGGAGACCGACCGCGTGGCCTACCAGTGGCCGCCGATCACCGCCCGCTACGAGATCCCGTGCTCGGTGACCGGACACGTGCTGGTGGGGGACCGCCGCATCGAGGTCGACGGTTGGGGCCAGCGCGACCACTCGTGGGGAGCGGCCCGCGACTGGTGGGGGATGGGTTGGTGCTGGTCGGCCGGTCGCCTCGACGACGGCACGCGGTGGCACACGGCCGGCGCGTTCGACGGGATGGGGAACCTCGGCGTGGGCTACGTGCTTCCAGCGGGATCGTCGGAGCTCGTCGAGTCCTCGGAGGTGGAGGTGCAGGCGGACGTCGGAGCGGAAGGCCTCGTCGACCGGGCACGCCTGGCCTTCGAGGGCCTGGAGCTCGAGGTCGTGCCGCGCCTCTGGGCTCCAGTCCTCCTCGAACACCCGGACGGCCGCCAGGCGCGCTTCCCGCGGGCTCTCGCCCGGGTGGAGGCGCCCGACGGCCGTTCCGGTCTCGGGTGGATCGAGTTCAACCAGCCGCCGCCGTAGGCAGCAGCTGGCGTGCAGGGCGTCAGCCCTCGCCGCAGACCTCGTCGAAGTACTTCGAGATCGCGTCGTCGGCCTTCTCGAACTCCTTCGAGTCGAGCAGCTTGCTGCCCTCCATGATGCCCTTCTCGGCAACGGACGCGAACGCCTTCGTCACCACCTCGAGCTCGTCGTGGAGGTCCTTCGGCAGCGTCTCCTTCATCGACGCAGCGGCTTCCTTCGCCATCTTGGCGCCGTCGGGGCCGCCCATCGCCGAGAAGGCCAGGCCGGCGTAGGCGAGACCGGCGTTCATGCATTCGCCCAGCTGCGAGAAGTCCGGCATCGAGTCCGAGCCGATCGGGCTGTCGCCGTCGTCCGACGAGGAACCACCCGAGGTGTCGCCGTCGTCAGCGGCACCGTCGTCGGAGGCGCTGCCATCGGTGCTGTCCGAGGGCTCTCGGGCCGAGTCGTCCTCGGCGACCGTCGTGGGAGAGGACGCATCTGCGACGTCCTCGTCGCCGCCGCAGCCCGTCGCGGCGAGCACGAGTGCGCTCGCGAGCGCGACAGCGAGCAGGGAACGGAACTTCATTCTCGGGGGACCTCCGGTTCGATGTCCGGCGCCGGCCGCCGGAAGGTCCGGAGGGTAGCGCCGCGTCCGCGGAACCGGCGCGACCGGTCGCCGAGCGCACTCCCTCCGCCGGGGTCCGACGACGCGGATCGGCAGGTGTCAGCCCGGCTTGCGCTGACCGAGACGACGGCGGTTCGCCAGCTTCGCCTTCAGGTAGTCCCGGTTCATCATCGCGATGAAGTCGATCGAGATCTCCTTCGGGCACGCCTCCTGGCACTCGCCGTGGTTCGTGCAGGAGCCGAAGAACTCCTCCATCGTCTCGACCATGGCCTCGCTGCGCTTCCAGCGCTCGGCCTGGCCCTGGGGGAGCAGGTTGAGGTGCTGCATCTTCGCGGAGGTGAACAGGTTGGCGGCGCCGTTCGGGCAGGCGGCCACGCAGGCCCCGCAGCCGATGCACGCAGCTGCGTCCATGGAGGCGTCGGCCACGTCCTTGGGCACCGGGGTGAGGTTCGCCTCGGGCGCAGCCCCCGTGTCCACGGAGATGTAGCCGCCCGACTCGACGATGCGGTCGAACGTCGCCCGGTTCACGGCCAGGTCCCGGATGATCGGGAAGCCAGCGGCACGGAACGGCTCGATCGTGATGTGGTCGCCGTCTGCGAACTTCCGCATGTGCAGCTGGCAGGTGGCGGTGCCCCGCTGGGGACCGTGGGCCTGCCCGTCGATCATGAGGCCGCACGACCCGCAGATGCCCTCACGACAGTCGTGGTCGAACGCGATGGGCTCCTTGTCCTCCGCGATCAGGGCCTCGTTCACGTAGTCGAGCATCTCGAGGAACGAGGCGTCGTCGGCGACCGCAGTGGTGTACTCCTCGAAGCGGCCCTCGTCCTCGGGGCCGTCCTGGCGCCACACCTTGAGTGTCAGGTTCAGGATCTTGCTCACGGTGTCCTCGTTCTCGCGGTCACTTGTAGCTGCGCTGGCTGGGGGTCACGTTCTCGAAGCGGAGCGGCTCCTTGTGGAGCACCGAGTCGCCCGCAATGTTCGGCCCGCCGTACTCCCACGCCGCGACGTACGCGAAGTTCTCGTCGTCGCGGAGCGCCTCGCCCTCGGGCGTCTGGTGCTCCTCGCGGAAGTGGCCGCCGCACGACTCCTCGCGGTGGAGGGCGTCGCGGGCCATCAGCTCTGCCTGCTCCATGAAGTCGGCGACACGCAGCGCCTTCTCCAGGCTCTGGTTGTAGGTGGCGGCCGACCCGAGGACCTTCACGTCCTTCCAGTACTGCTCGCGCAGCGCGGGGATCTCGGAGAGCGCCTTCTCGAGCCCGGCCTTGTTGCGGGCCATGCCGCAGTTGTCCCAGACGATCTTGCCCAGCTCGCGGTGGTAGTGGTCGACGGAGCGGGTGCCCTTCACCGACATGATCTGCGCCACCCGGTCGTCGACCTCGGCGTGGGCCCGGTCGAAGACCGGATCGGTCGTGGGGACCACCGGCTCGCCGAGGTGCTCGGCCAGGTAGCCGGCGATCGTCGACGGCAGCACGAAGTAGCCGTCGGCGAGGCCCTGCATCAGCGCAGAGGCACCGAGGCGGTTCGCGCCGTGGTCGGAGAAGTTGGCCTCGCCGGTGACGAACAGGCCCGGGATCGTGGACTGGAGGTCGTAGTCCACCCAGAGGCCGCCCATCGTGTAGTGCGACGCCGGGTAGATCCGCATCGGGACCCGGTACGGGTCCTCACCGGTGATCCGCTCGTACATGTCGAACAGGTTCCCGTAGCGCTCCCGCACGACGTCCTCGCCGAGGCGCTCGATCGACTCGGCGAAGTCGAGGTACACCCCGTTGCGGAGGGGGCCCACGCCGTGGCCGGCGTCGACCATCGTCTTCGCGTTGCGGCTGGCGATGTCGCGGGGGACGAGGTTGCCGAACGCCGGGTACTTCCGCTCGAGGTAGTAGTCACGCGCCGACTCGGGGATGTCGCCGGCCGGCTTGCCGCAGTCGTCGATGTCGAGCGGCACCCAGATGCGGCCGTCGTTCCGGAGCGACTCCGACATGAGGGTGAGCTTCGACTGGAACTCGTCGGACGGTGGGATGCACGTGGGGTGGATCTGCGTGTAGCAGGGGTTCGCGAACGCGGCGCCCTTGCGGTGCGCCCGCCACGCGGCCGTGACGTTCGAGGCCTTCGCGTTGGTGGAGAGGAAGTAGACGTTGCCGTAGCCGCCGGTGGCGAGCACCACCGCGTGGCCGTTCTCGCGGATGGTCTCGCCGGAGACGAGGTCGCGGGCGATCACGCCGCACGCGTGGCCGTCCTCGCCGACGACGATCTCCTGGACGTCCATCCGGTTGTAGAGCTTCACGGTGCCGGCGTGGATCTGCGCGGCGAGCGCCTGGTAGGCGCCGAGCAGCAGCTGCTGGCCGGTCTGGCCGCGTGCGTAGAAGGTGCGCGACACCTGCGCGCCGCCGAAGCTGCGGTTGTCGAGACGGCCGCCGTACTCACGGGCGAAGGGGACGCCCTGTGCGACGCACTGGTCGATGATGTTGAGCGACACCTCGGCGAGGCGGTGGACGTTCGCCTCCCGCGAGCGGAAGTCGCCGCCCTTGATGGTGTCGTAGAAGAGCCGGTGGACGCTGTCGCCGTCGTTCGGGTAGTTCTTCGCCGCGTTGATGCCGCCCTGAGCGGCGATCGAGTGGGCACGACGAGGCGAGTCGTGGAACGTGAAGACCTTGACCTTGTAGCCCAGCTCGCCGAGCGTGGCGGCCGCCGCAGCGCCGGCGAGGCCCGTTCCGACCACCACCACCTCGAACTTGCGGCGGTTGTGCGGCGCCACCAGCTTCATGTCGAACTTGTGGTTCGTCCACTTGTCCGCCAGCGGACCGTCGGGGATCTTGGCATCGAGGGTGATGGCCATCTCAGTCTCTCTCTTCGGGCGAGCGGTCGGTGCGCCGGCTCGACGGCGACCGCTCCGACGGGTAGCTGTCCGAGGTCATCCGGCGCTCAGCCGACGACGCCGGCGACGATCAGGATCGGGAAGAGCACGTTGGGGATGCCGACGACGGCAGCCATGCCCACGGCGACGTTGCGCCGGGCTCCGTTCCAGCGGGGGTTGTTGATCCCCATCGACTGGAACATCGACCACGCCCCGTGGAACAGGTGCAGGGCGAGTGCGACGTTGGCGATCACGTAGAAGAGGGCGACGTACCACCGCTCGAGGGAGCCGATGAGGTTGTCGTACACCTCGCCCCGCACGAAGGTCTGGCCCGATCCGGTCCAGCTCAGGTCGAAGAGGTGGAAGATCAGGTAGGCGAAGATGATGACGCCGGTGATCCGCATCGAGCGCGAGGCGAAGTTGGCGGCGATGTAGTCGCGGGGGCCCTTGTAGGTGTCGGGCCGCGCCCGCCGGTTCATCTGGGTGAGCGTGATCGCTGCGTGGATGTGCAGCGCGAACATCACGATGAGGCCGATGCGGAGGCCCCACACCGCCCAGTGGTGGGGGAGGATCGGGTAGGCGAGCGAACGGAGGCCCTCGCCGTACTCGTCGATGGCCCAGTCGCCGTGGCTGCCGCGACCCATGTACACCTTCAGGTTGCCGACCATGTGGGCGAACACGAAGCCCCACAGGCCCAGCCCGGTGAGCGCCATGACCCACTTCTTGCCGACGGCGCTGTTGTAGAACTGGACCGGCCAGGGCGCACGTGGCAGGCGACCGTTCACGACCGGTGCCTCGGCACCCGCTCTGGCCTGGGTGGTCTGCGCCATGCTCTGGGCTCCCTCGCGAGGTGATCGGGCGTCTTCCGGTGACGCTACCGCCGTGCTGAGAAGCCTCTCAAAACGCTGCGGCCTCCGCTGCGTCGGAAGGCGCGCCGCTTCGCCGACCGCAGCGCCTACCGACGCCGCCGGGCACGACGCCCCTCAGGGAGCGCCGTGGGGGACGAGGTGCGCGGTGTCGTTGAAGCGGCGGAGCACCCACCGGTCCCCGTGCACCACCAGCTCGGAGATCGAGGCGTTGTCCGCGCCCACGAACGCGAAGCCGCGGGACCCCGTTGCCAGCGCCAGCGCTTCGCCGATCACGCCGCCGTGCACCACCGAGACCACGCGCCCGTCGGGGTG
Organism: Actinomycetota bacterium; assembly: GCA_044508215.1. Classification (GTDB taxonomy): domain Bacteria; phylum Actinomycetota; class Acidimicrobiia; order Acidimicrobiales; family Microtrichaceae; genus JAEZFI01. The sequence continues at coordinate 16,988 of JBIQID010000017.1, read as the reverse complement.
GGCTGCCGCGAGGCGCTCGATGCCCGCTCGGATCCGGGCGCTGAAGACCTCGTGCGGTTCGGCGCCCGGCACCTCGTCCCAGCGCTCCCGCTCCATCATGCGGAGGAACGCCGGGTGGCCCTCGGCGGCCATGCGCCGGAAACCGCCGCCCTCCCACTCGCCCAGGTAGACCTCACGGAGGTCGGCCACCGCCACGGGCTGGATGCCCAGCTCGCGTGCCAGTGGCGCAGCCGTCTCGTGGGTCCGCTGCAGGGTCGTCACGTAGATGGCGTCGATCGCGTCCCCTCCGCGGTGCTCCGCGGCGAGGCGCCGGCCCACGGCCTCGGCCTGGAGGCGACCCTCCGGGTGCAGCGGCGGATCGCCGTGGCCGTCGCGGAGGGGGAAGGGCTGATCGGGCACCGCAGCGGCCGACTCGCCGTGGCGGACCAGCAGGATCGTGGTGGAGCCCGGGGGCGGTGCGAAGCGGTGCTGGCGGAGGCCCTCTGGGGTGCTGGCAGCGACCTCGCTCGGTTCTGGGACGCCGGACGCGCCCGGCCACTCGCTCTGGGTCATGGCGACAGTGTGGTCGCTCCGGCCGGGGAGGCGGCGGGCGCCGTCAGTGGGCGTGGTGGCCGGCGGCGACCCACGTGCCGGCCTCGCGGGTGCGGACCACGTCGCCGTGGGCAACCCGGACGCGCAGCGTGAGGGGACCGTCCGCGTCCGGCGCGACGACCGTCGTGATCCCGGCGAGCACGCACGAGTCGGCCTCCACCGGACCGGCGAAGCGCTGCACCCGTTCCCCACCGGGCCAGCACCACGTGGCGGTGACGAGGACCTCGTCCACGTCGGTCCGCAGGTCCGACACGACGTGGATCTGGATCGCCAGTTCGTCGCCCGGGTGGACGTGTCCGGGCAGCTGGTCCGCCACGGCGATCACCGGTGCGCAGGCCTCCTGAAGGGCGAAGTACGCGTCTTTCGGCACGCGGTCTGCCGACAACACGGCGAACGTGATGCCGGGCACCGAGTCGGCGAAGGAGAAGAGGGCGAACCCTCCGGTGGGCCGGTACTTCAGTCGCCGGAGCGTCTCGACGGTGGTGCGCACCACGTCCGCCTGGTGGCGACGGGTCGCCGCCGCCCAGTCCTCGAACCGCTCGAAGGCAGATCGAGGGACGTGCTGGTCGAGCACCGGGAGCTGGGCGGTGCGGCGCTCGGCGAGCTCCTCCCAGTCGAGGTCCGGCCAGCGCTGTGGGTCGACGAACGGGGCATCGGTCGGGACGGACTGAGCGCCGAACTCGCCCACGAACCGCACGAGGCGGGGCATCGTCGCGGCGAGCGGCGCCAGCTGCTCCACCTCGCCGACGTACCAGCCGAGGTAGAGGTGGCTGTCGGTCCCGTCGAGGGTCGGGAGGCTGGGGAGGGTCCCGGAGTGGCGGACCACGGGTCGGCTCGGGTCGCTGCGCCGCAGGGTCCGGGCGACCGACCGGTCGAGGATCGTGCGGTTGTAGGTCGGGAGCTCCTGGCCTGCGACCTGCACGGCCGCCATCCGCCTCCGGCCGGAACGGGTGGCGAGCCGCTCGTCGTCCACGGTGGTCGCCACGGGCGCGTTGTGCCCGCACCAGATCGCCACCGAGGGGTGGTGCCCGAGGAGGTCGACCGCCTCCCGCGCCTGTCGGACGGCCTGCCGGCGCACCGAACGGTGGTGGCCGCGGTGGAGCGGGAGGTCCTGCCAGACGAGCAGGCCGGACCGGTCGGCCGCCTCGTAGAGCTCGGGCGTGGAGACGTGGGTGTGGAGGCGGAGGAGGTCGAGGCCGGCCTCCACGGCCAGCCCCACGTCGCGCTCGTGGTCCGCCGCGGTCGTCTCTGCGAGCCAGAACGAGGTGGGGCCCTGGCTGCCGCCCTTGAGGAAGAGGCGCTCGCCGTTCACCCGCAGGACCCAGTCGGTCATCGACACCGAGCGCAGCCCCACGTCGAGGCGGACCCCGTCGCTCGTCCGGCCGTCCTCGAGGACCACCTCGATCTCCATCGGGTGGAGGACCGGTTCGCCGAGCGTCCGTGGCCACCACAGCACCGGTTCCGGGACCACCACCGTCCACTCGATCTGGTTCTCGCCCGCGGCGACGTGCTGCCGGTGGCGGTGGTCCACCCCCGCGATCCTCGAGTGCACCACCACGTCGTGGTCGACCGCCGCGTCGAGCACCAGCCGGCAGGCGAGCGTGGCGCTGTCGGCGTCGGACTCGGTGCACACCACCCGACGGTGGAGGATCCGCACGGGCCCGCTCGCCAGCAGCTGGACCGGGCGCCAGATGCCGCCGGGGTTCAAGCGGGGATCGATCGACTCGGAGTGCTGGAACGCTCCGGTGAGGTTCCGCTTGCGCCGCAGGTCGCGCTGGGGGGCACACGTGACCTCCACCGCCAGCGTGTGCTCGGCCCCGGCGTCGACCTGCTCGGTGACGTCGAACTGGTGGGGGAAGAAGTAGCCCTCGGTGTCGCCGAGGTACACACCGTCGAGCCACACGTCGGACTGGTAGAAGACGCCCTCGAAGCGCAGCCACCACCTGGTGTCGGGGTCACCCTGCGGCCCGGCCAGCTCGAACCGCCGGCGATGGAGGAGCGGTGCATCCAGGTCGGCGAACGCTGGCGTGCGCTGCCAGTGCCCCGGCACCTCGATCGGCTCCCATCCGGAGTCGTCGAAGTCCGCCGCCGCGTAGTCGCGGCGCAGACCGTCGTCGGCCGGTGCCGCGGTCCACGCCCCTCCGAGCTCGATGCCGGCACGACCGACGCCGTCGACGGTGACCTCGTCTCGGCCGTGGATCATCGCCGAGCGGCCGTCGCGAGCATCCGGCCATTGTCATCGCTCGCCTTCCCGGCCGCCAAGGGAGGCGTGCGCCCGGGAACCGTCCCCGGACGCGACGGAGGCCGGGTCCCGAGGGACCCGGCCTCCGTTCGGATCGGTGTCGTCAGGCGACGACCGAGTTCTGCACCAGGCCGGTGGAACCGCTGTTGCCACCGGTACCGCCCTGGCCGCCGGTGCCGCCGCTGAACGACGGCGTGCCGGTCGGCGCGCTGCTGGCCGTGCGGGAGATGCCGATGGCTGCACCGCCACCGCCACCGCCACCGGTGCCCGAGGCGCCGCCCCGGCCGCCAGCGCCACCGTTGCCGCCACGACCGCCGTTCTCGAAGGCTGCGCCGCCCTGGCCGCCGGCGCCGCCGGGCTGGCCGAGAGCGCCGTTGCCGCCGTTGCCACCCTTGCCACCGGTGCCCAGGGTGATCTGGATGCCGGAGAGGACGGGCGAGGAGTTCACGAGGCGGATGCCGATGGAGGGCGCACCGGGAGCGCCGCCCTGGCCACCGATGGCGGCACGGGCGCCGCCCTGGCCACCGCCGCCGCCGCCGGCACCGGCGTCGTCCTGGGCGCAGTCGGAGGCGCCGCCGCCACCGCCACCGCCACCGCCGCCGCCGTTGGTGCCGAGGCCGCCCGTGCCGCCGGCAGCGCCGGGAGCACCAGCCGCGCCGGGAGCGCCGGCGTTGCCGTCACGGCCGTTCTGGCCGTTCTGGCCGCTGGTGTCGAAGCCGCCGCAGAAGCCGGGGACCCAGCTGCCTTCAGCGCCGCCACCGGCTCCGCCGGCGCCGAAGCCGCCGCCTGCACCGCTGGCGTTGCCCCCGTTGTCGCCCGGACGGGCATCGAGGTTGAGCGAGAAGACCCCGCAGTTGGTGTCGACCGTGCCGCCCTTGCCGCCGTTGCCGGCGCCCGGGGCGCCTCCGCCGCCGCCACCGGCCGAGGAGTTGTTGCACACGCCGCCCGGCTCGAAGCCGGCGCCGCCGTTGTTGCCGTTCTGAGCGCTGCCGCTCCAGCCACCCGAGCCGGGCGCTCCGTTGGATCCGGTGCCACCGGTGCCACCGATGATCACGAGCGCGTCGAGCGTGAGCGCGGAGCTCGAGTTGGAGACGTAGACCCCGTAGCTGGTCTGACCGGCCGCGGCCGTGGCGCCCTGGACCCGGAGGTCGGAGACGGTGGTCGCGGTGGTGATGCTGCTGGCCACGATGCCGACGGGGCCGCCGACGCTGCCGTCGAACGAGGCGTTGACCGTCGCGACGGAGGGCGCGGTGGCGAGGAGGCCACGCTGCCAGTTCTGGCCGAAGCCGCCCTTCACGGAGATGCCGTTGGCCACGTTGAACTTCGCGTAGGTGCCACCCGCGACGTACACCTCGGTCTTCGAGGTGGCCTGGGCACGGCTGATGCCCTGGGTGACCGAGGCGCACGGGGCGTCGATGGCGCCGCAGCTGCCGCTGTCGGCACCGCTCACGCTGGTCACGAAGACGGCGTTGTCGATCGTGCCGTCCACGCCGTCGCAGTTCTGGTCGATGCCGTCACCGACGGGGTCGTCGGCACCGGGGTGGATCGACGCGTCGTTGTCGTTGCAGTCGGCAGGCGGGAAGTAGCCGTCGCCGTCCGCGTCGACCGGAGCCGTCGAGTTGATCGACACCGTGTTGGTGGCGATCGCGCCGTCGTCGTCGGTGACCGTCAGGGTCGCGATGTAGGTGCCGGCCGGGTAGGTGTGGGTCGTGGTGACGCCGCTGCCGGTGCTGCCGTCACCGAAGTTCCACTCGTACGACACGATCGTGCCGTCGCTGTCGGTCGATGAGCCGCCGGTGAAGTTCACCGTGAGCGGAGCAGGACCCGAGGTCGGGGCCGCCTGGGCCACCGCGACGGGCGGACTGTTGGTGGGTGTGCCGCCGCCTCCCCCAGGTGGTGTCTGGCATGCCGTGGCGACTGCTGTCAGCCCCACGAACAGCACAGCGCAGGCGCGCTTGAGTGATCGCATCTTCCCTCCAAGGAATATCGCCGTCCGCCCGTGACGAGCTGACGGGGACAAGGATCGGTGGTGGAGGGCCTTCGTGTCAACGGTCACCGCCGCCCGACCCTCCTCCGCTCCGCGGCGATAGCGTCGATCCCATGACCGACGCGCTGCCCGTCCCGCCCGCGGATCTCCCCACCGACCTGGGCGGATTGCGAGCGTCGGGGTGGACGTCCCGCCCGGTGAAGGACGAGCTTCGTTCGAACGCCGTGGCCCGCATCCGCTCCGGTGAGCCCCTCTTCCCCGAGGTGCTGGGCTACGAGGACACCGTCTTCCCCCAGCTCGAGAACGCCCTGCTCGCGGGGCACGACCTCATCTTCCTGGGCGAGCGCGGCCAGGCGAAGACCCGCATGATCCGCTCGCTCGTCGACCTCCTCGACGAGTGGCTGCCGGTCGTCGCAGGGTCCGAGATCAACGACGATCCGTTCCAGCCGATCTCCCGCTACGCGCGGGACCTCGTCGCCGCCGACGGCGACGCCACGCGCATCGAGTGGGTCCACCGGACCAGCCGCTACGGCGAGAAGCTGGCGACCCCCGACACCTCGATCGCGGACCTGATCGGTGAGGTCGACCCCATCAAGATCGCCGAGGGCCGCTACCTGTCCGACGAGCTGACGCTCCACTACGGGCTGGTCCCGCGCACGAACCGCGGGATCTTCGCCATCAACGAGCTGCCCGACCTCGCGGAGCGCATCCAGGTGGGCCTCCTCAACGTGCTGGAGGAGCGCGACATCCAGGTGCGTGGCTACACGATCCGCCTCCCGCTCGACGTGGTGGTCGTGGCGTCGGCGAACCCCGACGACTACACGAACCGCGGCCGGTTGATCACGCCGCTGAAGGACCGGTTCGGCAGCCAGATCCGCACGCACTACCCGCTCGACGTCGAGACCGAGATGGCGATCGTCGCCCAGGAGGCCCGGCCGCTCGACGCGCAGGGGCTCGAGGTGCACGTGCCGCCTGCGATGTCGGAGATCGTCGCCACCCTCAGCCAGCTGGCGCGGGAGAGCCCCCACATCAGCCAGCGCTCCGGCGTGTCGGTGCGGCTCAGCGTGGCGAACCACGAGACGATGGTCGCGAACGCCGCCCGACGCGCCCTCCGCGCCGGTGAGCGCGAGGCCGTGCCGCGGATCAGCGACCTCGAGGCGCTCCCCGCGTCGACCGCCGGGAAGATCGAGATCGAGACCATCGAGGAGGGGCGCGAGGAGCAGATCCTCGAGCACCTCGTCCGGTCGGCCGTGCTCACGGTGTTCCGCGAGCGGGTGCGTCCCGAGTCGCTCCTCGCGGTGGTGGAGGGCTTCGACGGTCGGGATCCGGTGGAGACCGGTGAGGACATCTCCTCCGACGCCTACGTCGGCCTGTGCGAGACGATGCCGGCGCTCGCAGCGGTGGCGACCGACCTGGTCGAGGGCCACAGCTCGCCCGGCCGCATCGCTTCGGCGGTGGAGCTCGTGCTGGAGGGGCTGCACCTCTCGAAGCGGCTCAACAAGGACGCGGTCGCCGGCCGCGCCCAGTACCGCGCACGCGGCTGACGCGGAGGGTTCAAGAGGCGGCCCTCCGGGGCCGATGTGGTGAGGATGGAGATCGTCGCCGCGCCACCAGCGCTGCGACCCGGAGCGCGGTCGGTCCCCCTCGACCGCGTGGCGTGGGCAGTTCTCGTGGCCCTCGCGGCGGCGCTCTCCATCTCTCTCGCCTCGTCGCTCGGCACCCCTGGGGGGTCCGCCACCGTGGGCGGCAGGCTCGGCGGGGACTTCCCGGCGTTCTACGGCGCAGGGCGGATCGTCGCCGACGGCGGCGCCGCCGAGCTCTACGACCCGGCCGCCCAGGCGGCGGCACAGGCCGACCTGTTCGGTGAGGAGCGCGACGGCTACCTCTACTTCGCGTACCCACCGGCGGTGGCTGCCGTGTACGCCCCGCTGGCGTCGCTCCCGTACGGGACGGCCTACGCGCTGCACACGCTGGGAGCGATCGGCGCGCTCGTGGCGGCGCTGTGTTGCATCCGCCCGATGGTCGACGTGGTCCGCCGCCACTTCACCGTGGTGCTCGCCGCATCGCTCACCTTCTTCCCTGCGTTCCGTGCGGTGGGGGCGGGTCAGAACACGGCGTTCGTGCTGCTCGCCCTGGCCGGCTCGTGGCGGTTGGTGCACCAGGAGCACGACCTCGCTGCCGGGGTCGTCCTCGGTCTGGCCGTCGCCAAGCCCCAGCTCGCGATCGCCCTCGTGGGGCTGCACCTGCTGGCGCGCCGGTGGAGGGTGGTCGCCGGTGCCGGTCTCGGCGCCGCCGCGGTCTGGGCTGCGAGCGCGGCGCTCGCCGGTCCGGGCTGGCTGCTGCCCTGGTGGGAGCAGGCCACGCGGTTCGAGAGGGTCGACGCAGCGGTGAACGGACAGAACGCCGTCTCGTGGCTGGGCGTGGCCCGAGCCGTTGCGGGCGTGGACTCGTTGGTGGCTGCCGTCGTGGGGTGGGGGCTCGCCGCCGCGAGCGTGGCGGCCGTCGTGTGGACGTGGAGGCACTCGTCGCGGCACTCGCTCGGCCCGGCGATGGCAGTGGCGGCTGCAGGCGTGCTGGTGATCTCGCCGCACGCGATGTTCTACGACGCAGGGCTGCTCCTCCTCACCGCTGTGGTGCTCGCCGACCGGCTGGGTCGGCCCGGTCGCCTGGTCCTCGGCGGCGCCTGGCTCCTCGGCTTCGCGCACCCGCTCGCACCCGGGCTGGGCGTCACCCCCGTCGCGCTGGCCGTGGTGGTGGTGTTCGGTGTCGCAGTGATCGAGGCGAGGCGCCCGCCGAAGGGCGTCGCTCCGCCCGCTCCACCGCCGATGGGTGAAGAAGTGGCAGTGGACCTGTCGGTGGTCATCCCCGCCTGGAACGAGGAGGCACGTCTGGGTCCCACCCTCGAGCGGCTGGCCGGCTGGATCGAGGGGCGCCCGGAACGGGTCGAGGTCGTGGTGGTCGACGACGGTTCGACCGACCGCACCGCGGCGCTCGCGGGCGGCATGGCGGACCGGTTCCCGTCGCTGCGCGTGATCCGCCACGACGTCAACCGGGGCAAGGGTCGTGCGGTGCGAACCGGGATGCTGGCCTCCTCGGGCCGGCGACGGCTCTTCATGGACGCGGACGGCGCCACCGACATCGGCGAGCTCGACCGAATCGACGCGGCTGCGCCGGACGCGGCGGTGGCGATCGCGTCGATCGGCGTGCCCGACGCCGTGGTCGAGGTGCCGCAGTCGACCACGCGGCAGCTGCTCGGTCGGGTGGGGAACCTCCTGATCCGGCTCGCCGTGCTGCCGGACGTGTCGGACTCGCAGCGGGGCTTCAAGGTCTTCCGGGGCGACGTGGCGGACGCGGTGTTCAGAGCGTCGGTGATCGACGGGTGGGCCTTCGACGTCGAGGTGCTCGGCCTCGCGAGGGTGATGGGGCACGACGTCCGCGAGGTCGGGGTCCGGTGGTCCCACCAGGAGGCCAGCCGGGTCACGGCAGCGAGCTACCTGGCGACGCTCGCCGAGCTGGTGCGCATCCAGGCTCGCCTGCTCGCGCTGGCGGCGGAGCGGGCCGAGGTGCTCCACGCCGCCGCCCACCCAGGCGTCGGCCCCCTCGCCGTGGTCGCACCCGCCTGAGCCGCCGGGGCGCCTCCCCGGTGGCTGCTCCCGCCCGCACGGATCGGCCCAGCTGGGCGTAGCCTCGGGTCATGGCACGGCCGCGCTTCCGCTACTCCCCGTGGGACGGGACGCAGCGGCCGTTCGAGCTCGACGCGTTCGACCTCATGGAGGAGCTCACCGACGACCTCCTCTACCACGGCGACGTCAACGCATCGCTCCGGCGGATGCTCCAGAACGGCTTCGAGGACCGCAACGGCGAACGGATCCAGGGCCTCCGCGAGCTGCTCGATCGGATCCGGCGCGAGCGGGAGGAGCGACTCGACCGATTCGACCTCGGCGGGGTCTACGACGACATCGCCCGCGAGCTGCGGGAGGTCGTCGACGAGGAGCAGGCAGCGCTCGACGAGCTGGCCGACGAGGCCCGCCGGTCGGGAGACGGTCGCCGCCAGGAGCTCACCGACGAGGTGGTCTCCGAGCGGCGCATGCACCTCGACATGCTGCCGCCGGACCTCGCCGGCCAGGTCCGATCGCTCGAGCAGTACGACTTCACCAGCTCCGACGCCCGCGAGCGCTTCGAGGAGCTGATCGACCGGCTGCGCCAGCAGCTGATGCAGCAGGCCGTCGACCAGATGGCCGGAGCGATGTCGGACATCTCGCCCGAGGAGATGGGGCGGATGAAGGACATGCTCGCCGAGCTCAACCAGATGCTCGAGGCGCGTGCGAGGGGAGAGGAGCCCGACTTCGACGGGTTCATGGACCGCTACGGCGACTTCTTCCCGGAGGACCCGAAGGACCTCGACGAGCTGCTCGAGGTCATGGCCCGCCGGATGGCGGCGATGCAGCAGATGCTGAACTCGATGACGCCCGAGCAGCGTGCGCAGCTGCAGGCGCTGTCGGACCAGCTCCTCGAGGACCTCGACCTGCGCTGGGAGGTCGAGCAGCTCGGCCAGAACCTGCGGAGCATGTTCCCCGACGCCGGCTGGGGCACGTCCTACGACTTCGGCGGGACCGACCCGCTCGACTTCGCGCAGGCCGCGGAGGTGATGGGCGAGCTGGGCGACCTCGACCAGCTCGAGAACCTGCTCCGCGGCGCCACCGACCCGGGCGCGCTGGCCGAGGTCGACCTCGACCGGGCCCGTGAGCTGGTCGGCCCCGACGCCGCGGCCAGCCTCGAACGGCTGGAGGAGCTGACGCGGATGCTCACCGAGCGCGGCCTCGTGGAGAAGCGCGAGGGGCGGCTCGAGCTGACCCCGGCGGGCATGCGGCGCCTCGGCCAGAACGCGCTCGCCCAGCTGTTCCGAAACCTGAAGCGCGACATGGTCGGCGGTCACGTGATCGACCGTGTCGGCGTGGGCCACGAGCGCACCTACGACACGAAGCCCTTCGAGTGGGGCGACCCGCCGAACCTCCACATCGAGAAGACGCTGCGGAACGCGCTCCGCCGCCAGAGCGCCGAGGGCCGTTCGGGCCGACGGGTGGAGCTGGCGCCGGACGACTTCGAGGTGGAGCGCACCGAGCAGAGCGTGCGCTCGGCCACGGTGCTGATGCTGGACCTGTCGCTCTCGATGCCGATGCGGGAGAACTTCCTGCCGGCGAAGAAGGTGGCGATGGCGCTGCACGCGCTGATCTCCAGCCAGTACCCGCGGGACTTCTTGGGCATCGTCGGGTTCAGCGAGGTCGCCCGCGAGCTGAAGGCCTCGCAGCTGCCCGAGGTGAGCTGGGACTTCGTGTACGGCACGAACATGCAGCACGGGTTCGTGCTCGCCCGGCGGATGCTGGCCCGCCAGACCGGCACCAAGCAGATCATCATGATCACCGACGGCGAGCCGACCGCCCACATCGACCGCTGGGGGACGCCGCAGTTCCACTACCCGCCGGTGCGGGAGACCGTGGACGCCACGCTGCTCGAGGTCTCGCGGTGCACCCGTGAAGGGATCCGCATCAACACGTTCATGCTCGACGCCGATCGCGGGCTCCAGCGGTTCGTGGAGCGGATGACCGAGCTGAACCGGGGGAGGGCCTTCTTCACCTCCCCGTCCACGCTGGGCGACTTCGTGCTCGTCGACTTCATCGAGCAGAAGCGCCAGATGGTCCGCGGCCGCCGGTCGGCGTAGCTGCGCCCGCGCGAAGCGTGGTGGGGCAAGCCGCCTGCGTGGATTCCCTCTTGCACTTACGTGCCGTCTGGCCCCATGATGGGACCTACATCGGTGTAATTACACCGTTGGAGGGGGACTCGGGTTGACCGGGTGGAGCAGCACTACAGCCTGGTGGTCGGTCAGGTGGAACCGGAGGATCACATGAGCGGAGAGCCGAGCGAGGTCGAGGACCAGGGTTGGCAGATGTACGCCAACTGCCTGGGCGTCGACCCTGACCTCTTCTTCCCCGAGCGTGGCGCGTCCACCAAGGAGGCCAAGGCGGTGTGCAAGGGCTGCGTCGTGCGCGAGGACTGCCTCGAGTACGCGCTGGCCAACGGCGAGAAGTTCGGGATCTGGGGCGGGCTCAGCGAACGTGAGCGCCGGCGCATCCGTCGCCAGCGGGCGCTCGCCCGTGCCGCTCAGGCCGAGCGGATCGCTTCAGCCTGACCTCCGAGCGGGTCATCGGGATCGACGTCGACGACCCAGCGGGTCGGGGTGGCGACGGCGTCGAGGGTGACGTCCCAGGGTTCGGGGTGCCACGGCTCCAGCTCCTGGAGGTCGTGGGCGAGCCCGACCAGCACCGGCCGGGGGGCCTCGGCGAAGGTGCGGTCGTAGAACCCCGCCCCGAAGCCCACGCGGTGCCGTTCGGCGTCGAAGGCCACGAGCGGCACCAGCACCAGGTCCAGCTCGTAGGGGTCGATCGTCTCTCCCAGCTCCGGGTGCGACGTGCCGAACGGGCCCCGCACCAGCCGCTGCCGCCCGTCCCAGCGCCGGAAGCGGAGCAGCCCGTCCTCACCGCAGACGGGAAGCCAGGTCGAGTGACCGGCTGACCGCAGCCGCTCGCCCAACGACGACGGGTCGAGCTCGCCGTCGAACGCGACGTAGCCACCGACGCGGGCCTGGGGCCACTCCCGGTCCACCCAGCGGCTCACCCGCACGGCCACCAGCTGCCCAGCCCGGGCGGCGGTGGCAGGATCGAGCGCACGGCGGGCCGCCCTGATCCGGGCGCGGACCGAGCCGTCCGGGACCGAGGGCGCCGCTGCGCGGGACACCCTCAGACCCCCGTGGACCGGATGGGAAGGGAGCCCGCGGGGACGGGAGAGCGTCGCCAGCGGTACGCTGGCGCCATGGGTACCACCGAGCTGATCATCGTGGCCGTCGTGCTCCTCGTCCTCTTCGGGGGCTCGCAGCTGCCCAAGCTCGCGCGGTCCATCGGCGAGGCCCAGAAGGAATTCAAGCAGGGCTTGAAGGACGGTGCCGAGGGCTCCGAGGACGGCGAGAGCGCCGCGAAGGACGCCAAGTAGCGAACCAGGGCCCGCCCGGTCAGCCGGCGCGGACGGCTGCGGCGCGCTCGGCGGCCCGCGCCCGGAGGATCCGGCGACGCTCCCGCTCGGAGGTGCCGCCCCAGACGCCGTGGTCGATGCGGTTCTCCAGCGCGTACTCCAGGCAGACCACCTTCACCGGGCAGTCTGCGCACACCTTGCGGGCAGCCTCGACGCCGACACCGTCGCTCGGGAAGAACACACTGGGTGACATCTCGGCGCAGTTACCCCTGGCCATCCAGTTCTCTTCCATGCATCCTCCCGGTGTCGCGCGGCGCGACGCACCGGGTACAGCATTCCCGGCTGACCCAGTCCTCACACGTTCAGCACTGAGATGCCTCTCAGTGACCCCGGTGCGTCGTCGTCGGGCCGTCGGTACCCGCCGAGGGGACTCCTCAGTCGGGGCTCGCCGAGGTCCGCCCCGGGTACGCGCGACGGGCGGCTGAAACGCTCCACAGCGCCGCGACGACCCGCGCTGCCCTCAGGCCGGCACCAGCTGGCAATACTCGAAGTCCGGTCACCGCCGTGGCCATCCCGAACGGGCGGAGGCACCATGCAACCCGAGTCCCCACGTCACACCCCGCAGTGGACACCGCCCTCGCACGACGGCGGCCGCCCCGACGTACCCGCCCACGGCCCGGCGACCGTGCCCGCGGCTCCAGCGGGACCCATGGTGCCCACGGCGCCGATCTCCGCGGTCGACCTCCGGCCGTCGCCCGGCGTGCGGCCCATGGCCCCCGGTGGCAGCCCCGGATGGGGTGGTCCCGGCGCGACCGGCCCGATCGGGGCTCCCAGCCCCGGCCCCACCCCGCTCGGCGGCACGGGCGGCTCGACCACGACCGCGCCCTGGGAGCTGCCGCTCGGCCTGCTCGACCCTGAACGGGAGCACCGCCCGGACCCGGCCGCCACGCCGCCGCCGGGACGTGGGCGTGACGACGACGGGCGGGGGAAGGGATCGTCGGTGCTCACCGCCGCGCTGGTGGGCGCGGTCGTCGCCGCGTTGGTCGCCGGTCTGATGTGGTTGGTGCTGCCCAACGAGCGGACGACCACCGCGCAGACGCCGCCCCCGGCCTCGCGCATCGCCCGCGAGGGCCTCGACATCCCGAGCCTGCTCGCAAAGGTCAGGCCGTCCGTGGTCGCGATCCAGACGGGCCAGGCCACCATCCGAGGCTTCGAGGAGGCGGCCGGGTCGGGGATCGTGCTGAGCGAGGACGGGCTCGTGCTCACCAACGCGCACGTGATCCAGGGAGCGAACCGGATCGAGGTGATGTTCTCCGACGGCACGACCAAGAACGCCACCCTCGTCGGGGCGTTCCCCGAGAACGACGTGGCACTCGTCAAGGCCGAGGACGTCACCGACGCCACGCCCGCCACGCTGGGCAGCTCCGACGCGGCGCAGGTGGGCGACGACGTCGTGGCGATCGGCAACGCGCTCAACCTCGGGGAGCAACCGACGGTGACGCTCGGCATCATCTCGGCGCTCGACCGGACCATCAGCGCCGAGGACATGACGCTCGAGCACCTCATCCAGACGGATGCGGCCATCAACCCCGGCAACAGCGGCGGTCCGCTCGTGAACGCCCAGGGCGAGGTGATCGGGGTCAACACCGCCATCATCCAGAACTCGCAGAGCCTCGGCTTCTCGCTGGCGATCGACGACATCCGCCCGCTCATCGAGGAGCTGAAGGCGGGCGGCGGCACGACCGGTCCTGCGACGCCCCGGGCGGCGTTCCTGGGCGTGCAGACGACCGACATCTCAGAGACCACCCCCGACGTGCTCCAGCGGTTCGAGGTGTCGGTCGACGAGGGTGCGTTCGTCCAGGCGGTCACCCCGGGCTCGGCCGCCGACCAGGCGGGCGTGCTCCCCGGCGACGTGATCGTGCGGGTCGACGGCGAGGAGGTCACGTCGAACCAGGACGTGGGAGCGATCGTGCGGAGGAAGCAGCCGGGCGACGAGCTGGAGCTGCGGATCCTCCGGCGCGGCCAGGAGCAGACCGTCACCGCCACCCTGGGCAGCAGGTGACGGGGCCCGGGTAGAGTGTCGGGTCCCCAACACGGCAGGAGCGTTCCCACCGATGTCTGAGCTCATCGACGAGGTCACCGAACCCCCGCAGGCGTCCGTCACGGTCGTCTACCTGGGCCCCGTGGCGCCCCACTGGGAGCTCCGGTCGGACTTCGGGGAGCGCGACGTGGTCAACGGGTTCGACGCCCGGATGCAGGCTCGCCTGATGCTGCTGCCGCCGCACGACCCGCAGTTCAAGCGGAACCGCGAGCGGGTCAAGCGCGACGCCGAGCGCGAGAACATCCTCCTGGCCTGGGACCCGCCCGAGCTCGACATCGATCCCGAGCGGCACTGACCCGACGGCGGCGCAGGAACGGCGTCGCCGCCCGCTGCCCGTCCTCGCCGCTCCTCGCTCGCCGTCCACGGGGCAGTGTCCGGCCCGCCGGACGGACCTCACCGGTAGGGTGACCGGGTGGCCGACCGCGAGGCGCTCCTCATCAACAGGGAGCGCTCCTGGCTGGAGTTCAACGACCGGGTCCTGGCCCTCGCGGCGAACCCGTCCACACCGCTGCTCGAGCGCGTCGCGTTCCTCGCCATCTTCGGCCAGAACCTCGACGAGTTCTTCCAGGTCCGCGTCGCCGGTCTGAAGGACCAGGTCGAAGCGGGCGTCCGCGCCCGCAGCGCCGACGGGCTGACCCCCGGCGAACAGCTCGCGCTGATCCGAGAGCACGTCGTCCGAGCGTGCGCGGCGGCCGACGACCTCTACCGGCGCGAGCTCGTGCCGGAGCTCGCCGAGGCCGGCGTCGCGATCGTCGACTGGTCGGAGCTCGACAAGTCCGACCGGAAGCAGATGAGGAAGTTGTTCGACCGGCGGCTGTTCCCGGTGCTGACGCCGCTCGCGGTCGACCCGGTGCACCCGTTCCCCTACATCTCCGACCTCTCGCTGAACCTGGCCGTGCTCGTGGTGGACCCCACCGACGGGGAACGGCGCTTCGCCCGCGTGAAGGTGCCGCCGCTGCTCGAGCGGTTCGTGCCGGTCGACGACGACCGCCGCTTCGTGCCGGTGGAGCAGGTCATCGCCGCGCACCTCGGCGAGCTGTTCCCCGGGATGTCGGTGGAGGACCACGTGGTGTTCCGGGTCACCCGGGACGCCGACCTCGAGCTGGGTGAGGACGCCGACGACCTGCTCGCCGCCATCGAGGTGGAGGTGCGCCGCCGTCGCTTCGGGGAGGTGGTGCGCCTCGACGTGGCCGAGGGGATCCGCAAGGAGACCCTGCAGCTGCTCCAGCGCGAGTTGGGGGTCGGCACCGACGACACGTACGTGCACCGGGCGCCCCTCGACCTCGGCGGGCTGTGGGCCCTCCACCGCGTCGACCGGCCCGACCTGAAGTACCCGCCGTTCTCGCCGGTGACGCAACGGGCGCTGCTCTCCGAGGACGGCGAGCCGGCGGACCTGTTCTCCGTGATCTCGCGCTCCGACGTGCTGGTCCACCACCCCTACGACAGCTTCGCCACGTCGGTGGAGGAGTTCGTGCGGCAGGCGTCGAAGGACCCCGACGTGCTGGCGATCAAGCAGACCCTCTACCGCACCTCGGACGACAGCGACATCGTCGCCTCGCTGATCCGCGCCGCCGAGGCGGGCAAGCAGGTGGTCGCCCTCGTCGAGTTGAAGGCGCGGTTCGACGAGGAGAAGAACATCGAGTGGGCGAAGCGCCTGGAGCGAGCCGGGGTGCACGTGGTCTACGGCGTCGTCGGACTGAAGACCCACGTGAAGATCTCGATGGTGGCACGGTCGGAGGGCGGCGTGATCCGCCGCTACTGCCACCTCGGCACCGGCAACTACAACGCGAGCACCGCTCGCCGCTACGAGGACTTCGGCCTCTTGACCGCGGACGCCGACATCGGGGCCGACGTCAACCAGCTCTTCAACTACCTCACGGGCTTCGGGCGGCCCGTCGGCTACCGGGCCCTGTCCGTGGCGCCGGCCCACATGCGCACCAGCCTGGTCGGCTTGATCCGCGGGGAGCGGGAGGCGTCCGAGGGTCGGATCGTGATGAAGATGAACAGCCTCGTGGACCCCGAGATGATCGAGGAGCTCTACGCGGCGTCGGCCGACGGCGTGTCGGTCGACCTCGTCGTGAGGGGCATCTGCTGCCTCCGCCCACAGGTGCCGGGGCTGAGCGAGAACATCCGGGTGCGGAGCATCGTCGGCCGCTACCTCGAGCACTCACGCGTCTACCGGTTCGCCAACGGCGAAGGCCCCGACCGTCCGCTCACCCTGATCGGATCGGCGGACCTGATGCCCCGGAACCTGGATCGACGGGTGGAGGCGCTGGTCCGCGTCGACGACCCGGCGCTCGCCACCCGGGTCGTGGAGGTGCTCGACGTGGCGCTGGCCGACGACACCTCCGCGTGGACGCTGGTGGACGACGTCTGGCACCCCCCGCAGGGGGGCGGCGTGGTGGACGCGCAGGTCGAGCTGCAGCGACGTGCGACCGGCCGGTGATGGGCTGCCGAAGGGTTCGCCGTTCGTTCACCTGCCGTTCACCTGCCCGGTGGTGCTGCGCCACCGGGCGCCCTTACGCTGCGCGGACGAGTGGTGGGAGCCATCCCGGAGCGACCCGGGATCCCAGCGAGACCAGACGAAGCGACCAGCGACGGAGCCACCTGGCATGAAGGGAGCTCGGGGTGACCGACACCATGCGAACCGGTGCGGAGGGCCAGGAGCAGAAGGGCCTCACGGTCGTGCCTGACCAGCTCCACGTCCGGACCGAGCCGGGTCCCTTCGGCGCTGAGATCCCCGAGTTCACCCCGCCGCACGAGGTGGTGTTCGACGTCGCCGACCTGGGCGTCTGGTACGGGCGGCACAAGGCCGTCCGCGACGTGACGATGAAGATCACCCGTGGCGAGATCACGGCCTTCATCGGTCCGTCCGGCTGCGGGAAGAGCACGGTGCTCCGCTGCTTCAACCGCATGAACGACCTGATCGAGGGCGCCAAGGTCGAGGGCGACGTGCAGTTCCGGGGCGTCGACCTCTACGGCGGCACCGTGAACCCGGTCGAGGTCCGGCGCCGGATCGGCATGGTGTTCCAGAAGCCGAACCC
>JBIQID010000162.1:0-5494 GCA_044508215.1 Actinomycetota bacterium | reverse complement strand
GGCTCGTGTGGTCACCCGACGAGCTGGGTCTCGCACGCGGCTACGTCGCCGGTGACATCGACGTGGAGGGCGACCTCTTCGCTGTGCTCGAGACGCTTCGCGACGCGGTCTCGCTGCCCTCGTCTCCCTGGCACCGGTCGAGGTACGTCGCGCAGGTGCTGCCGCGGGCGTTCGACGCTGCGCGGCGCCTCGGCGTACTCGGTCGACCACCGTCGCCTCCGCCCGAAGAGGCGCGACCGCGCGGGCGACGCCACTCGCGCAGCCGGGACGCGCAGGCCGTCGGCCACCACTACGACGTGGGCAACGACTTCTACCGCCTGGTCCTCGGCGGGTCGATGACGTACTCCTGCGCGTACTGGCCGGGGCCGTCCATGTCCCTCGACGACGCGCAGTCGGCGAAGCACGAGCTGATCTGCCGGAAGCTGGCGTTGCACGAGCGCCCCGGCAGCCGCCTGCTCGACATCGGCTGCGGGTGGGGGTCGCTCGCGATCCACGCGGCGCAGCACCACCACGCCACGGTCGTGGGGGTCACGATCAGTCGGGAGCAGGCCGAGCTCGCCCGTGCCCGCGTCGCCGAGGCGGGCGTGTCGGCGCAGGTGGAGATCCGTCTGCAGGACTACCGGGACGTCGGCGGCGAGCAGTTCGACGCGGTGTCGTCCGTCGGCATGTTCGAACACGTCGGCGCCGCCCGGATGGAGGAGTACTTCGCCCGGGTTCGACGGCTGCTGCGACCGGAGGGCCGGCTGCTGAACCATGCGATCTCGTCGGTGGGAGGCTCGCGGATCGGTGGTCGATCGTTCATCGGGCGCTACGTGTTCCCCGACGGCGAGCTGATCGACGTGGGCCAGGTGGTGCTCGCCATGGAAGGGGCGGGGTTCGAGGTCCGCGACGTCGAGTCGCTGCGCGAGCACTACGCCACCACCCTCCGCGCCTGGGTCGGCAACCTGGAGCGCGAGTGGGACCGCGCGGTCGAGCTGGTGGGGGAGCGTCGGGCCCGGGTGTGGCGCCTCTACATGGCGGCGTCGGCGGTCGGCTTCGAGGACGGGGGCACGTCGGTCCACCAGGTGCTCGGCGTGGTGCCGGGTGACGACGGGGCCAGCGGCATGCCCCGGACCCGCGCCGGGTGGGTGTGACTGCTCGGTCACGTCGCCCGCGCACGGGCGGCCGGTCGCCTGCCCACGGCGCCGGTGGCGCTCGACATTGACGACCGTCAGCCCAGTTCGGGGAGCTGCTGCGGATCGTCGGTGATCCCCGCGAACAGGTCGCCCACCTCCGCGACCCGTTCGGGCATGTTCCGGATCGTCCAGCGGTCCGGTCGGAGGTCGGGGTCGTCCAGCTCCTCCCAGCGGATCGGCGCCGAGACCGGGGCGCCCGCTGCAGGCCGGACGCTGTACGGCGCCACGAGGGTCTTGTTGATGGCGTTCTGCGTGTAGTCGAGGCGTGCCCGGCCACGCCGCCGCCCGACCTCCCACTCCCAGCTCACCAGGTCCGGCACGAGGCGGCCGACGAGCCGGGAGAGCGACTCCACCCACCCGCGGGTCTCCTCGAAGGTGGTCCCGTCGGGCACCGGGATCCAGATCTGGATGCCCCGTCGGCCGGTGACCTTCGGCCAACCCCGCACCTCCAGGTGGGCCAGTGCGTCCCGGTGGAGGCGGGCCATCAGGAGCAGCTCGTCCCACGTCGTGGCGTCGCCCGGGTCGAGGTCGATGTAGGCGTAGGTGGGTTCGTGCACCGCAGGGATCCGCGACGTCCACGGGTGCAGCTCGAGCGCCCCGTAGTTGGCGAACCACGGCACGGCTGCCGGCTCGGTGGCCACCAGGTAGACCTCGGTCTCGCCGGGATCGGCTTCGTCGTTCTCCCAGCGGCCCATCCAGTCGGGTGCGTGGTCCGGAGCCGCCTTGTTCCAGAAGCCCGGGCGGTCCAGACCGGCAGGGAACCGGTGCATGTTCATCGGTCGGTCGACGAGGTGCGGCAGCATCACCGGGGCGACCTGCGCGTAGTAGCGGACGAGGTCGCGCTTGGTGATCGGCGGTTCGTCGCCGCGCCCGGGCGCCATCTGCTTGTCGAGGTTGGTGAGCCGCAGGTCCCGCCCGGCGAACCGCCAGGTGCCGTTCGCCCCCAGGCGGTCCAGTGCCTCCAAGGCTTCCAGGGCTTCGGGGGCGGTCGGGTCGTCGCGGCCGGTGGGGACGGCTCTCTCGGGTTCGGAGCGGTCCTCCACCGCAGCGGGATCGTCGGGTGTGCTGCGCTTCGGTGTCCGACGGTGCCGTGCCCGCCGCGTGGTGCGGGCGGTGGGTGACCACTCCCGCCAGTCGCTGCTCCGGGCACCGGAGCGGTACCTGCTCCGGGCGGATCGGGCCATGACCACGGCGCCGGGCACGCCGGCCGTCGCCTCCACGTAGCCCTCCCTCGAGCCGTTCGTCTGGGCGACGACGCGCACGCCTGCGCCGTCGGCCACGATGCCGTCGAGGAGACCGAGCCGTTGCTGCAGCGGGAGGTCTGCGATCCTCCTTCCGTCGAGGTGCAGCAGGTCGAGGATCTGGAGCTGCGGCGTTCCCATCGGACTTTCGACAGCGTTGGTGTCGGCAGGGCTGGTGTCGTTTGCCTCGGGTTCGATGGGGCGCCCGCTGTCGTCGAGCTGCACCAGGACCGCGTCCACCACGGCCTCGCGCGCCGAGGTCCACGAACGGCGAAGTCGTGGCACCCCGGCGGTCACGGGCCGCCCATCGACGTCGCGGATCTCCGTGCGCCCATCCGCGACCACCACCTGCACGCGCCGGCCCTCCCACCGCACTCCGTAGAGCCAGCTCCCGTCGTCGGCAGGAAGGCTGCGTGCGCTCGTGGGTTGCATCGGCTCGATGCGGTCGGACAGGTCCGCCCGGGGTGCTGCTGTGAGGTCGATCTCCGCCGAGTCCGCCGGCGCTCCGGAGCGCCACAGCGCATCCGGGTCCTCGGCGACCTCGTCGTTCGTGCGGCCGGACAGCACCGACACCGGGTGGTCCTCGGCGTCCCAGCCGTCGACCGCGTCGTCGTCGCGCTTGTGGAACATCAGCCACTCGTTGCTCTGCTCGCCGCCGCGGCCGCGTCG
This sequence comes from Actinomycetota bacterium, assembly GCA_044508215.1. GTDB lineage: Bacteria > Actinomycetota > Acidimicrobiia > Acidimicrobiales > Microtrichaceae > JAEZFI01. The sequence continues at coordinate 2,409 of JBIQID010000162.1, read as the reverse complement.
CACCAGGACGAACCTGCCGGTGAGCTTCTCGCCGTGGAGGTCCACGTGCAGCTCTCCGTCGTCGAGCGCCTCGCCGGGGTCCTCCGGGGAACCGTCGGGGACGTGGAGCTCCCACGTGCCGCGGTCCCACACGATCACGTCGCCGCCGCCGTACTCGCCTGCGGGGATGACGCCCTCGAAGTCCATGTACTCGATGGGGTGGTCCTCGGTGCGGACGGCCAGGCGCTTGGCCGACGGGTCGAGTGACGGTCCCTTCGGCACCGCCCAGCTGACGAGGACCCCGTCGATCTCCAACCGGAAGTCGTAGTGGAGGCGGCGAGCTCGGTGGCGCTGCACGACGAACCGCGAGCCACCGGCTTCGGGGGCGCCGCCTGCGGGCTCCGTGGTGCGGCTGAAGTCGCGCTTCGCCCGGTAGGTGTCGAGCTGACCCACCCCGACGGAGTACCCCCTGTCGCTCGCCCATCACCCGCGGTTCTGCACGAGGGGTCCACGGGTACACCGCCCTCCGACCCCCGGACGATGGGAGCGCGCATGGCGGCCGTACTGGGTCTGAACGCGGTGTTCCACGATCCTGCTGCCGCTGTGGTGGTGGACGGAAGGATCGTCGCCGCTGCCGAAGAGGAGCGGTTCAGCAGGCGGAAGCACGGCAAGCCGTGCGTGCCGTTCTCCACGTGGGAGCTGCCCGTGCAGTCGGCGCGCTGGTGCCTCGAGGAGGCCGGGCTGTCACCGGCGGACCTCGACGGGATCGCCTACTCGTACGACCCGTCGCTCGTCGGCGGCAGGTCGGAGGACCTCACGGCCGACGACTGGGAGCCGCTCCGCACCCTCTTCGCCAGCCGGGCGTCGAGGTTCGTGGCGACCGAGCTGCCGGGTGCCGACACCGTGCCGTTCCACCACGTCGCCCACCACGTTGCACACGCAGCGTCGGCGTACCTGGCGGGGCCGCATCGCGACTGCGCGGTCCTGGTGGCCGACGGGCGGGGCGAGTCGCACTCGATGCTCGGAGGATCGGTCGAAGGTGGTCGGTTCGTCCCGCTGTTCCACCAGGCGCTGCCGCACTCGCTGGGGCTCTGGTACGAGGAGCTCACGGTCCACTGCGGCTTCCACCGATCGAGTGACGAGTACAAGGTGATGGCGCTGGCGTCGTACGGGACGCCGGTGTGGCTCGATGACATGCGCGAGCTGGTCCGCACATCACCGGAGGGCGGGGTCACGGTGCAGCCGATGGACTTCTCGCGCTGGACGGCGCCGGCCTCAGGTGAGCCCGACCAGCGCCACGCAGACCTCGCGGCGTCGGTGCAGAAGCGCCTCGAGGAGGTCCTGCTCGAGACTGCCAGGTGGCTCCACGAGCGGACCGGTCACAGCGCGCTCGTCATGGCCGGTGGCGTGGCGCTCAACTGCGTCGCCAACGAGGTGATCTGGCGTGAGGGTCCGTTCGACGACGTCTGGGTCCAGCCGGCTGCCGGCGACGCGGGCACCGCGCTCGGCGCCGCGCTGCACCTGTCGGCAGAGCTCGGGGACGACCCACAGCCGATGGCGACGGCTGCGCTGGGCAGGCAGTGGACCGACGACGAGGTTCGTTCGATCCTCGACCGTGCACGCGTCCCGTACCGGCGCAGCGATGACGTCGCCGCGGACGTGGCGCAGCGGCTCGCCGACGACCAGGTCGTCGCCTGGTTCCAGGGGCGCAGCGAGTTCGGCCCACGGGCCCTCGGGCATCGCAGCCTGCTCGCAGATCCACGTCGCGCCGAGAACCTCGAACGGCTGAACGACATCAAGGGGCGCGAGCAGTTCCGCCCGGTGGCGCCCATGACGACGCTCGAGCGGGCGTCGCAGATCTTCGACGGCCCCGTGCCCAGCCCGCACATGCTGTTCGTGCACCGCGTCGGCGAGGAGTGGCGCGACCGCATCCCCGCGGTGGTGCACGTGGACGGCACGGCTCGGGCGCAGACCGTGGACCGGCGGGACGAGCCGCTGATGGCCGCCGTGCTCGACGGCTTCGAAGCCCGCACCGGTGTGCCGGTGGTCGTGAACACGAGCTTCAACACTGCCGGCCGCCCGATGGTCGACAGCCCCTGGGACGCGCTCGAGTGCTTCGGGAGCAGCCCGATCGACACCCTCGCCATCGGCTCCTACCTGGTCACCCGCACCCCCTGACCCCCCCGACCCCGCCCGTCCAGATGCGGACAGCTTCAACTTGTCCGGATGTGGTCGGGCAGGTCGCCCGGATGTGGACAGCTTCAAGTTGTCCGGGTGTGGCCGCGAAGGTTGGCCGGATGTGGACAGGCTGAACTTGTCCGGATGTGGCCGCGAAGGTTGGCCGGATGTGGACAGCTTCAAGTTGTCCGGATGTGGTCGCGGTCGTCCGGATGCGGACAGCTTCAAGTTGTCCCGATGTGGCCGCGAAGG
>JBIQID010000161.1:4416-5537 GCA_044508215.1 Actinomycetota bacterium | reverse complement strand
TCCGCTCCGCTTCGCCCTCGTGCGTCGGGCTTCGACGGCTGCTCTCCTCGACTGGCCAGACTGGACCCCGATGGTCGCGGATGGTGACGCTGCGCAGCGCGCCGGTCGCGCCTGCGCCGATCGCGCCCAGGAACCGCTCGACCGGCGGCAGGTGGCGGTGCCCCGCAGCGACCCACGTGAGCGAACCCCTCCTCGACCAGCGCTCGGCTGCACGCTCGGAGAGCGACCAGCATTCGAGGAGCGAGGTGCAGGTGGGCGGCTCGATCATCACGGCGAGGTCGGTGGCGAGGGCGTCGTCGAGGACCTCGGCCCGCCGGGTGTGGGGCGTCGCCACCACGACCGCGTCCAGGTCGTCGCGGGCCAGGAGCTCCCGGTGGTCCTGGTGCAGCGCCACGTCGGTGCGGCCCGTCAGGCACTCGGCGGCCCACTCCCTGAACACGTCGACGGGATCGCTGGCGGCGACGATGCGGGCGGCCCCGAGCTGCTCGAGGGACGAGAGGGCCAGCAGGTGCTCACATCCCGCGGTGCGCGTCCCCGCCACGCCGTACCGCAGCGGGGGGTGGGCCCAGCTGCTCTCGCCACTCCCTCGTCCTCCAGACAACCGTCCTCCAGCCAACGGCTCGTCGGTCGGGTGCGATCCGGCACGGCGACCCTGCGAGGCGCCGTACCCGCTGCGGGGCGCCCTGCCACCATCCGCAGTGCACTGAACCACATTCGGGCACCCTCGACACATTTTGTTACCGTTCGAGAAGTGCTGGGGAGCTTCGCTGCCGTGTCGCGGACGATCGGACGCCCCTGTGGACCGGTGGTCGAGCGATGAGCGCGGACGTCGTCCGCACGCCCCTCTTCGTCCGAGGTGGCCCGGCCGAGGCGCCCTCCAACGGTGGGCCCCGGGACCCGTCGCCCTGGCGTCGCACCACGCTGCGGTCGCGCCTGGTGCTCCTCGCGGTGATCGGTGTGGTGGTGCTCGTCGCGGCCGGCGCCGCCGCGCTCGACGGGTTGTCGGCGATGCGGGACGCCGACCGCGAGGTGGTCCGCGTCGCCGAGGCACGGCGGCGCAACGAGGTCGCGGCGCGGGCGCTCGACGGCGTCCGCGACGTGGCGAGCCGCGTGCCGCCCGC
>JBIQID010000161.1:0-4316 GCA_044508215.1 Actinomycetota bacterium | reverse complement strand
CTCGGGGCCGTCGCGATCGTGCTGGCCACCCTGGCCCTCGCCCGCGCCATCACGCGCTCCACCCGCTCGCTCGGCCAGGTCATGCGCCGCTTCGGCGACGGCGACCTCCACAGCCGGGCTCCCGAGGCCTTCGACGAGGTGGGCGTGCTCGCCCGCAGCTTCAACCAGCTGGCCGACGGGACGGCCGAGCGGATCCGGGCCATGGCGTCGGACAGCGAGCGGATCACCCAGCTGCGGATCGTGTCGGAGGCGCTCGAGATCGCGCCCGACGAGGCGGACGTCCACCGGATCATGGAGCACGCCCTCGGCATGTTCGTCCCCGGCACCCCGGCCGAGCTGCTCGTGAGCTCGGCGGGCTCCACGATGCTCCACCAGATGGTGACCAACCCGAACGGCGGTGCCCCGAACTGCCCCGTGGCGGACCTCGGCGATTGCGTCGCGATCCGGTGGGGCCGCGCCGTCACCTGGGAGCACCCCGACGCGCTCAACACCTGCCCGCTCATGAGGGACCGGCCGTCCGGACCCCGGTCGGCGGCGTGCGTGCCCATGGCGTCCGGCGGTGCTGTGATCGGCGTGCTGCACGCCACGGCCGAGCCCGGTGAGCCGCCGTCGACGTCGACGGTGGAGCAGTTGGTGTCGCTCGCGAGCCGCGCCGGCACCCGGGTCGCGGCGATCCGCACGCTCGAGCGGTCCCGTCAGCAGGCCGGCACCGACACGCTCACGGGCGTGGCGAACCGCCGCTCGCTCGAGACCGCCATGGGCGACCTGATCCGCCGCTCCACGCCGTTCGTCGTGGTGATGGCCGACATCGACCGCTTCAAGCTGCTGAACGACAACTTCGGCCACGAGGTGGGGGACCGGGCGCTGCGACTCTTCGCCGAGGTGCTGTCCGACAACGTGCGCGGCCACGACATCGTGGCCCGCATCGGTGGCGAGGAGTTCGTGCTCGTCTACCCGGAGACGGACATGGAACGGGCGCTCGAGGTGATCGAGCGGATCCGCTCGGCCCTCGCGGAGACGCTCGGTGAGAGCGGCCTGCCTCCCTTCACGTGCAGCTTCGGCGTGGCGTCGTCGGCGATGGGCGACGACGTGGAGTCGATCCTCCGGGTCGCCGACGCCGGCCTGCTCACCGCGAAGGAAGAAGGTCGCGACCGCGTGGTGCTCGCCGATCAGGAGCTGGCCGGCAAGGTCTTCGCCACGCGGGCGCCCAGCCCTCCGATCCACGCGCTGCACACCGGCCGCGACACCCCGCCCGGTGCGGACGATCCGGCTCCGGACGTGCGGTCGCGTGCGACGCCGCAGCCCGCCGCGTCGGCCGAGGGGCCTGCCGGGCCGTCGGGGCGGACGTCGCTCTTCCGCCTCCCGCCCACCGGTGGGAGCGTCGGATCGGAGACCGCTGGCCGTTGGGCTCCACCGACACGACCCCGCAACGGCACGAAGGAGCCCTGACCCGGTATCCGTGACGCAGCGAGCCCTCGATCAGGGTTCCGCTGCAGGGGTGCCCGTCAGTTGCCGGTGGTCGACCAGTGCCACGGCTCCGACGGCAGGTTGTAGAAGCCGTAGCTCGCCGCGTTGGCCTTGAGCCACGCGAAGCCGGAGGAGCTCCGGTTCAGCGTGCGGCCGTTCTGGCTGAAGTCGATCGCCAGGCCACGCTCGTGCTGTGACCGGCCGGGGGGAGCGGTCGGCGGGCGGCAGTACGAGGACGGCGCCTCGTAGATCGCGTAGTGCGACGAGCCGCAGTTGTTGCGCCGGACGGCGATCTGGGCTGCCGGGTCGCGGTAGCCGCCGCCGGTGAGGTGGATGCCGTCGGCTCGGGCGGCGGCGAGCATGCGGCCGAGCTGGTCGGCGATGCTCGAGTGCACGCGGATGCCGTCGACGGAGACGATCCCGGCGCCGTCGGTGATCAGCGGAGCCCCACCACCGGAGCGGCTCGGGCGCGGTGCCGTGCGGGCGGCGGCGGCGTTGCGGGCTGCGGCCGCCTTGCGCGCGGCCTCGATCTGCCGGGCGAGCTCGGCCTGCCGCTTCGTGATCTCACCGGAGAGCGCTGCATCCGACTCGGCGAGCGCCGCCGCCTCGGCGAGGGCGTGGTCGATGCGGTCGTCGATCTCGGCCTGGACGGACGCCTGCTGCTCCTGCGACGCCTGCAGCGACTGGAGGCGCTCCTGCACGGCGGTGCGCTGCTCTTGGGCTCGCCGCTGCGCGTCGGACTTCTCCTGCCGCTGGCGGGCGAGGTCCTCCTGGATGGAGCGGTACTGCTCGGCCGAGTCCTGGCTGCGCGTCGAGCGGAGCTGGAGGATCGTGCGGCGGGCGAGCGCGTCGTTCGGGTCGCCTCCTGCGAAGACCGACCACTCGTCGTCGCGGGGGGCGCTCACGTACTGCTCGATCGCCTCGTTGCGGATGTTGCTGCGCAGTGCCGCCAGCTCCTCCTCGGACTGGGCGAGCGCGGCGTCGGCGGCAGCCACCTCCTCATCCGCGCGGGCAGCAGCGGCCTCCGCGTCCTCGAGGAGCGCCTGCTGGGTCGCCACGTCGTTGGCGAGTGCCTGCAGGGCACGGCTGAGCTCGGCGTCGTTCGCCTTCAGCACGTTCAGCTCGCTCGCCTTGCGGGCGGCATCCGCCCGGACCTTCTCGCGCTGCGACTGGAGGTCCTTGATGCTCGGCGGCTTCTGCGCCGCCGCGGCCGGTGCCGGCTGCGCCATGGGCACGAGCGCGGCGACGAGCGCCGCTGCGGCGAGCGCACGCGCACGGGTGAGCCGAGCGCTGCGGATCCGACCAGTGGTTGCGGCCGCAGCCGCTCTTCTGTCCGAGATGTGGTGCATGCGGTGTTTGAGGAGGGGTCGCGGGAGGGAAGAGCGACGCTTCGTCACGAAACCGTAACACGGTCGCGAGGTGGCGCCAACGCGCGCGGCCGGAGCCGACGCGGCGCCGCAGCGACGCTCGGTCAGCTGGCGGGTCGTGCCGGTCGAGCGCGGGGCCGCGGCTGGCAGCGAGGGCAGAAGGTGGATGAGCGAGCGTCCACCAGGGTGCGCACGAGGGTCGTTGCGCACCGCTCGCACGGCTCGCCCGCCCGTCCGTAGCAGCGCAGGTGGTGCTGGTTCTCGCCGCTGCCACCCGTGGCGTCCACGTAGTCCCGCAAGGTCGTCCCGCCGTGGCGGATGCCGTCCTCGAGCGCGGCGCGCACGGCGGCGAGCAGTTCCTCGGCTTGGCGCCGGGTGATCGATCGCCGAGCCGGGTGGATGCGTGCCGCCCAGAGCGCCTCGTCGGCGTAGATGTTGCCGACGCCGGCGAGCGGTATCTGCGAGAGCAGCTGCGTCTTCACCTGGCGGTCGCTCCGGCGCAGCGCCCGCCAGAGCCCGCCGTCGTCGAGCGAGGGGTCCCAGGGCTCGGGCCCCTGCCGGGCGAGGGTGCTGCCGGGCGGGGCCGAGCCCCTCCCGACCACGGCCAGCCGCCCGAAGCGCCGGACGTCCCGGTAGGCCAGGACGTCGCCGTCGGCGAACCGCCACCGGGCCCGGTCGTACGGGTCGTCCCGCTCGGCCGCGCCGCGCACTCGCAGCGAGCCGGTCATGCCGAGGTGGACCACGAGGTCGCGCGGGCCGTCCGGACCGTCGAAGGAGATGATCAGGTACTTGCCGCGACGGCCGACCCCGTCGAGGCGTCCACCCGCCACGAGGTCGGCCGGCTCGAACTTCGGGTGGGGGAACGCCCAGGTCTCCACCACCTCGCGGCCGCGGAGCTGTGGATCGAGCTGGCGGCGGATGGTCTCGACCTCGGGCAGCTCTGGCATGGCGGCGGACCCGGCCGGGCACGTGCGGGTGGGACCGGCACCGGGTCGGGGCAGCGTAGGCCGGTGCCGCCGCGCGGAGCCCCAGTCCGCGCAGAGGTACCACGATCAGGGAGGTGCCCCGCAGTAGCGTGGCGGTCGTGATCCTCGCAGCCGTGAACCAGAAGGGCGGGGTCGGCAAGACCACCGTCGCGCTCGGTCTGGCGGCCGCCGCCGCCCGCCGAGGACGCGACGTGCTGGTGGTCGACCTGGATCCCCAGGCGAACGCCACGACGGGGCTCGGCGTCTGGGATGCCCGCCGCACCATCGACGACGCGCTCGCCGCCGATCGTCCCGGCGCGCTCGCGGAGGTGATCGTCGACTCGGCCTGGGAGATCGACGGACCCGGCCGCGTCCGCGTGGCTCCCTCCGGGCCGGCGCTGGCAGGCCGGGAGATGCAGCTGGCCACCGATCCGATCGGCGCCCAGGACCGCCTCGCCGTCGCGCTCGACGGCGTCCGTGCCGACATGGTGGTCATCGACTGCCCGCCGTCCCTCGG
>JBIQID010000160.1:0-5608 GCA_044508215.1 Actinomycetota bacterium | reverse complement strand
CGACGTACTCGTCGAACGTCTCGAAGTGGTGGAAGAAGGCGCCGGTCGTCCTGCCCGCCTCGCGAGCCACGTCGGTGGCGGTGAGGCTGGCGAAGAGCTGGCCGAGCGTCATCTCCTCGACGAGCCGCCAGCCGGCGTCCACGAGCGCAGCTCGTGTCGCCTCCCCTCGCCGGTTCGGTACCCGAGCACGAGATGTCCCGAGGGCGCTCGAACCTTCCACTGCAGGCCCTCCCGATCGATGGTGTCCACCGCCCCGTCCAGGACGATAGTTGAGGGGAGAACATGAGCGGGCGGGCGCGACCGGGACGAAGGGTACGAGCGGGTGGTGTATAACGCTCTCGTCCCGAGCAGCGGCCCGGGATGGCGACAAGGGGGTCCCGATGGAATCACGTGCAGCTGTCCTGTGGGAGATCGGCAAGGACTGGGCCATCGAGGACATCACCATCGACCCGCCGGGCCCCGGCGAGGTGCTGGTGAAGATGAAGGCCGCCGGCATGTGCCACTCCGACGAGCACCTCGTCACCGGCGACATGCTGATGCCCCACTACCCCTGCATCGGTGGCCACGAGGGCGCCGGCGAGGTGGTCGAGGTCGGCGCGGGCGTCACGTCGGTGGGTGTCGGCGACCACGTGTCGATGTCGTTCGTGCCGTCGTGCGGCAAGTGCAAGTGGTGCGTGTCGGGTCGCCAGAACCTGTGCGACCTCGGCGCCCACCTCTTCGACGTCGGCATGATGACCGACGGCCGCATGGCCCACCACGTGGGCGACACGGGGCTCTCCCGCATGTGCCAGCTCGGCACCTTCTCCGACTACGTGCTGGTCTCGGAGGCCGGCGTCATCAAGGTCGACCCCGACCTGCCCTGGGACGCGGTCGCGCTGGTGTCGTGCGGCGTCGCCACAGGGTTCGGCTCGGCGGTGCACCGCGCAGAGGTCGAGCCGGGCGACACCGTGGCGGTGATCGGCATCGGCGGCATCGGCATCAACGCGGTGCAGGGCGCCCGGATCGCCGGAGCCACCCGGATCGTGGCGATCGACCCGGTGGAGTTCAAGCGCGAGCAGGCGATGCAGTTCGGCGCCACCCACGCCTACAGCTCGATCGAGGAGGCCACCGCCGCCCTCGGCGAGATCACCTACGGCGAGATGGCCAACAAGGTGATCGTCTCCGTCGGCGTCATGAGCGGATCCCTCGTGGAGCCCGCGCTCACCATGACGGCCAAGGGCGGCACCTGCGTGATCACCGCGGTGGCCAACATGATGGACAACGAGGCCACGCTGAACTCCTTCATGTTCGCCATGATGAACAAGGAGCTGAAGGGGACGCTCTTCGGGTCCGGGAACCCTCGCTACGACATCCCGATGCTGCTCGGGATGTACCGCGACGGGCAGCTGAAGCTCGACGAGCTGGTCACCCGCCGGTACGCCCTCGAGGACATCAACCAGGGCTACCAGGACATGCGCGACGGCAAGAACATCCGTGGCGTGATCGAGTTCTCGTAGCGCCACCTACGGGGTCTGCCCCGACGCCGGCACGCGCCTCCAAAAGGCCGCTGCCCCGCCGCGTCCGCGGGGAGGTCAGGCGGTACGCTCGGTCGAGCTCTTCGTGGAGCTCTTCGCTGCCTGACGCCCCGTGACCACGACTGCCCCCGCGCCCCCACTGCAGCGGCCTTCCCCCGCGCCGCACCTCCCGTACCTCGGGGGCATCGACGGACTTCGCGCGATCTCGGTGCTCGCCGTGATCCTCTACCACGCCCCGGTGTCCTTCATGCCGGGGGGCTTCTTCGGCGTCGAGGTCTTCTTCCTGATCAGCGGCTACCTGATCACGTCGCTGCTCATCGGCGAGCAGCGACGTGAGGGTGGGATCTCGCTTCGCCAGTTCTGGCTGCGCCGGGCCCGCCGGCTGCTCCCGGCGCTCTACTGCATGCTCGCCGTGGTGGTCCTCCTCGCCGCCGTCGTGGCCTCCGACGCGGTCTCGCGGCTGCGCGGCGATGTCGTGGCGTCGCTCCTGTACGTCAACAACTGGTGGCAGCTCGTCGACCAGCAGTCGTACTTCGAGCTCGCCGGGCGTCCCCCGCTGCTCCAGCACCTGTGGTCCCTCGCCGTGGAGGAGCAGTTCTACGTCCTCTGGCCGCTGGTCTTCGCCTTCGCCGTCACCAGGGTGAGGAAGCGGACGCTGCTCGTCGCGACCTCCGGCGTGGCGGTGGCGTCGGCGCTGGTGATGGCGATCGCCTACCAGCCGGGAACCGCCGACAACACGGCGCTCTACTACAACACCTTCACGCGGCTCTCGGGCCTCCTCGGCGGATGCGCCCTGGCGATGGTGTGGCGGCCCGACCGGCTGCGCGCCCGCCCCAAGAACCCGGCTGTCGGCACGGCGATGGACGCCATCGGCGTCGTCGGCATCGGCGTCCTCGTGGCCATGTTCTGCCTGGTCGGCGACGGCGACGCCTTCGTCTTCCGGGGCGGCTTCGCGGTCGTGGACCTGGCGACGGCAGCGGTCGTGATGGCGGTGGTGCACCCGGACGGCCAGCTGGGCTCGGCGCTGGGCCACCCGGTGCTCCGGTGGATCGGCCTGAGGTCCTACGGGCTCTACCTGTGGCACTTCCCGATCTTCGCGATGACGCGCCCCGAGCTGGACCTGGCGTGGGGCTGGCTGCCCCTCACCCTGCTCCGGGTGGTGCTCACGCTCGCCGCCACCGAGCTGTCGTACCGCTTCGTGGAGGTCCCGATCCGCAACGGGGCGATCAGCCGATGGCGGGACCGGCCGGTGTTCGCCCGCCACGGGCGCGTCCGGCGGCGGGTCCAGGTGGCGGGGCTCTCGCTCGTCCCCCTCACCGTGCTCGGCGTGCTCGTCTTCGACCGGTCGCCCTCGAGCGCCGAGAAGATCGAGGACGAGATCGCGGCAGCCGCACGTGCCGCCGAGGAGGCCCCGCTCCTCACCGTCGTGACGCAGCCGACCACCACGACGACCACGGCGGTGAGCACCACCGTCGGACCGTCCACGACTGCAGTCGCGACCACCACCACGGCACCGCCACCCCCTCCGCCGAACGCGGTCCCCGGGCTGGCCGCGGTCCCCGACCCGCCACCCACCACTCTGCCGAACCCGGCGCTCGCTCCGACCCCGGTCGCCGTCTCGGCCGTCGGCGACTCGGTCATGCAGGGTGCGGCGAACGTGCTCCGCAAGAACATCCCCGGGATCGCGATCAACGCCGAGAAGAGCCGCCAGTTCGGCTCGGCGATCGAGGTGCTCTCCGGGATGGCGGCGTACAACACGCTGGGCCACGTGGTGCTCGTCCACCTCGGCACGAACGGCACGATCACACCACGGATGGTCGACAAGGTGATGGAGATCGCAGGCCCGCACCGGCAGGTGTACTTCGTGACTCCGAAGGTCCCGCGCAGCTGGGAGGCCGAGGACGTCGCAGTGCTGTCCGCCGCGCCGCAGCGGTTCCCGAACGCGTACGTGATCGACTGGCACAACGCCTCGAAGCACAACCCCGGGCTGTTCGTGAGCGACGGGACGCACCTGACCGCGGCGGGGATCCTGGCGTACACCCAGCTGATCCTCAACAGCTTCAACTAGTCCTCATGGTCTCGGTCGCTCCGCTCAGTTTCGGCCTCGTCCCTCGGCCTTCTTCGGCTCCGCTCCTCGACTGGGCCCTGATGGCCTCGGTCGACCGATGAGGCCGGCGGCGCCGTTCGGCACGGTGGTGGGGCGCCGGCGGGAGCTGGAGCTCGTCCTGGCCGCCCTCGCCGCCGGACGCCACCTCCTCCTCGAGGGACCGCCGGGGACCGGGAAGTCGACCCTGCTGCGGACCATCGCCGAGGCGAACGACACCGGCTTCGAACTGGTCGAAGGCAACGCCGAGCTCACCCCCGGACGGCTGATCGGCACCTTCGATCCCGCCGCCGTGCTGGAGACCGGCTACTCCCCCGACGTGTTCCTGGACGGGCCGCTCGTGAGCGCGCTGCGCGAAGGCGCCCTGCTCTACGTCGAGGAGATCAACCGCATCCCCGAGGAGACGCTCAACGTGCTCATCGGGGTGATGAGCGAGGGCGAGCTGCACGTCCCCCGCCTCGGTCGCGTGCCGGCCGCTCCCGGGTTCCGGCTGGTCGCTGCGATGAACCCGTTCGACTCGGTCGGCACCGCACGGATCGCCTCCGCGCTCTACGACCGCTGCTGCCGCCTCACCGTCGACTACCAACCCCGCGACGACGAGGTCGAGGTGGTCGCGCACGTGGCGCCGGAGGCATGGCGGCCCGTCGGTCGCACCCTCGGCACACGTGTGGTGGACATGGTGCGAGCGACGCGCACCCACCCCGAGCTGCGCACGGGCTCGTCGGTGCGTGGAGCGATCGACCTGGTCATGCTCCTCCACGAGCTCGCACGGCTCCGGCAGGTGCCGGCGGACGATCCGGGGGTCACCCTCGACGCCTCGCTGCTCGCGCTCTCGGGACGGGTGCGCCCGAAGGAGTCGACCAGCCGATCGGCCGACGAGATCGTCACCGATCTCTGGCGCGAGCACCTGGCACCCCGCGAGCCGTCGGATCCCGACGGCGGCCTCGTTCCCGGCGGCACCGACCCAAAACGCTGAGCCCGCCGTCGGCGAGCGGCGGGGACGGCGAGGTGCTCGAAGGCGACGCGGCCAAGGAGGCGGTGGCCGAGGCGTCACGCCGCACGACCTCGCGCAGGGACCTCGCCCGCGAGCAGGGCTTCGCCGAGGTCAGCCCCGAGGTTGGGGTGCTCGACGAGTCGGCGTTCGACGACCTCATGGAGGAGGACCCCGACGCTGCGCTGGCGCTGCTGGTCGACCTCGCCGGCGCCACCGACGAGGTGCTGCGGCGCCTCGCGCACCGGCTCGCCGGCCGGGTGCTGGTGGAGGTCGCCCGCACCGGGGCGCCGACACGATCCGGCGTGGGGCGGCTTCGGGTCGTCCGGGGCGGCACGGGTGACGTGGAACTCGATCGCAGCCTCGACGCGGTGGTGGAGGGGCGGGCGTCCGGGCGGCCCGCCTCGCTCGACGACCTCTCGATGCTGCAGTGGGGACAGGCGCCCACGACGGTGTGCCTGCTGGTCGACCGCTCGGGCTCGATGACCGGAGAACGCCTCGCTGCCGCGGCGGTGGCGGCCGCCGCGGTGCAGCTGCGGTTCGGCGAGCGGTGCTCCGTGGTGGCGTTCGCGAGCGAGGCGGTGGTGCTGTCGTCGCTGGGCGAGCCCCGGGAGCCGGAGCGGGTGGTCAGCGACCTGTTGCGTCTCCGGGGGCACGGGACGACGGATGTGGAACTGGCGCTTCGAGCGGCGAGTGCACAGCTGGACCGCGGGCCGACGGGGCGGCGGGTCGCGATCCTGCTGAGCGATTGCCGGCAGACGACGGGGGTCCCGCCGGACGCTGCCGCCGCCGCGCTGGACGAGCTGGTGATCGCAGCGCCGGCGGACGACCTCGCCGACGCCGCTCGGCTGGCCGATGCGGCCGGGGCGCGGCTCGTGCCGGTCGGGCGGCCGTCGCAGGTGGCGGAGGCGCTCGCCGCGGTGCTGTCCAGCGGCTGAGCGGGCCGGGCGCCGTCCGAGGCCGAACTTGTCCGCTTGTGGGCGGCCTGTGCGTCTGGAT
>JBIQID010000159.1:0-5784 GCA_044508215.1 Actinomycetota bacterium | reverse complement strand
ACCCCACCGAGGCCGGCGAGCTGATGGTGGAGATCATCCGCGGGCTTGGCTGACCGGTCCGCGGCGCTGGTTCAGCGCAAGATCTCGAACAGGTCCACCACGAAGACGAGCGTCTCGTTCGGGCCGATCGCCGGCGTGGGCGAACGGCGGCCGTACGCCATCTCGCCGGGGATCGTGATCTGCCGGCGGCCACCGACCTTCATGCCGACGAGGCCCTTCGTCCAGCCCTCGATCACGCGGTTCAGCGGGAACGAGATCGTCTCGCCGCGCTCGAAGCTGGAGTCGAACACCTGCTTCGACTGCTGGCCCACCCCGACGTAGTGCACCTCGACCTCCACGCCGGCATCGGCGTCGGCCTGGGTGATCTCGTCGCCGTGTCCGTCGCGCACGTCGACGACCGCCAGCTCGGTGGCCGGCTCGTCGGGCAGCTCGACCTCGGGGTTCTTCAGCGCCATGGTGGCTCCTATCGGTGGACGGCGATCAGGTCGACGACGAAGACGAGGGTCTCGTCGGGGAGGATCCCGGAGCCGGGCTGGGGGTTCGAGCCGTAGGCCAGGTCGCCCGGGATGATCAGCTGCCGCCGACCCCCGACCTTCATGCCCACCAGGCCCTCGGTCCAGCCCTGGATCACGCCGTTGAGCGGGAACGAGATCGACTGGCCCCGCTCGTAGCTGGAGTCGAAGGTCTCGCCGGTCTCCTGGCCGACGCCCACGTAGTCGACCTCCACCTCGACGCCCGCTGCGGCGTCGGCGTCGGTCACCTCGTCGCCGTCGCCCTCCTCCACGTCGATGACGCACAGCTCCTGGGCCGGGCGGTCGGGCAGCGCCGGCTCGGGCGTGCCGTCGGTCGCCACCTCGTCCTCGACGGTCGAGCGGAAGTCGTCACAGTCGAACGGAGGGCCCGACGGCGCAGCCGTGGTGGTGACGTCGTCGGCTCCGGGGCCGGTCTGGTCGAAGGCGTTCTCCGCGTCGCCGCAACCGGCGAGGAGGACGAGGGCTGCGAGCACGGCGGCGATTGTCGTCCGGGGCATCGGGCCAGGATAGGAGCCGCCGGGCCCTGCCCCCGCCGCTTCGACGCCGCAGCCGGCCGGGGATAGCTTCGCGCCCGTGCGCGTCGCCGTCCTCGCTTCAGGCTCCGGCACGCTGCTGGACGCGATCCTCGACGCCGACCTGCCGGTGGAGGTGGTCCTCGTCGACCGGGCCTGCCGGGCGATGGAGGTGGCCGATCGCCACGGCGTCCACTGCGTGCTCGTCGAGCGGACGGACTTCTCGCCCTCCTTCGACCGCGAGGCGTACAGCCGCTCGGTCGTCGATGCGCTCGCACCGTTCGACGTCGACCTCCTCGTGATGGCCGGCTACGGCACCATCCTCGGGCACGCCGTCCACGAGGCGTTCCCGGGGCGGATCCTGAACACCCACCCGGCGCTGCTGCCCGCGTTCAAGGGGTGGCACGCCGTGCGGGACGCCCTCGACCACGGCGTCAAGGTCACCGGCTGCACCGTGCACGTGGCGACGCTCGAGGTCGACGCCGGCCCGATCCTCGCCCAGGAGGCGGTGAGGGTGCTGCCCGACGACGACGAGGCCTCGCTCCACGAGCGGATCAAGGCCGTCGAACGCCGGCTCTACGTCGACACGATCGCCGCGATCGTCGACGATCCCGGGGTCCTCGGGGCGGCGGCGCCGCCCGAGATCCCGTCCTCGGCGCACACCTGAGCGTGGCGCCCCCATCCCAGACGACGAACGAGAGACCACGATGCGAGCGTTGCTGAGCGTGTACGACAAGACCGGTGTGGTGGACCTGGCCCGCCGGCTCCACGAGCTGGGAGTGGATCTGGTCTCGAGCGGCGGCACCGCTGCGGCGATCGCCGAGTCGGGCGTGCCGGTCACGGACGTCGCCGACTTCACCGGCTACCCGGCGATGCTCGGCCACCGGGTCGTCACCCTCCACCCGATGGTCCACGGCGGGATCCTGGCCGACCGGTCCGACCCGTCCCACCTGGCCGACCTCGAGACCTACGGCATCCCCACGATCGACCTGGTGGTCGTGAACCTCTATCCGTTCCGGTCGAACCCCTCGGTGGACCTGATCGACATCGGGGGGCCGACGCTCGTGCGGGCAGCGGCGAAGAACCACGCGCACGTCGGAGTGATCGTCGACCCGGCCGACTACACCGAGGTGCTCGGCGAGCTCGCCATGAAGGGAGCGCTCTCGAAGCGCCTGCGCCGTCGCCTCGCCCGGAAGGCCTTCGCCCACACCGCCGCCTACGACGCCGCGATCGTCGACTGGTTCGACGAGGACGTCGAAGGGCTCCCCGAGACCCTGCACGTCGCCGGGACGCGGGCCGAGACGCTCCGCTACGGCGAGAACCCCCACCAGGTCGGTGCCCGCTACACCTTCGGCGACTCGTGCTGGGACGACGCGGTGCAGCACGGTGGCAAGGAGATGTCGTACCTGAACGTGTACGACGCCGACGCCGCGTGGCGCCTCGCCTGGTCGTTGGGCGACGACCCGGCCGCGGTCGTGATCAAGCACGCGAACCCGTGCGGCGCGGCGGTGGACGCAGACATCACCGAGGCGTACCGCAAGGCCCACGAGTGCGACCCGAAGTCGGCGTTCGGCGGCATCGTGGCGATCAACCGCCCCATGCCGGTGTCGCTCGCCGAAGCCCTCGCACCGGTGTTCACCGAGGTCGTGGTCGCGCCCGGCTACGAGGAGGGTGCGCTCGAGGTGCTCACCGCGAAGAAGAACCTGCGCGTCCTGACCGCTCGCCCGCCCGTGGTTCCGCCCGTCGACATCCGCACGATCGAGGGCGGCCTGCTGGTGCAGACGCCGGACGTCGTCTCGACCGATCGGTCGGGGTGGAAGGTCGTGACCGAGCGGCAGCCGACGGAGGCGGAGTGGGCCGACCTCGAGCTGGCGTGGCTGCTGGCGGCGAGGGTCACGTCGAACACGATCGTGCTGGTGAAGGACCGCCAGGCCGTCGGGATCGGAGCCGGCCAGCAGAGCCGCGTCGACGCGGGCCGCATCGCCGCGCTGAAGGCGGACGGTCGCGCAGCGGGCGGGGCGTGTGCGTCCGACGCCTTCTTCCCGTTCCGGGACGGCCTCGACGCGGCGAGCGAGGCGGGCGCCACCGCGGTGATCCAGCCCGGGGGCTCGATCCGCGACCAGGAGGTCATCGACGCAGCCAACGAGGCAGGGATGGCGATGGTCTTCACCGGCGAACGCCACTTCAAGCACTGACGCGTCGGGGTTGGGCCGGGTCGGCCGGTTGGGCCGGGTCGGCCGGGTCGGCCGGGCCCCATCGAGCGCCGCCGCTTCAGGCCAGCGCGTCGAGGACGTCGAGGACCACCTCGGAGCGGTTGAGGCAGTAGAAGTGCAGGCCCGGCACACCGCCTTCGAGGAGCCGGGCGGAGAGCTCGACGGCGGCGTCGACCACGATCTTGTGGCGGTCAGCGCCCTCGGCAGCGTCGACGCGTGCGGCGAGGTCCTCGGGGAACGCCACGGCGTTGATGTCGGAGAAGCGGCGGATCGTGGTCGGGTTGCTCATCGGCATCACGCCGGGGAGCACCGGGATGTCGCAGCCCAGCTTCGACAGCTCGTCGACCATCCGGAAGTAGTGGTCGGCGTCGAAGAAGAACTGGGTGATGCCGAAGTCGGCCATCTGGAGCTTCGCTGCCAGGTGGCGCCGGTCCTCCTCGCGCGAGGTCGAGCGCGGGTGCCCCTCCGGGAAGGCCGCGACGCCGATCGACACGTCGCCGCGCGAGCGCACCAGCTCGATCAGCTCTGACGCGTAGGTGAAGTCGCCGATCGCCGGGGAGCCGTCGGCGGGCGGGTCGCCACCCAGTGCGAGGACGTTGTCGATCCCGTGGGCGAAGTAGTCGTCGAGCAGCGACGTGAGCTGGTCCTTGGTGTGGCCCACGCAGGTGAGGTGCGGCATCGCCGGGAAGGGTCGCTCGCCCTGGATGCCCACGACGATGTCGCGGGTCAGCTCTCGGGTGGTGCCGCCAGCCCCGTAGGTGACGGACACGAACGACAGGTCCACGGGCGCCAGCTCGTCGATCGTCCGCTCCAGGGTGGCGACGCCCTCGGGGGTGCGCGGCGGGAAGAACTCGACCGAGCGGGTCTGCCCGGCGCGGAGCAGGGCGTCGATGCGCCTCACGACACGCCCGCCGAGCGCTCAGCGGCTGCGACCGTGTTCGCCATCAGCATCGCCCGGGTCATGGGCCCCACGCCCCCGATCCGCGGCGACACCCAGGCCGCCACCTCGGTCACGTCGTCGGCGACGTCGGAGACGACCTTCCCGTCACGGAACGAGACGCCCGCGGCGACCACGGCGGCACCGGGCTGGACCATGTCGGCCGTGACCAGCCCAGGTGAGCCTGCGGCGGCCACGACGATGTCCGCGCGGCGGGTGTGGGCACCGAGGTCCTTGACCCCGGTGTGCACGACGGTGACCGCTGCGTTGGCCTCGGGTCGCTTCAGGGTGAGGAGGTTCGCCAGGGGCCGGCCGATCGTGAGGCCTCGCCCGACCACCACCACGTGGCGGCCGGCCACCTCGATGCCGTGGTGGTCGAGCAGGCGGAGGATCCCGGCGGGCGTGCACGCGAGCGGCGCCTCGCGACCCATCACCAGCCAGCCGAGGTTGACCGGGTGCAGACCGTCGGCGTCCTTCGCCGGGTCCATCGTGAGGATCGCCGCCTCGTAGTCGAGGCCGGCGGGGAACGGGTACTGCACGATGAACGCGTGGACCTCGGGGTCGTTGTTCATGACCTCGATGGCCACCAGCACGTCGTCCTGCGTCGCGTCGGCCGGCAGCGCGATCTCCCGACCCGCGATCCCCAGCTCGGCGGCATCGTGGTGCTTCATCGACACGTACTTGGCGCTGGGCCCGTCGTCGCCCACCAGGATCGTGCCGAGGCCGGGGGTCACGCCCCGCTGCGCCAGCGCCGCCACGCGCTCGGTCAGATCAGCCTTCACCACCGCGGCGGCGGCGTTCCCGTCCATCTGCTGCGCAGCCATCGGACCGATCGTAGGCGTCGGGCCAGGTGTGGCCTCGGCCCGTCGATACGGTGGCCGGGATGCCCGATCCGACCCCACCGTCTGCGGTCCTCTACGACGTCGGCAACGTCCTGATCCGCTGGGACGTCCGAGCGCTCTACCGGACGATCTTCGACGACGTCGACGAGATGGAGCACTTCCTCTCCACCGTCTGGACGCTCGAGGAGAACGGGCGGTGTGACCGGGGCGAGCCGTTCGCCGACGTGATCGCGGAGCGTGTCCGCCTGCACCCCGGCTACGAGACCGCCATCCGTGCGGCGTGGGACCGTTGGATCGAGACGATCCCCGGCCCTGTCGAGGGCGCCTGGGAGCTGGTCGAGGAGCTCGACCACGCCGGGGTGCCCCTCTACGGGCTCACCAACTTCTCGGCCGAGACCTTTCCGATCGTGGTCGAGCAGTACCCCGGCTTCGGGCGGTTCCGGGACATCGTGGTGTCGGGCGAGCACCCCGGACTGGCCAAGCCGGAACCCGAGATCTTCCAGCTCGTCTGCGAGCGCAGCGGCCTCGATCCGGCGCAGCTGCTCTTCGTCGACGACACCCCGGCGAACACCAAGGTCGCCGCCGAGCTGGGCTTCCCCACGGTGGACTTCACCGACACCGCCTCGTTCCGCGACGAGCTCGTGGCAGCCGGCCTGCTCCCCGCCTGACCCGCCAGATCAGGACAGGTTGAGCTTGTCCGGATTGGGGCGCGGGGGTTGCCCGGATCGGGACAGCTTGAACTTGTCC
>JBIQID010000158.1:0-5862 GCA_044508215.1 Actinomycetota bacterium | reverse complement strand
ACGTTCTCGAGGGCGGTCATCCCGTCGATCAGGTTGAAGAACTGGAAGACCAGCCCGATGTGGCGGCGCCGCATGCGAGCGAGCCAGTCCTCGTCGCGGCCGGTGACCTCCTCGCCGTCGATCGTGATCGAGCCGCCGTCGGCTGCGTCGAGTCCGGCGACGAGGTTGAGGAGCGTCGACTTGCCGCACCCCGAGGGGCCCATGATCGAGACCATCTCGCCCCGGGCGATGTCGAGGTCGACGCTGCGGAGGGCCCGTACGGGGGCGAGCTCGGCTTCGAACGTCTTGCGCAGGCCGCGCACCGACAGCACGGGATCAGCGTCGGGTGCGGGGCGCCCAGGGGCGTCGAGCGGTTCGGTCAACGGCCGCTTCCCCCTCCACGCCGACGGGCCACGCCGCACATCTTGCCGCAGGTCGGGCCGTGCGCCCGCACCAGCGGGGGCGCGGTGCCAGGCGGCGGTCGGAGGTGGCTACTGGGGGTGCGCTGCGAGGTAGTCGGCGACGTACCAGCACTGGCCCACGGGGGTGAGGCCCTCGCGTCGGACGAAGTCGACGGCGTGGCCGACCAGCTCCTCGGCGAGGCCCTTCCCGCGGTGGGTCGGGTCGACGAACGTGTGGGTGAAGATCGCGCTGTCGCCGACGCGTCGGTAGTCGGCGTGGCCCACGACCTCGCCGTTCCACACGATCTCGAAGGTCGAACGTTCGGGGACGTGCCGCACCTCGATGTCCGAGGGCGTCGGCCGGACGGGTTGGGTGTCGGTCATGGCCCGGTTGTACCCGTTCGGCCCGACTGCCGTACCCGCGGCGCGGCGTCCCCGTGGACGAACCGAGCGGAGGTCCGGTCAGGGGACATCGAGCTCGCCGAGGACGTCGTTCATCTCGGTGCGGAACCGGCGCAGCTCGTCGCGGTGCAGCGACGAGAGGGAGGCGAGGATGTCCTCGCCCTTGGCGGTCAGCCCGATCAGCTGCCGGCGGTTGTCGGCGGCGTCGGTCTCGGTGGTCACCAGGTCGCTGCGGACCGCACGCTGGATCAGCTCGACGGTGGAGTGGTGGCGCAGCTGCAGCGACTCGGCCAGGTCACCGACCGTCGGGGCTCCTTCGCCTGCCCAGCCCTTGATCGCGAGCATCAGCTGGTGCTGTGCAGGGGTGATCCCGGCCTCGCGGGCGGCCTCCTCGGAGAACCGCTGGAACACCCGGAGCGCGTGGCGGAAGCGGGCGAGCGACCGGTAGTCGCGCTGGCTGACGGGTCGACCGCTCATGCGCCGATGGGCTCCTCGCCCCCGGTCCGGCGCAGCCGCCGCCCGGCCGGGTGCAGGGAGCGGTCGACACGTTCGACCACCCGGGCCCGCTGGGTCTCGATGAGGCCGATCCGGTTGGTCACGAGGATCGCCACCACCGCGGCGATGAGCGTGGCGGGCAGCAGCGGGAGGCCCGCCATCTCCGTGACCACGAGGGTGCTGCCGATCGGGGTCTTGGTCACGCCGACGCAGAACGCCACCATGGCGCAGGCCATCAGGACCGAGACGTGGGTGCGGGGCATGGCGATGTGCAGCAGCTGGCCGGTGGCGGCGCCCATGAAGAACAACGGGATGATGAAACCACCTTTCCACCCCGAGGAGAGGGTCACCGTGGTGCCGAGCAGCTTGGCCACGATCGCGACGCCCAGCGCGCCGGCGGCGAGGCGGGCGTCGACGATCTCTGCGATCTGCGTCTCGCCGAACGTGAGCGCGTACGGGGACAGCATCCCGAGGAGGCCCAGCGCAGCGCCGCCGATCACGTAGCGCCACCCTGTCGGGACCGGGGCCAGCAGCTTGCGTTCCAGGTGGGTGACCACGGTGAAGACGGCCGAGCCGAGCGCTCCGAGCAGCCCGATCCCCACGGCGATGAGCAGGTCGAGGAGGCGGAGGGAGTGGATGGTCGGGAACTGCCAGACCGGCTGGACGCCGAGGCGGCTGAGCCCGAGGAACACCCCGAAGCCGCACAACGAGCCCACCACCGCCGGGATGAGCGCCTCGTAGTACTGCAGGCCGCGCCGGTGGAGGATCTCGAGGGCGAACAGCGCCGAGCCGAGGGGCGCGCCGAAGAGCACGGTGAACCCGGCCGCCATGCCGGTGATCGTGAGGATGCGGACGTCGGCGGTGGACCGGTGGAACCGGGTGCCCACGACCGTCCCGACGGTGCCGGTGGTCTGGACGAGCGGCGCCTCGGGTCCCATGCCCGCGCCGGCGGCGATGCACAGGAGGGAGGCGGGGATCAGCGGACGGAGGCCGCGCACGCTCTCGGCGCCGCCGAGGACGTGGATGTTGTCGACCAGCAGCTCGACGTTCCCGGTCTCTCCCCCGAGGCGGGTGATCAGGGCGACCGCGGCGCCGACCGCGACGAGGATCCCCGCCTGGGTCAGCTTCGAGTGGTGCTCGGGTCCGAGGCCGTGCTCGAGGGCCTTCATCGCGCTCACGTAGGCAGCGCCGATCAGCCCGCCGAGCACCCCGACCACCACGGTGGGCACGCCGAGGCCCTGTTGGATGCGGACCGACGCGGTGCTCACCAGGCGGTGGACGAACTGCGGCGTCTTCTCGGGCATCACGTCGTCATATCGTACTGCGATACGATTCCGATCCCCTCATCGTGGTGGGCGGCTCCCCGGTCTGCGGGCCGTCGGCGCCGTTACGATCCGCCCCATGCCGCTGCGTGCCGACCGTCCACTCGGGCTCGCCCCGGGCTCCATCTCCGACTACCGGGAGCTCGCCCGTCGCCGTCTCCCCCGCCAGCTGTTCGACTACATCGACGGCGGCGCCTACGACGAGGCGACGATGCGGGCCAACGTGGACGACCTCGCGTCGATCTCGCTCCGGCAGCGGGTGATGCGGGACGTGTCGCAGCTGGACCTCAGCGTCTCGGTGCTGGGCCAGCAGCTGGCGATGCCGGTGGTCCTCGCGCCGGTGGGCCTGGGCGGGATGTTCGCCCAGCGGGCCGAGGTGCAGGCAGCGCAGGCGGCCGAGGCGGCGGGCGTGCCGTTCTGCGAGTCGACGGTGTCGATCTGCTCGATCGAGGAGGTCGCCGCCGGGACCAACGCCCCGTTCTGGTACCAGCTCTACGTGATGCGCGACCGCTCCTACGCCGAGGAGCTGATGGGCCGGGCGAAGGCGGCCGGGTGCCCCGTGCTGGTGCTCACCGTGGACCTCCCGGTGGTGGGCGCCCGCTACCGCGACGACCGCAACGGCATGGTCGGCGAGATGCCGCTCGGGAAGAAGCTGCGGCAGGCCGTCGACTTCGCGTCGCACCCGCAGTGGGTGCGCGACGTGGCGCTCGGCGGGAAGCCCCACACGTTCGGCAACCTCGAGAAGGCGGTGCCGGGCGGGCGGAACCCGAGGGGCTTCAAGGAGTGGGTCGACAGCCAGTTCGACCCGAGCGTGACGTGGGACGACCTCGCCTGGGTGCGCCAGCACTGGGACGGTCCGCTGGTGCTGAAGGGTGTGCTCGACCCCGAGGACGCCCGACGGGCGGTGGACGCCGGCGTCGAGGGCATCGTCGTGTCGAACCACGGCGGGCGACAGCTCGACGCAACGCCGTCGACGATCCGGGCGCTGCCCGAGGTGGTCGCCGCGGTCGACGACCGGATCGACGTGCTCTTCGACGGCGGGGTCCGCAGCGGCCTCGACGTCGTGAAGGCGCTGGCGCTCGGCGCTGACGCCTGCATGATCGGCCGGGCCTGGGCCTACGCGGTCGCCGGCCGGGGCCGGGAGGGCGTGGCCCACATCCTCGACATCATCAAGGCCGACCTGGAGGTCGCGCTGGCGCTCACCGGCGTGCCGAACGCACGGGACCTCGACCCGACGGCGCTGGTGGAGGGGACCCTGCCCGAGCCGGCGTAGTTCGGGCATCTCCCCCGCCCTTTCCGCCCGCCCGCAACGTTCTGTTCCTCCCAGAGCGACGCGGGCGTCGCTCTGGGAGGAACGTTTCGGTCGATCAGCGGACGGTGACCTCGCCGTACATGCCGGCAACGATGTGGGGCGGGCCGCCAGGCACGTCGGGCGGACCGCCGGGGCTGGCCTTCGCCGCCTCGAGGTACGTCGCCGGGTCCACGCCGGTGGGGATGGCGCAGATGATGGCGTAGCGGCCGGGCTCGTCGAGCGTCCCGTCGCCGATCGCCTCGATCTGGTCACCGTGAGGCGGAGCGAGGAGCACCGCTGCCGGCTGGCCGGCCATCAGCTGCTGGAGGTCCGCCGGCGGCAGCTTCATCAGCTCCTCGACCGAGCGGGTCTCGTCATCGGGGAGACGGAACGCCACCAGCTCGTGGAGCTCGGTGTTGCTGTGGTTCACGAGGCTGAGCTTGGTGCCGGCGTCGATCTCGGATGGGAGGCCCTCGAAGGCGTAGTCCACGGCCTCGACCTCGATCGTCTCGGCGGGCGCTGCGGTGGTGGAGGGCGTCGTCTCGTCCGGAGTCGACGGTTCGGCCGCCTCGCCGTCGCTGCAGGCCAGCGGCACTGCGGCCAGCAGCACACCGGCTGCGATCGAGGCGGCCAGCCGCCTCCTGCGCCGCTGCCCGGCTGCCGGGTTCGTGGAGTGGGTGGTCGGGTTCGTCATGGGAGTGGTTCCTTCTCTGCGTTCTGTGTTCGTCGGGTGGTTGTTGGTCGGGACGGGCCGCATCAGGCCGCGGTCATCGCAGCGACGATCTCGTCGAGGACGGGCTGGCCGGGCTGCGGCGGGGCCGTCATGCCGGGGAGGCGGGCCATCGTGTCGAGCGCCCGCGGCACGAGGCCGTGGTCGACGGTGGGTCCGTGGCAGCTGGCGATCGTGCGGATGTCGAGCCAGGCGAGGCGGCTGACGTCGGCTGCGAAGCGCTCCGGGTCGACGACGTCGAGCCACGGGCTGTTCCACCGCTGGAACGCCGCGAAGCCGCCGGTCCAGTGGTCGACGTCCATCTCGCCGGCCCAGCGGGTGGGGGTCTCCACCGGTGCGGCGAAGGCGTCGGACGCCCAGTAGACGCCGGTGCCCGGGTCGAAGAGGCCACGGGTGGTCGGCGAGTCGTACACCGGGGGACGCACGGCGACGAGGGTGCGGTCGCCGATGTCGAGGGTCTCGCCGTCGCCGACCCAGCGCCAGCGGGTGGGCGGGACGCCGAGGCCGTTCGCTCCCATGCGCTCGCACAGGAACCACGAGGCCACGAGCGTGGCGTTCGGGCAGGCCGCCATGACCGCCTCGACGTTGCCGACGTGGTCGGCGTCCTCGTGCGAGATGAACACCCAGCGGACGTCCTCGGGGTCGACGAGGCCGAAGAGGTCCTCGAGGTACTGGTCGCGGTGGATGGGGGCGCCGGTGTCCACGACGACGGGCTCGCGGCCGCGGATCACCATCGAGTTCATGTGGACCACCTGCGGCGCCTGGCCCTCGCCGACCGCAGCGTGGATCACGAACGTGTCCGGTGCGATCTCGAGCGGCGGGAGGTGGGTGCCACGGGGGGCCTGGTGGGTGGGTGGTTCGGTGACGGTCATCGGTGCTCCTCTGTCGTTCCGTCCGTGCGGCCCGGGCGGGCCGTGGGTCGAGGATCCGATGGCCGAGGCCCCGTCACCATCCCGTGTCGGTGGGTTCCTGGGCCCCCGCAGATCTGGAGGAGGGCACCCCCAGGAAGTTGGGGTATCGCCGGGCGGCGACGTTCGGCATGCTGTGGGTTGTGGCAGCCACGAGCGCTGAGCGGGTGCGAGACCAGATGCGGAGCCTGTCCCTGGCAGGGCTGGACGTGCGCACCTTCTGCCTGACGGCGATGGACGTGCTGGAGCGTGCGGTGCCCTTCGAGGCTGCGTGCCTCGGGACGCTCGACCCGGCGACCCACCTGGTGACCGACACGGTGAAGAAGGCGCTGCC
>JBIQID010000157.1:0-5881 GCA_044508215.1 Actinomycetota bacterium | reverse complement strand
AGCAGCTCCGCTCCCAGGCCGAGTCCGAGGCCGCCGAGGTGCGGGAGTCCGCCCGTGCCGAGGGCGAGCGGGTCCGCGAGGAGGCGCAACGCGAGGCCGACGAGCTGCGGCAGGAGGCCTCCACGGTGCTCGAGGAGCGCCGGGCGGAGGCCGAGGAGGCCGCCGAGGCGATCCGGGCCGAGGCCGCCGAGCTGATCCGCTCCACCGAGGAGGCCGCCGCCGAGCAGCGTGCCGAGGCCGCCGCCGACGCCGAGGTGATCCGGGCCGACGCGGCCGCCGACGCCGAGCGCGCCATCGCCGACGCCACGGAGCGGGGCCGTTCGATCGTGGCCGAGGCCCGCGACGCGCGGGAGCGCATGCTGGCCGACCTCGCCGACCGCCGGGCGGCGTCGCGTCGCCAGCTCGAGGCGCTCCGTGCCGGACGGGAGCGCCTCCTCGAGGCGTTCGCCACCGCCCGCCAGTCGTTCGACACCCTCACCGATGAGCTCACCGATTCGCTGCCGGCTGCCCGCGAGGCGGCCGAGCGGGCCGCGACCGAGGTCGAGGCCACCGACGAGGACCTCAGCGCGCTCGCCGAGGAGCTGGGCCTCGAGGACCTGTCCGAGCTCGACGACGTGCCGCCCGCGGCGTCGGCCGAGGCCTCGGACGAGGCTGCCGGAGCCGGCGAGCAGATCGCTCAGGAGATCGCTGAGGAGGCTGAGCAGCCCGCCGACGAGGCCGAGGCGGGAGCGCCCGAGGTCGAGGCGGCCGCGGGTGACGCCCAGGCCGACGCCGGCAGCGAGGCCGCGGCGTCGGAGGCTGCGACGTCCGAGACCCCGGAGCCGGAGCCGGAGACGTCGACCGAGTCGACCGAGTCGGGCGGGTCCATGGAGGCCGTGGTGGCCTCCCACCTCCGCCTGGTGCAGGGCGGCGGCCACGACGACGACGACCACCACGACGACGACGACCACCACGAGGACGAGGTGGCGACCGCGGACGTGGATCCGGCCTCGGGTGCCGCCGAGGCGATCTTCGCCCGTCTCCGCGCCGACGCCGACGAGCACGCCCCCGACACGGGCGACGAGTCGGACGACGACGCATCGGGAGGGCTGGCCGCCCACTCCGTGGAGCCCGTCCCCTTCCCGGAGCAGCCCACGCCGGAGGGCGGGGTGGTCGTGGCACTGAACGGCGGCGACGTGGCCGTGCTCGAGGCGGCCCCCGAGGCCCTCGACGACGCCCGCTGGCTCGACCGGCGCGACGACCTGCTGACCCCCCTCGAGCGGGCCGTGACCCGCCGCGTGAAGCGCACGCTGACCGATCACGAGAACACGGTGCGCGACGCCGTGCGCCGCCACAAGAAGGGCTCGGTCCCCACCGAGATCGTGGGCACCGTCGCCGAGCTGCGCGAAGCGGTCGTGGCGGCCGTGCTGGGCGATGTCGCAGAGGTGGTCGTGGCCGGCGCCACCTTCCACGCCGACGACACCCACGGCGTCGACGTGGACGGCCCCGCCGTGGCCGAGCTGGTGCTCGCCGAAGCGGTCGGCCCGGTGGTCGACCCCCTGCACGCGCGGCTGGTGGCCGCGGTCGACCAGCACACCTCGGGCGACAGCATCGACGAGCTGGACGCCGCCCTCCGGTCCGCGTATCGCGAGTGGCGCAACGACCAGGTGCCGGAGCTGGCGGGCGACCTCGTCACCGCCGCGCTCAACGAGGGCATCCTGCGCTCGGCGCAGCCCGGGACGGCGCACTGCTGGGTGATCGACGACGGCGGCGTCCCCAACCCCGACGCCGAGGACAACCGCCTCGCGGACGCCGTCCCGGCGGGTGATCCGTTCCCCACGGGGGACGTCCGACCCCCGGCCCACGCCGGGTGTCGATGCCTCCTCGTACCTGCCCCTCGGTAGGCTCACCGGCCGGCGGGGCCCCGCCCGTCCTGACCCCGGTGAGCTGAATGCGCTATCCCGACGACATGGTCCGCCCCATCCGGCAGCGGAAGACGCTGTCGCCGAAGGGGCGCGTCATCGTCGCCGTGGTGATCGCCGCGCTCATCGTGCTGGCGCTGTCCGCGCGGGCGATCGCGGGCTTCTACACCGACTACCTCTGGTTCGACTCGCTCGACGTCACCGCCACGTGGCGGCGCCGGATCCTCGCCCAGCTGGGGCTGGGCGCCGGCTTCACGCTGCTGTTCTTCGTGGTCTGCTACGTGAACCTCGTCATCGCCGAGCGGTTGGCCCCGCTGCCCGACCTGGGCCCCGACGACGAGCTGCTGGTCCGCTACCGCGAGCTCGTCGGGCCCCGCCGCCGCCTCGTCCGTGCGGTGGTCACCGCGCTCCTGGCCCTCATCGCCGGGGTCGGTGCGTCCAGCCGCTGGGAGCAGTGGATGCTGTTCACCTCGGGCGGTTCGTTCGGCACCGACGACCCGCTCCACCAGCGCGACGCCGGCTTCTACGTGTTCGACCTGCCGTTCCTCTCGTTCCTGGTCGACTGGGTCTTCGCCACGCTCATCATCGTGCTCCTGGTCACCACGGTGGCCCACTACCTGAACGGCGGCATCCGCCTGCAGGGCCCGCGGCGCGTGTCGCCGCAGGTGAAGGCCCACATCTCGGTGCTGCTCGCCCTGCTCGCCGTGGTGAAGGCCGCCGACTACCTGCTCAGCCGCTACCAGACGCTCCTCAGCACCCGCGGCGTGGTGGGCGGTGCCACCTACACCGACGTGAACGCCCAGATGCCGGCGCTCAGCCTGCTGCTCCTCATCTCGGGGCTCTGCGCCGTGCTGCTGCTCGTGAACATCTCCCGACGGGGATGGGCGCTCCCGATCGTGGCCGTGGGCCTCTGGGTGCTCGTCGCGCTGGTCGCCGGCGAGCTGTACCCCTGGTTCATCCAGAACTTCCAGGTGCAGCGGAGGGAGTCCGCCCAGGAGGCTCCCTACATCGGCCACAACATCGAGGCGACGCGCCGGGCGCTCGGGCTCCACCGGGTGGAGGAGCGCAACTTCGACTACACGTCCGACCCCGACTCGTCGGTGATCTCCGAGAACCCCGAGACCGTCCGGAACATCCGCCTGATGGACCCGGTGGTGGTCGACGAGACGTTCCAGAACCTCGAGGGGCAGCAGGGCTTCTACGGCTTCAACGACGTGGACGTCGACCGCTACCCGATCGGCCCCGACGGGGCGAGCACCCAGGTGGTGGTCAGCACCCGCGACCTGAACCCCGAGAAGCTGCCGTCGACCACGTGGGAGTCGCGCCACCTCATCTACACCCACGGCTACGGCGCGGCGCTCGCACCGGCGAACGCGGCCACCTCGAAGGGCCGGCCGGTGTTCCTGGTGAAGGGCGTGCCGGTGCAGATCGACCCGTCGGTCGCCGACGTGGTGCCGCTCGAGCGACCCGAGCTGTACTACGGCCAGGGCCTCGACGGCGCGGACGAGAAGGGCTACGCCATCGTCGCCACCACCCGCCGCGAGCAGAGCGGCGGCGGCGAGACCACCTACGAGGGCGACGGCGGCGTCGCCATGACCGGCTTCTTCCGCCGTGCCGCGTTCTTCCTGCGCTTCGGCCACCTCGAGGCGCTGACCTCCGACTACCTCACCGAGGACTCCCGCGTGCTCTACGTGCGCGACATCGTGCGCCGGGCCCGGAAGGTCGCGCCGTTCCTCAAGTTCGACGCCGACCCGTACCCCGTCATCACCGACGGGCGGATCAAGTACGTGCTCGACGGCTACACCACGACCGACTCGTATCCGTACGCGCAGCAGGTGGACACCACCACGATCCTCGACCAGACCTCCGGGCTGTGGGGCGTGCCGCTCAACTACGTGCGGAACTCGGCGAAGGTCGTGATCGACGCCTACGACGGCACGGTCGACGTCTACATGAGCGACGAGCTGTACGGCGAGCAGGATCCGCTGATCCGGGCGTACGACAAGGCGTTCCCCGGGCTCATGCGCCCCATCGACGAGATGGACGAGACGCTCCGGGCGCACCTCCGCTACCCCGAGGACCTCTTCAAGATCCAGACCGCCATGTGGGGGCACTACCACATCGACGAGCCGGGCGAGTTCTACGAGCAGAGCGACCGCTGGTCGGTGGCGCAGGACCCGGGCCGCGACGTGTCGAGCGGCCGCACCGGCACCACCGCGGTCGACGGCACCACCCGCGAGCGCATCCGTGCCTACTACCAGCAGATGAAGCTGCCGGGCAGCGACCGCGACGAGTTCCTGATCTTCCGGCCCTTCGTGCCGTACTCCACCGACGACACGAAGAAGCAGCTGTCGTCGTTCATGGTCGCGAAGAGCGACCCGGACAACTACGGCGACCTCGAGGTGTTCACGATGACCCGCCGCCTGGCGGACGGAACCCGTGAGCGGAACCGCCAGGTCGACGGTCCGATGATCGTGAACGACAACATCTTCTCGGACTTCACGGTGTCGCAGCAGATCACGCTGCTGAGCGGTCAGGGCAGCCAGGTGGAGCTGGGCAACCTCCTCGTGGTGCCGCTCAACAACTCGCTCCTCTACGTGCGGCCGCTGTACGTGCAGGCGAAGACGGCGAACGGCGTGCCCGAGATCCGGCGGGTCGTCGCCACGATCGGCGACCAGATCGTGGTGGGGAACACCCTCGCCGAAGCGCTGCAGAAGCTGTTCCCCGGCACCGACGTGGACACCCAGGAGGGGGCGGAGGAACCGTCGGACGACGGCGAGGGCACCACCGGCGGGAACGGCGAGCCGGCCGACCCGGGCGCACCGAACGGCGAGGGCGAGGTCCCCGACCTCATCGAGCGCGCCCTGCAGCTGTTCCTCGAGGCCGACGAGGCGCTCAAGGCGGGCGGTGTGGCGAGCCTCGCCGAGTACCAGGAGAAGATCCGCGAGGCCCAGGAGCTGATCGAGCAGGCAGCGTCCACGCTCGGCGGGGGAGCGTCCGGATCGACCGACCCCGACGCCGACGGCTCCGACGCCGACAGCACCACGACGACCACCGCCCCCGGCGACTGAGGTGGACCCCTTCCGGGGTTTTGACGCACGACGCGTCCAGCGACTGAGCTATCGCAGTCCTGCCGCCACCTCGGTGCTGCGAACAGGACCCGTGCACGAACGGTCCCGAGCTGACGTGTCGCCATCGGCGCGGCCGCTCTGACCACCGATGGCGCCCCGTGCGCCGCGACAGGGAGAGAACCGGATGCAACCGTTGCTCGCAGAAGGCGGCTTCCAGGAGTTCATCCTGGGCGACGCCGAGTGGGGCCTCCTCGCGTTCTGCGCCGTGACCGCGCTGGTGGCGCTGGTCGCCGGTGTCGTGATGATGAAGGCGGTGCTGGCCAAGGAGGTCGGCACGGCCGAGATGGGCGAGATCGCCGGTGCCGTGCAGGAAGGCGCGATGGCGTACATCAAGCGCCAGTTCCGCACGATCGGGATCATCGTCGTGCCGCTCGCGGCCATCGTCTTCCTGACCTCGCAGGCGGTCGACAAGGTCGGCTCCAACCCCGACATGAGCGGCTCGCTCAGCTTCGCCGCCTCGGGTGCGTCCCGCACGGTGGCGTTCATCGTCGGCGCCGTCGCCTCGGGCTTCATCGGCTTCCTGGGCATGTGGCTCTCCACCCGGGCCAACCTCCGCACCGCGGCCGCGGCCAAGACCGGCTCCATGAACGCCGCGATGCAGGTGGCGTTCCGCGCCGGCGGCACGATCGGGCTGTTCACGGCGGGCCTGGGCCTGCTCGGCGCGGCGCTGATCGTGATGATCTTCCGGAACACCGCCTCGGCCATCCTGGTCGGCTTCGGCTTCGGTGGTTCGCTCCTCGCCCTGTTCCTCCGCGTGGGCGGCGGCATCTTCACGAAGGCCGCCGACGTGGGCGCCGACCTCGTCGGCAAGGTCGAGGCCGGCATCCCCGAGGACGACCCCCGCAACCC
>JBIQID010000156.1:2533-6052 GCA_044508215.1 Actinomycetota bacterium | reverse complement strand
CGATCGGGTCGTTCATGTCGTCGCCCTCGACGAGCACCGTGTAGATGCCGGTGATGCTCCCCCGCTCCGACGCCCCGGCCCGCTCGAGCAGGCGCGGCATCATCGCGAAGACCGACGGCGGGTAGCCCCGGGTGGCGGGGACCTCGCCGGACGAGAGGCCGATCTCCCGCTGCGCCATGGAGAACCGGGTGAGGCTGTCCATGAGCAGGTTCACGTGGCGGCCCTGGTCGCGGAACCACTCGGCGATGCGGGTGGCGGCGAAGGCCGCACGGGTGCGCACGAGCGCCGGCTGGTCCGAGGTGGCGACCACCACGACGGAACGTGCGAGGCCTTCGGGCCCGAGGTCGTGCTCGACGAACTCCCGGACCTCACGGCCACGCTCGCCGATGAGCGCCAGCACGTTCACGTCCGCCTCGGTGTTGCGGACGATCATCGAGAGGAGGGTCGACTTGCCCACGCCCGATCCGGCGAAGATGCCGATGCGCTGCCCGCGGCCGACGGGGACCATCGTGTCGAGCACGCGCACCCCGAGGTGCATGGGCCGCCGGACCAGCTCGCGCCGCAGCGGGTGCGGCGCGTCGGCCTCCACGTCGACGCGCGGCATGCCGTCGAGGGCCGGGCCGTCGTCGATCGGGCGACCGAGGCCGTCGATCACCCGGCCCAGGAGCGTCGGGCCCACCGGGACGCCACCCGCAGCGCCGTCGAGGCGGGCCGGTGCACCGATGCGGAGGCCGCGGAGGTCGCCGAGCGGCATGCCGATGGGACCGCGCTCGCCGAGCGCGACGATCTCGCCGGGCACGCCGACGCCCTCGCCCAGGCGCACCATGTCGCCCAGGCCGGCCTCGAGCCCCTCGATCTCGAAGGTCAGGCCGACCACGCGGACGACTCGGCCGGTCGCCGCCGGTCGAGCGGCCGACAGGGCCGCGTCGATGCGCGCCGGGTGGATCCGGAAGGTCACGCCGCCTCCCCGTCGAGGTCGACGACCGGGTCGATCTCGGGCTCGGACAGCAGCACGGTGCGCACCCGCTCGAGCGCCCCGGCAAGGGTGGCGTCGACACGTGCGGCTCCGGCGTCGAGGATGCAGTCGCCCGGGCGCAGCGTCGGATCCGCGACCAGCTGCAGCTCGCGGCCGGCGGTCTCGATCTGTTCGACGTCGATCTCGGCCAGGTCGGCGGGATGCAGGCGTGCGACCATCGGGCCGCCCTCGGGCACCGCTGCGATCGCCCGAGCGAGCGCATCCCGCCCGGTCACCTCACCCAGCTCGACAGCGCGCCCGACCACGGCCTCGGCGATGCGGAGCGCGAGGTCGGCGACCTCGTCGGCCAGGACCTCGCGGTCCACGTCGGCCCGATGGCGCACGGCCACCAGGCCGCGCTCCACCTCGGCGAACAGCGCCGCGAACCGTTCGGTGGCCTCGGCGCGCGCGTCGTGCTCGCCGCGGGAGCGGCCCTCGAAGACGCCCTGCTGGAAGCCGGCCCTGCGGCCTTCCTGGTAGCCCAGCTCCTGGGCGGCGCTGCGGAGGTGCTCGTCGACGTCGACCGTGGTCGTCCTCTCCTCACGGGGACGGAGGCGCGGCAGGTCGGACAGCGACGGGAACGGGTCGAGCGGCGTGGCGGCCCGACCGGTGGCGAAGAGTGCGTCAGTCAACGAAGTCGTCTCCTGCGCGCTCGATGACGATCTGGCCCTGCTCCTGGAGCTCGCCCACGATGCGCATCACGGAGGCCCGGGCGTCCTCGACCGCCGCCATGCGGACACGGCCGAGCAGCTCGATCTCCTCCCGGAGCGTCTCGGACGCCCTCGACGAGAGGTTGGACAGGACCTTCTCGGTCACCTCCGGAGAGGCGCCCTTCAGGGCCACGGCCAGCTCCTTGCTGTCGATGCTGCGGAGGATCTGCTGGACCTCGCGGTCGGACAGGATCGCCAGGTCGTCGAACGCGAACATCGCGGCGCGGACCCGCTCGGCAAGGTGCTCGTCGACCTCGCGGAGGCCGTCGACCACGGTCCGCTCGGTCTCGGCGTCGGCCCGGCTGAGCACCTCGACCAGCGTCTCGATGCCGCCGAGGTCGAGCGGCTCCTCCACCACGACCGTCGCGAAGCGGGCGGCGAGGTGGTCCTCGAGGAGCACCAGGACCTCGGGCGAGGTGGGGCCCAGGGTGGCGAGGCGGGCGGCCACGTCCCGGCGGAAGCTCGACGGGAAGCAGGCCAGCAGCTTCGCGGCGAGCTCGGCGGGCAGGTTGGCCAGCACCAGGGCGATCGACCGGGGCTGCTCGTCGGCCAGGAAGGTGGCGGCGAGGCGGGGGGCCACGTGGTGCAGGAACTCGAAGGGGCGCCGACCGATGGCGTCGCCCATCCGGGCACCCGCCTGGACTGCAGCCTCGTCGCCCATCGCGGCCACCAGCAGGCGGCGGGCGACCTCGGTGCCGCCCATGATCCCGCGGGTGGCGACCGCCTCGGTGGCGAAGTCCTCGATCACCTGGTCGACGACCTCGGCCTCGACCTCGTCGAGCGCCGAGATCTCGGCGAGGATCTCGTGCACCTCGGTGGCGGGCAGGCGGCGCAGCATCGCGGCGGCCTGCTCGGTGCCGAGGGTCATGAGCAGCACGGCGGCCTTGCGGACGCCGGACATGTCCTCGGTGGTGACGAGCTCGGGGATCAGCACATCGCTCATCGGCGGGCGGTCCTCCGGTCAGCGAGCCACCCGCGGAGCAGCTGGGCGACTTCGTCGGGCTGGTTGTCGATCAGGTCGTTGAGGACCTCCCGACGGTCCTCGAACCGGTCGGTGGCCTCATCCGACGGGGTGTCCCCGGTGGCGCTCGTGCTGGTGGGCTGCTCGCCCCCGTCGAACGACGCCGTCA
The DNA here is from genome assembly GCA_044508215.1 of Actinomycetota bacterium. Classification (GTDB taxonomy): domain Bacteria; phylum Actinomycetota; class Acidimicrobiia; order Acidimicrobiales; family Microtrichaceae; genus JAEZFI01. The sequence continues at coordinate 3,197 of JBIQID010000156.1, read as the reverse complement.
CGATCGGGGTCGCCTGGGTGGGCATGTCGGTGACGTCCTCCCAGGTGAGCTGCTCGGCACGCTCGGCCAGCTCCTCGAGGTCGATCAGCTGCCGCTTCCGGCGACGGAGCACCACGAACGTGGCCACGCCGATGGCGACCACCACTGCGGCGATGCCGAGGATCAGGAGGAGCGGCGACGACCCTTCGGGGGCCTTGCGAGCGTCGAGCGCCCCCTTCATCTGCTCCTCGAGCGACTCGTCGAACGGCATCCGGGTGACGACCACGGAGTCGCCACGGTCCTCCTGGAGGCCGGCAGCCCGGGAGACCACCGAGGTGAGGTCGCCGAGGGCGCCGGCGCCGACGGCCTCTTCGTCGACCAGCACGGCGATCGACAGGCGGCGCACCGAACCGGGCTGGCGGATGATCGTCTCGACCGTCTTGTTCACGGCGTTGCGGCGCTGCTCCTCGCGGAGGGAGTAGTCGCCCGCACCGGCACCGCCACCCTCGGGAGCGCCGTCGATGCCGAGCTGCCCGGCGGTCCCGTCGCCGTTCGACCCGTAGGTCTCGGTCTTGGTCGACTCCTCGAGCGCCAGCTGCGAGTCCTGGCCGTCCTGGGTGGGTGCCGGCTCGTAGCGCTCGATGGTCTGGCTGACCTGGTCGAGGTCGAGGTCGGCGGCGACCGT
>JBIQID010000156.1:0-2433 GCA_044508215.1 Actinomycetota bacterium | reverse complement strand
CCGAGCGTCCCGTCGGTCTTGACCATCACCGAGGCGCTGGCCTGCGACTGCTCGAGGGCGAACACCTCGTCCTTCGGGATGGCGAGGTGCACGACGGCGGTGTCGACCCCGTCGATCGCCTCGATCGTGCGGGCGAGCTCGCCCTCCATCGCCCGCTGGAAGCCGATGCGCTGGCTGAACTCGGAGGTGGTCAGACCCTGGTTGTCCAAGATGCCGTATCCGACCTTCGACTGCGACGGCAGGTCGGTCGTGGCCAGGTCGGCTCGGACCTGGTACACGTCGTTGGCCGGGACCTCCACGACCGTGCCCCCGGCGACCAGCCGGTAGGGCACCCCGAGCTCCTTGAGCTTGGTGGTGACGGCGCCGGCGTCCGCCGGGTCGAGGTCGGTGTAGAGCTGGGTGTACTCCGCCTCGGGGCGCATCCACGCCACGGCGAGCACGAGCGCCACGATGGCGACGCCCGCCACGGCGAGCACCGTGCGCTGGCCCTTCGAGAACCCGCTGATGAGGGTGGTGACCCGCTCGCGCAGCTGGGCCACGACGTTCTTCACGTCGGCGGCCGAGCTGCGGTCGGCGGGGGCGGGGGTCGGGCTGGTGGCGACCGGCGGGGTGGCGGTGAGATCGACCGCGGGATCGGTGGTCGTCATCAGATCTGCATCCTCATGATCTCGTTGAAGGCTTCAACGGCCTTGTTGCGGACCGCGACCGTCAGCTGCGTGGCGAGCTGGGCCTCGGAGGCGGCCATCAGGTACTCCTCGACGTTCTGGAGGCGACCGGTGGCCGCGTCACGGGCGAGGGCGTCGGCCTTGGCCTGGGTGGACTCGAGGTCCTCGAGCGCCTTGCCCACGGCGTCGCCGAACGCTGCACCGCTGTTCGTCTGCGGGGCGGCGGTCGCACCCGTGGTGGGCGCGGCGACGACAGGCCGGGCGATGGCCCCGACGGGAGGGATGAGCGGCATCAGAACTTCCCGATCTCGAGGGCCCGCAGGTACGAGTCGCGGGCACGTTCGAACACGGTCACGTTCGCCTGGTACGCCCGCTGGGCGACGATGAGCGACGTCATCTGCTCGGCGAGGTCGACGTTGGCGCGGCGCACCATGCCGTCCTCGTCAGCGAGGGGGTGCTCCGGCATGAACACCATGTCGCCGGGCTCTTCGGTGGCCCGCACGGCGGCGACGCGGACGCCGGCACCCACTCCCCCGCCCACGCCGCCGGTGGAGGGGATCGACTGGGCCACGACGTTGCGGCTCTGGAAGCCCGGCTCGTCGGTGGACGTGATGTTGTTGACGTTCGCCACGTTGTGGGCGATCGCGTCGATCCAGGTCTTCATCGTCGTCATGCCCGATGCGGGCACCGACAGGGAGGAGAACGGCCCGGACATCAGGTGGTCCCGATCACGGTGCGCATGAGGCGGTACTTGGCGTTGACGGCGTCGACCAGCAGCTGCTGGCGGAGGCCGGTCTCGCTGAGCGTGACCAGCTCCTCGTCGATGCGGACGTTGTTGCCGTTGGGCAGGACCTCGTTGGTGGAGGCTGCGACATCGACGCCGGCCGACGACGGACGTCCCGAGCGCACGGCGCGGGCCAGCTCGTCCTCGAACTGGACGCGGCGGGCGATGTAGCCGGGCGTCTCCATGTTGGCGACGGCGTCCTCCGCCGCCGCCTTCCGGGCGTTCAGCCCGGCCAGGCCGGCACGGAGGGTCTCGGTGGTGAGATCGGAGATCACCGTCGCACCTCCCCTGACGGGAGGTGCCCGACGGCCGCACAGGTGCTGTGCGGCGGCACGCAGGGATCGGGCATCTCGGCTCCTCGAACGACTTTCAGGCGTCCGCCGATCCGTGGCGACTACGAGCGATCCGTGCTCGGTGACCCATCGGCAGCCGCCCGCCGAAACTGAGACGTTTTCGATGGGCCGGGCCAGCTCCGGCTCAGCCTCGGCCTCGTTCCTCGGCCTACTTCGTCCTCCGCTACCCGGCCTGTCCTCGATGGGCCGGGCCAGCTGCGTGGCCGGCGGACCTATGCGTCGATGTCGAGGAGGGTGTGCGGCGCGGTGCCCGACGAGGTGCGGGGAGCAGCCATCTCCGCTCGCACCTCGACCATCTGGCGGCCCACCTCGTCGGTGGCGGCCCGCAGCCGAGCGAGCACGGCGCGGGCGCGCCCGGACATCTCCTCGGGGAGCGCCGGCAGCCCGTCGAGCGACGGCGCCTCGATCGATCCTCCGGCGTCAGCGAGGGCCTCCAGGCGGTCCAGCACCTCGGCCCAGCCGGCGGTCACGGCGTTGCCGCCGCGGAGATCTGCACCCAGGCGTCGCGCCACGCCTCGGCGAGCGGTGCCACGACGGTGCGGCAGTGGGCCACCTTCGTCGCGTCTCGTCGCACGTTGGCGTCCACGAGCTGGTCGTGGAGGTGGTCGTACAGCGCGGCCATCGACGAGGC
>JBIQID010000155.1:0-6084 GCA_044508215.1 Actinomycetota bacterium | reverse complement strand
TTCGACCATCCCCAGCGCTCGATCCACCATGCACGACACCCTACGAAGAGGGTGTAACAGTCGATCTGGGGCGCGCCCCTCGAGCGGAGGAACTGCTGGAAGGGCCGAGCCAGGTTCACACCGCCACACCGCCACACCGCCTCACCGCCTCACCGCCGAGCGCAGCACACTGGAGCGGGTGCGACGCATCTCGGTGGTCGGGAGCTCGGGGTCGGGGAAGACGACGCTGGCTCGGGCGCTGGCCGAGCGCCTCGGCGGGTCCCACATCGAGCTGGACGCGCTCTACCACGGTCCCGACTGGACGCCGCCCGAACCCGACGACTTCCGCCGGCGCGTGGGAGACGCCCTCGACGCAGCGGAGGGCGGCTGGGTCTGCTGCGGCAACTACTCCGGCGTGCAGCGACCGGTCGTCTGGCCGATGGCCGACACCGTGGTGGTGCTCGACCTCCCGAAGGCGACGGTGATGCGACGGGTCGTGCAACGCACCGTTCGCAGGGTGCTGACCCGCGAAGAGCTGTGGAACGGCAACCGGGAGCCCTTCACCAACCTCTGCTCGTGGGATCCGGAGAAGAACGTGATCCGCTGGGCCTGGGTGCACCACGAGCGGTACCGCGACCAGTACCGCCGAGCAGCGACCGACCCGACGTGGGCGCACCTCGACTTCGTGTTCCTCACGACGCCTCGAGAGGTCGACCAGCTCCTCGCCCGCACCTCCGCCGCCTGAACGGAACCGAACCGGTCAGAAGCGGCCGAGGACGAGCGTGCCGTCGGGACGGACGGCGAGCTCGAGCATCTGGGCGCCCGCCGGACGACGGGGGTCGCTGCCGTCGGACGGCTGGTACTCAGCGACCGGCACGTCGACCTGATCGAAGGTCTCCCGATCCGGAGCGAGCTGAGCGGCGAAGCCCGACGCCCCGAGGAGCAGCAGGTCGCCGGTCACCTGGTCGACGACCCAGCCCGGCACCTCGGTGGGGGAGGACACTGGGCTGGGGACGATCCGTGAGCCGTTCCGGTCCACGACCACCACTGGGTGCGTGCCGATCGCCGTGCGGTAGGCGACCCCCGGCCCGCAGAGCAGCGGCGTGACCGTCCCCCCGGTCGCCGGCGGCGCATCGAACTGGACCCAGTCGCGCCCGTCGCCCGGCAGGTACTGGATGCCCCCGCCAGGGGCGTTGGCGACCAACCCACCGTCGCCGACGTCGCACGCCATGCCGACCCCGGAGGCGACCGGTTGCCAGTCGGTGGCGCCGGCCCGCAGCTCGACGATCTGCGCGCCGATCGAGGCCCGCACGATCTCCTCGGTCGCTGCCATCGTCACGAGGAGCGTCTGCTCCACGCCATCCACGTCCGGCAAGGGCCGGGCGGCGCCGGCTGCAGGATCGAGGTCCCACAGCTCGAGGTCGCAGTCCCTCGTGCGGTGGTCGCCCTCCTCGTGGAACCACGCCGCCTGGCACGAGTCGAGCGCCACGACGACCCGCTCGCGCACCCCCGCAGCGCCTGCGACCCGGCGCACCCTGCCATCTGCCGCATCGGGCAGGGGGATGCGCGTGGGCGCGCCTCCGTCGAGCGGCACGAAGAACACCGCGGGGTCCTGCACGCCGGGCCCGCCGAGCGCCGTGGACGGCCCACCGTCCGGCGCCGGAGGGGCGAACGGGATCGCCGCCGGAGCTGCGAGCACCACGCCCACCCCGGGCACCGTCCGCGCCTCGGGGGACATCACGTCCGCACCGTCCTCCAGGGCTGCGGCGAAGTCGGCCGATTCCACCTCGAAGGTGACCGCGCCGACGTCGACGCTGCCGCCCTCGTCGTCGGTGGCCGTCTCGGTTCCGCTCCCGCAGGCGGCCAGCGCCGCGACGAACACCACGGACGCGACGACGGCCGCGCCCTTGCGAGCGAGCAGGGACAGTTCCTCCACGGCGCACATGGTGCCAGGAGCGGGCAGCCCACGCCGCGATGCCCCCGTGACGCCCCGGCGTGCCTGGCTACTGTGGCCGCGGACGATCGCCGAGGGGGCGACGGCAGAAGGAGGGTCGACCATGCGCTGGTCCGACTGGGTCCTGGTCGTGCACATCGCAGCGGTGGCAGCGTGGCTCGGCGCCAACTTCGTGCAGGGCTACATGGCCTCCCGCACGAGGAAGGCCGGAGCGGCCGAGCGGAGGTGGTGGGTCGAGACGCAGGGTGCGATGGCCCGCGTGTACTACAGCGTCGCCGGGATGCTGGTGCTGATCACCGGCATCGTCCTGGTCCTCGACGATGAGCGGCCCGGCGAGTTCTCCAGCACGTTCGTGTCCATCGGGTTCGCTGCGATCATCATCGGGATCGTCCTGGGCGTCACCGTCTTCGGTCCCGGAAGCCGGAAGATCGCCGCGGCGATCGACCAGGGCGACGAGGCCACCGAGCGGTCGACCGACGCCCGCCTCGGGATCTTCGGCGTGATCGACTCGCTCGTGGTGCTGGTCACCATCGCCGCGATGGTCGGCAAGTGGGGCCTCTGAGCGGCCTGGGGCGCTGAGCGCCGCCCCTAGAGCAGGTCTTCGATCGCGGTCCGGATCTGCTCCCGGCTGACGGGACCTTCACGCAGCACCTCCGGGAACGGACCGGTGCAGTCGACGACCGTCGACGCGACGCCGGCGAGCGTTCCACCGTCGACGACCACCGCCGCGGCGCCGCCCAGCTCGACCGCCGCCTCCTCTGCGGTCGACGGGGTGGGGCGACCGGACACGTTCGCACTCGTCACGGCGAGCGGACCCACCTCGGTGAGCAGCTCCGCCAGGGCCGGGTGGTGCGGGCAGCGCATGCCGACGGACGCCCGGTCGCCGCCAAGCTTCGAGGTGAAGCTCGGCTGCCGGGAGACCACCATCGTGAGCGCGCCCGGCCAGAAGCGCTCGGCGAGACGTCGCGAGATCGCGTCGAAGCGGCCGATCGCCTCGGCCTGCTCGAGGTCGGCCACCAGCACCGCCACCGGCTTCGTCCGGTCACGTGCCTTCAGCTGGAAGAGGCGGTCGAGGGCCCGGCTGTCCGCCGCCACGACCCCGACGCCGTAGACGGTGTCGGTGGGCACCACGACGACCTGGCCGGCCCGCAGCGCATCCGCCGCCGACCCCCAGCCGCCACCTGCAGCCACCTGCCCGGCCGACTCCGCCGGTTCCACCGTCCCGTCGACAGCCGACGGCTCCACCTCGAACGAGCTCACCCGCTCATCGTACGGACACGGCGGCAGCCGCCCGGGTCTCACGCTCTGCTGCACACGGCACAACCGCTACGTTGACCACGCCGAGTCCCTGGGGGCGAAGGACGCCGGACGGGCAAGGGGGAACGAGATGCGGGCCGTCGTCATGCGGGATCGGAAGCTCGTGGTGGACGACGTGCCGGACCCGACCCCGGCACCGGGCCAGGTGCTGGCACGGGTGCTGGCGTGCGGCATCTGCGGATCGGATCTCCACGCTCTCTCCCATGGGGACCGCATGGTGGAAATGAGCAGCCTGAGCGCCGACCCGTCCATGCCGATCTCACCTGAGGTGATGGACCTCGGGCGTGATGTGGTGATGGGCCACGAGTTCTGCTGCGAGGTGCTCGAGGTCGGAGAGAACGTCGGCAACTCCGCGCCGGGCGACGTGGTGGTCTCGATCCCGCTCCTGTTCGGGCCGCTGGGCCTCTCACCTCTCGGCTACTCGAACATCGCTCCCGGTGGCTACGGCGAGCTGATGCTCCTCTCCGACGTCCTCTCGATGAAGGTGCCGAACGGCCTCGACCCGCACCACGCCGCACTCACCGAGCCGATGGCCGTCGGGCTGCACGCCGTGAGGAAGTCGCATGCCAAGGCGGGCGCCTCGGCGGTCGTCATCGGCTGCGGCCCCGTCGGCCTCGCCGTGATCGCCGCCCTCCGCCTCGAGGGCGTGGAGCACATCGTGGCGGCCGACTTCTCCCCGCGCCGTCGGGCACTGGCCACCACGATGGGTGCGACGGAGGTGGTCGACCCCCGCGACGAGCCGGTCATGGAGGCGTGGCGCCGGGTCGACGGGCGGCGCCGGGTCGTCCTGTTCGAGTGCGTGGGCGTGCCGGGCATGCTCGACCAGGCGATCCTGGACGCGCCCCGCAGCTCGCAGGTGGTCGTGGTCGGCGTCTGCATGGAGCCCGACACCATCCGCCCGATGGTGGCCGTGGCCAAGGAGGTGAACCTCCAGTTCGTGCTCGGTTACGACCCCACCGAGTTCGGGGAGACCCTCCGACGCATCGCCGAGGGCGAGCTCGACGTCGCGCCGATGGTCACCGGCACGGTGGGCCTCGACGGGGTGCCCGGTGCGTTCGACGAGCTGGCCGACCCCGAGGCGCACGCCAAGATCCTCGTGGTGCCCGGCTAGGTCCGTCCGGCACCGGCCGGCCGGGCCGAAGCGTCTGGATCGACCGGCCCACGCGCACGGTCCGGGCGGCCCATCGGAACGCTCAGGCGCACGCCGCGTCGCGCCGATGGGAGGTGAGACCGGCCGACCTGGGACCACCGCCGATGCCTCTCGCCCACAAGACCACCTGCCCGACCTGCGGCTCGAAGAACCCGCCCGAGGCGGAGCGCTGCGGCACCTGCACGCGCCCGCTCAGCATCGAGGGCACACCGTCGCAGCAGGCGTTCGTCGAGGTGATGTACGCCCAGCCCGTGCGCGACACCGAGCGGGCCGAGCACTGGATCCGGCCCGCATGGATCTTCGCCTTCCTGGCCGTCCTCCTGGTCTGGTGCAACTTCCAGTACATCGGCTGGGGCCCCGACTGGGCGGTCCGTCCCGAGCTCCGCGTCCAGCGGGGCGACACGTGGCGCACCGTCACCGAGACCCGCGGCTACTCGATCAGCTTCCCGTCGGACGCCCGCCTGGACCTGGTGCAGGCACCGACCGGCACCGCGTCCCGCGTGATCGCCGCCGTCGACGACCGGTGGGTCACCATCCGACCCGCGACCACCGGCCTCACCCGCCCGCAGCCCACCCACGACGTCCACGCCGTCGCGTTGGCACTGGGAGCTGACGCTCCCGACTCGTTGACCGAGGCCACCGCCCTCTCGACCCTCGAGGCGGCCTACCCCGGCGTGGCCATCGGCGATCCGCAGCTCGACGAGGTCACCACCGCTGCCTACGGCGAGCAGCTCGCCCTCGAGGCCACCTACACGGGTGGGGTGGGCACCGAGGCCGAGGGTGAGGTCCACGCTCGGCTGATCCAGGTGGACGGCCGGATGTACGTGATCGCGGTCTTCTCGGAGGGCTCCCCCGACCGGGACCTCTTCGCCCGCCTGGTCAGCGGCTTCCGTCCCGACGGCGTGCTCGAAGCACCCGATCGCGACCGCTGAGGTCGGGGAGCACCTCCACGTCGTCGTAGCCGGCGTCCACCGCGAGGTCACGGGCGCGCTCCCCCTGCGCCGACCCGATCTCCACCACGAGCGACCCTCCCGGCACCAGCCACTCGACGGCCTCCGCCACGATCCGGCGCACCTCCGCGAGCCCGTCGTCGGCCGCCCAGAGCGCCCGCGCCGGCTCCCACTCCCCCACGACGGCGTCCACCTCGTCACCTTCGGCGACGTACGGCGGGTTCGACACGACCACGTCGATCGCTCCCCGCAGCTCGGGCGGCAACGGGTCGAACCACGACCCCTCAGCGATGCGGACCCGTGTAGCGGCCCGGCCCACCCCGGCGAGGTTGGCCCGCGCCACCGACATGGCATCGGGGTCCAGCTCGGTCAGCCACACCGCCGTGCGCACCCGCTCGACGGCGACCGCCAGGCCGATCGCCCCCGAGCCGGTGCCCAGGTCGACGACCACCGGCCCGGCGGACGCCGATCGGTCCACCTCGGCGAGCGCCACCTCGACCACCTGCTCGGTCTCGGGGCGCGGGATCAGCACACGGCGGTCGACGGCGAGGTCGAGCGTCCTGAACGGCCAGTGCCCCAGCACGTACTGGATCGGCTCGCCCCGGGATCGCCGGGCGACCATGGCATCGAGGTGCGCCACGCTGCGCACCGTCGCCGGTTCGTCGAGGTGCGCGTCCAGGTCGGCGCCCTCCCACCCCGACGCCTCTTCACAGAGCCATCGGGCGTGGCGACGT
>JBIQID010000154.1:2607-6135 GCA_044508215.1 Actinomycetota bacterium | reverse complement strand
CCGCCAGTGGCAGGAGATGTTCTACGAGGAGCGCTACAGCGAGGTGTACCTGTCGCCCGACCTGCCCGACTACGTGAAGTGGGCGGAGGCGATGGGCTGCGAGGCCATCCGGGTGGAGTCGCCCGAGGAGGTCGCGCCGGCCATCGAGAAGGCCAACGCGATCGACGACCGCCCGGTCGTCGTCGAGTTCCGCACCGACAGCGCGGAGAAGGTGTTCCCGATGGTCCCCGCCGGACGCAGCAACAGCGAGATCGTCGTCGGCCCGGAGCAGGGGGAGGGCGGCCGGTGATGGACCGATCGGTGAAGCACCACACGCTCTCGGTCCTGGTCGAGAACAAGGCCGGCGTCCTCGCCCGGGTCGCCCAGCTGTTCGCACGCCGTGGCTACAACATCTACTCCCTCGCGGTGGCGCCCACGGACGAGCCGCAGTTCAGCCGCATCACCGTCGTCGTCGACGTCGAGTCGGCGCCGCTCGAGCAGGTGGTGAAGCAGCTCAACAAGCTGATCAACGTCATCAAGATCTCCGAGCTCGACCCGCTCGACTCGGTGGAGCGCGAGCTGATGCTCCTCACGGTGCGGGCCGAGCCGTCCCGCCGGCAGGAGATCACCGGCCTCGCCGACGTGTTCGGCGGGCGCATCGAGGACGTCGGCCACGACGAGATCACGATCTCGAGCACCGACGATCCGGCTCGCCTCGACGCCCTGGCGGAGCTGCTCGCCCCCTACGGCATCGTGGCGATGCAGCGCACCGGTCGCGTGGCGCTGCCACGCCTCGAGCGAGTGCCGGGGACGGCGCTGCGCTCGGTGAGCTGACCCGCCGCGCCCGACCACCCATCCGTCGCCGTCTGGCGGCACCGCGACAGCCGCCCACAGAATGGGCGGTCCACCCCACAGCCCGAGGAACAGACAATGGCCAACGTGTACTACGAGAAGGACGCCGACCGCTCTCTCATCGCCGATCGCAAGGTGGCGATCCTCGGGTACGGCTCGCAGGGTCACGCGCACGCGCTGAACCTGAAGGAGTCGGGCGTCGAGGTGGTCGTCGGCCTCCGCGAGGGCTCGTCCTCGAAGGCAAAGGCCGAGGCCGCCGGGCTGCGGGTGCTCGGGCTGTCCGAGGCGTCGGCGTGGGCCGACCTCGTCATGGTGCTCCTGCCCGACACCGAGCAGCGTGACATCTACGAGCAGCACATCGGGCCGAACCTGTCCGACGGCGATGCGCTGTTCTTCGCCCACGGCTTCAACATCCGGTTCGAGCAGATCGTGCCGCCCGCCGGCGTCGACGTCGCCATGGTGGCCCCGAAGGGCCCCGGCCACCTCGTGCGCCGCACCTACACCGAGGGCGGCGGCGTGCCGTGCCTCATCGCCGTCCACCAGGACGCCACGGGGAACGCCCGCGGCGTGGCGATGGCCTACGCGGACGCCATCGGCGGCGCCCGTGCCGGGGTGCTCGAGACCACGTTCCCGGAGGAGACCGAGACTGACCTGTTCGGCGAGCAGGTGGTCCTCTGCGGTGGGCTCACCTCGCTCATCAAGGCGGGGTTCGAGACGCTCGTGGAGGCCGGCTACCAGCCTGAGGCCGCGTACTTCGAGTGCCTCCACGAGGTGAAGCTCATCGTCGACCTGATCTACGAGGAGGGCATCGCCGGGATGCGGTACTCCATCTCGGACACCGCCGAGTACGGCGACCTCACCCGCGGCCCGCGGATCATCACCGACGACACCAAGGCCGAGATGAAGAAGATCCTCGGCGAGATCCAGGACGGCACCTTCGCCGAGGAGTGGATCGCCGAGAGCCGCTCCGGTCGTGCCCGGTTCCACCAGCTCGAGGAGGAGGGCAAGGGCCACCAGATCGAGCAGGTCGGCAAGGAGCTCCGTGCCCTGATGCCGTGGATCAACCAGGGCAAGCAGTCGGTCACCGAGGCGTCCGGCGGCCAAGGCTGACCCACCCCAGCTCAACATCGCGACAGTCGCGTTCTTCCGCGTCCTGCGCTGAAGAACGCGACTGTCGCGTTTTTCGCCGTCCTGCGGCCGGCGGAACTTCCTGACTGTCGCGTTCTTCCGCGTCCTGCGCTGAAGATCGCGACTGTCGCGTTCTTCGCCGTCCTGCGGCGCTGGGCAACTTCCTGACTGTCGCGTTTTTCGGCGTCCTGCGCTGAAGATCGCGACTGTCGCGTTCTTCGCCGTCCTGCGGCTGGCGGAACTTCCTGACTGTCGCGTTCTTCCCCGTCCTGCGCCGAAGATCGCGACTGTCGCGTTCTCCGCCATCCTGCGGCTGGCGGAACTTCCTGACTGTCGCGTTTTTCGGCGCCCTGCGCTGAAGATCGCGACTGTCGCGTTCTCCGCAGTCCTGCGACGCCGGATGGGGAGGGCTGCCCGTTGCAGAAGCGCCGGCTGTCATCCATGGTCGCGGCCATGACTGCGACGCCTTGGGGCGCCGTCGTCGAGTTCGCGGCCGATCGTCACGGCGTCTTCACTCGAGCTGAGGCCGCTCAACTTGGAACCCAGGACCACCACTTGAGCGCCATGCTCCGTCGCGGGGTGATCGAGCGGGTCGTGCCAGGGGTGTACCGAGTCGTGGGCGCCCCGCGCACGTGGCGACAGCGCGTCATGGAGCAGTGCTCGTCCACCGGAGGGGTGGGCGCGATGACGTCGGCGGCGGCCCTGCACCGCCTCGACGGAGCGGTGGAGCACGCTCCGGAGGTCCTCGTCGAGCGATCCTCTCGTGGGCGGGTGCGGCACGGTCGAGTGCACTCCACCGACCGACTCGACCCGCGCGATGTGACCGAGGTCGACGGGATCCCGGTGACGTCGGTTGCCCGAACGCTCTGTGACGTCGGCGCCGTCGTCTCGGACGATCTGGTCGAGCGCTTCCTGGACGACGCGCTCCGCCGGGGCTACCGACTCCGCTGGATCGAGGAGACCCTCGAGCGGGTCCACCGTCCCGGTCCCTCGGGCACGCACTCGCTGCTCCGGGTGCTGTCCCGTTCCGATCGCAGCGGATCGTTGCCGGACAGCTGGAAGGAGCGGTGCCTGGAGCGGATGCTGGACCACCCCGAGCTGCAACCGCTGGTGCGACAGCACGAGATCAGGGATCGCTCGGGAAAGGTCGTCGCTCGGACGGATCTGGCGATCCCCGACGCCATGGTCGGCATCGAGTTCCACTCGGACGCGTGGCACTTCGGGCCGCGCCGCGGAGGGCGGGATCGCCGTCGCGACCTCGCTGCGTCTCGCGCCGGTTGGGAGCTGGTGTACCTCGACGAGTCCGACTTCGAGTCGCCGGACGAGGCCGTCGATGCGCTCCTCGACATCGTTCGTCGCCGCCGCGCAGAGATCGCCGCCGTCCGCCGGCTCGGTCGAACATCCTGACTGTCGCGTTCTTCGCGCTGAGGGGCTGAACAACGTGACTGTCGCGTTGTTGGAGTGCTCGAACTTCCTGACTGTCGCGAAGTTCGCGGGAAAGGGCCCAAGATCCTGACTGTCGCGTTCTTCGCGCTGAGGGGCTGAACAACGTGACTGTCGCGTTGTTGG
>JBIQID010000154.1:0-2507 GCA_044508215.1 Actinomycetota bacterium | reverse complement strand
ACTTCCTGACTGTCGCGAAGTTCGCGGGAAAGGGCCCAAGATCCTGACTGTCGCGATGTTCGGGAGCTGGGGGAAGGGGCGGAGGCGGGCGGGCTGGGGGTGGGGGGCTCGGTGGGGTGGGTCGGCTCGGGGATACTGGGCGGATGATCGTCCGGGCTCCTGCGTCGACCGCCAACCTCGGGCCCGGGTTCGACGTGCTCGGGCTCGCGGTCGACCTGCCCTTCGACGTGTGGACCCCCGAGGGATCCGACGGCTCGGCGCCGCCCGGGTTCCACCTCGCGGAGCCGAACCACCCGGCCGCGGTCGCACACCAGACCGCAGGGGGAGCGGGGGAGCTGTGGTGGCGCAGCCCGATCCCACCGGGGCGTGGGCTGGGCTACAGCGGTGCAGCGGCGGTCGCCGGCGCCTTCGCCGCGAGCGGGGACCGCGACGTCACGTTCGAGGTCGCCGCCGAGGTGGAGGGCCACCCCGACAACGCAGCGCCCTCGGCGTACGGCGGCTTCTGCGTGACCACCGGCGAGACCACGATCCGCCTCGACCCACCCGACGGCGTCGAACTGGTCGTGTGGTGGCCGTCGTCCACCACGTCGACGCGGCGGGCCCGGGCGGCCCTCCCTGCCGAGGTCCCCTTCGACGACGCCGCCTTCAACGTGGGTCGAGCTGCGCTGCTCGTGGCGGCCGTGGCGTCCGGCCGCCTGGACGCCTGGGCCGATGCGACCCGTGACCGCCTCCACCAGGACCGGCGCCTCGAACAGGCGACGGAGAGCGCCGAGGTCCTCGACCGGTTCCGCTCGGCCGGCGCCCTGGGCGCCTGGTTGAGCGGGTCGGGCCCCACGGTCGCGGCGCTCTGCGACGGCGACTCGGCGGCTCGGATCCTCGCCGAGCTCGAGGGCTCCGGCACGTCCACTGGCACGTCCACCGGCACGTCCCGGACGCTGTCGCTGGCCGCCGAGGGCGTCCGTGCGTTGAATCCCGACCAATTGGGTCGTATTTAACGGGTAGGGTGCTCGGCGGACCGACACGACCTCCACCGAAAGGTACGCACACATGAGCGACGCATGGGGCTTCGAGACCCGCCAGATCCACGCCGGCCACCAGCCCGACCCCGCCACCGGGGCCACCGTGGTGCCGATCTACCAGTCGAACAGCTTCCAGTTCCGCGACTCCGAGCACGCGGCGAACCTGTTCGCGCTGTCGGAGATCGGCATGATCTACACGCGGATCATGAACCCCACGCAAGGGGCGCTCGAGGCCCGGATCTCCGCGCTCGAAGGCGGTGTCCAGACCGCGGTGGGCCTCCCGGGTGCGCTCGTGCTCTCCTCGGGTCAGGCGGCGAGCACGCTCTCCATCCTGAACGTCGTCGAGGCGGGGGGCCACGTGGTCGCCTCCCCGTCGCTGTACGGCGGCACCTACAACCTGTTCCACCACACGTTCCCGAAGATGGGCATCGAGGTCACGTTCGTGGACGACCCCCACGACCTCGACAAGTGGCGTGACGCGGTCCGGCCGAACACCGGCGCCTTCTTCGGCGAGACCCTGGCCAACCCGCGCAACGACGTGCTCGACATCGAGGGCGTGTCGGGCGTGGCGCACGACGTCGGCGTGCCCCTCATCGTCGACAACACCGTGCCCACCCCCTACGGCATCCGGCCCTTCGAGTGGGGCGCCGACGTCGTCACGCACTCGACCACCAAGTTCCTCGGCGGCCACGCCACGTCGATCGGTGGCGTGATCGTGGACGGCGGCACCTTCGACTACGCGGCCTCAGGGCGGCACCCCGGCCTGGTCGACCCGGACCCGAGCTACCACGGCCTCGCGTACTTCCCGGCCCTCGGCCACGGCGCGTACATCATCAAGGCCCGCGTGCAGCTGCTCCGCGACCTCGGCCCGGCCGCCAGCCCCTTCAACGACTTCCTGGTGCTGCAGGGCGTCGAGACGCTGAGCCTCCGGATGGAGCGTCACTGGTCGAACGCCCAGCGCGTCGCCGAGTACCTCGCCGACCACGCGCAGGTCGAGACGGTGAACTACGCGGGCCTGCCGTCGTCGCCGTGGCACGAGCGTGCGAACAGGTACTTCGGCGGCCGCGGGTTCGGTTCGGTCATCGCGTTCGAGATCGCTGGTGGCCGCGAGGCGGGTCGCCGCTTCGCCGACGCCCTCGAGCTGCACCACCACGTGGCGAACATCGGCGACGTCCGGTCGCTCGTCATCCACCCCGCCTCCACCACGCACAGCCAGCTGACCGAGGAGCAGCAGGCTGACTCGGCTGTGACGCCGGGCCTGGTGCGCCTCTCGGTGGGCCTCGAGACGATCGACGACATCATCGACGACCTCGACCGGGGCTTCGCCGCCGCCAAGGGCTGATCCTCGAAGGGCCGGGCCGTCACGCGGCCCGGCCCATCGAAGACGTCAGGCCGGGTAGCGGAGCTCGAAGGAGCGAGCGCCAGCGAGTGAAACTGAGGCGGAGCTGGCCCGGCCCATCAAGTCACCCGTCCAGGTGGACCTGGGGC
>JBIQID010000016.1:22604-35899 GCA_044508215.1 Actinomycetota bacterium | reverse complement strand
AGCGCAGCTACCGCTTCGAGCAGGGCTTCACCTTCGAGCTGAACCTCTCGGGCGTCTCCGACGAGGCGCGCGAGGCGTTCGTGTCGAAGACCGAGGCGAAGTACAGCAAGTGACCTGACGCGACAGCGCCGCCCGCCGGAGCGGGCGGCGCTGGTCTCGATCGGACCGAGCTGGTCTCAGCCGCCGGGCGTGGTGGAGTCGTCGCGGCACTCCACGCTGGCGACCTCGGCGAACTTCTGCTGTGCCTGCTGGGCTTCCTCGGAATCGAGCACGTCAAGTGCCGAGACCTTGTCGAAGTCGTAGTCGACGCCCTCGGCGCCCTGCTCGAACTCGTCGGCCAGGCCACGCAGGACCTCGGCCTCGGCGCTGATCGAGTCAGGGGCGGTGTCCGCCATCTTGCGCCACATGCCGGCCGTGACCTCGACGGCGGCCTTCACCTGGTCGCGGCCCTCGGGCTGGCCCACGCTGGCGAGGTAGTTGTTGATCTC
The DNA here is from genome assembly GCA_044508215.1 of Actinomycetota bacterium. Classification (GTDB taxonomy): domain Bacteria; phylum Actinomycetota; class Acidimicrobiia; order Acidimicrobiales; family Microtrichaceae; genus JAEZFI01. Next base: position 35,411 of record JBIQID010000016.1, on the reverse strand, counting down.
CCAGACGTCGCACAGCTCGGAGGCCGACTCGATCTTGTCGCGGGCTTCCTTCACCCCGTCGTCGAAGCCGACCTGGCCCTCGGTGTCGTCGGGCGCCTCGTCGGTGGCGTCGCTCGTGTCGGGGGAGGAGTCGTCGCCGCCCGTGCCGTCCGGCGCCTCGGCTTCGGTGGTCGTCGTCGTGGCGTCGCCCGATTCGTCGTCGTCGCCACCACAGGCGACGAGCGACACCGGCAGGACGGTGAGCAGGAGTGCGGCGACGAGGTTGCGCTTCGACATGTGTTCAGGCTCCGGGTGGTCGGGGGCGGCGCAGATGGTACGCCATGGCCGCCGTGGGGCCGCGGCGCGCCCCGCTCGCGATTCCGGGCGGTCCGAAGGGGCGGGCTACCGTCGCCTGACGAGGTGTCAGGCCCCGGCCGCTCGCGGCCGGCGAGAGCGAGGAGCGGCATGGCGATCCCCGACAAGCGAACGACCGAGGCCGAGGTGGTGGCCTCCCTCACCGACGGGATGACCATCGGGATCGGTGGCTGGGGGTCGCGGCGCAAGCCCATGTCGCTGGTGCGGGAGATCGTCCGCAGCGACCTGAAGGACCTCACCGTGGTGAGCTACGGCGGACCCGACGTGGGCCTCCTCGTGCGCTCCGGCAAGGCCTCCAAGGTCGTCTCGGGCTTCGTCTCGCTCGACACGATCCCGCTCGAGCCGCACTACCGCTGGGCGCGCCAGAACGAGGTGATCGAGGCGGTCGAGTACGACGAGGGGATGCTGCTCCTGGCCCTCCAGGCGGCCGCGTGGCGGGTGCCGTTCCTGCCGACCCGCGCCGGGCTGGGCAGCGACGTGCCGCGGCTGTTCCCGCACCTGCGGACGGTGACCTCCCCGTACCCCGGTCCCGACGGAGCGGACCCCGAGGAGCTGCTCGCCGTGCCGGCGCTGCACCTCGACGTGGCGCTGATCCACATGCACCGGGCCGACCAGGGCGGCAACGGCCAGTTCCTGAACAGCGACCTCTACATGGACGACACGATGGCGATGGCCGCCGACCGCTGCTTCATGAGCTGCGAACAGGTCGTCGACACGGCCGAGCTGGCCGAGCTCGGACCCCGCCACACCCGTCGCATCAGCCGGCTGATGACCACGGGGGTCGTCGAGCGGCGAGGCGCGGCGCACTTCACCGAGTGCCCCCCGGACTACGGGCGCGACGAGGCCTTCCAGAAGGAGTACGCGTCGTCGGCGAAGAGCGACGAGGCGTGGCAGGCGTTCAACGAGAAGTACCTGATGGTCCCCGAGGAGGACTACCAGCGACTCGTGGGGGTGGCGCAGTGAGCGAGCAGGAGTCGATCGGATCCCGCTACGACGGGTCGGACCTGGTCACGCGTGCAGAGATCTGCTGCGTGGCCGTCGCGGAGGCGTTCCGGGGCGACGGCGAGCGCCTCGCGAACCCGATCGGGACGATCCCCATGGTCGGAGGCCGCCTCGCACGCGAGTCGTTCGAGCCCCACCTCGTGATGACCGACGGCTTCGCCGGCTTCGCCGCGGATCCGCTGCCACCGGGCGCCGATCCCGACGACGCCCTCCTCGAGGCCTGGAACCCGTACGCACAGATGTTCTCGGTCCTCTGGAACGGCCGCCGTCACGTGATGATGGGCGCCACCCAGGTCGACCGCTACGGCAACCAGAACATCGCCTGCATCGGCGACTGGCACCGGCCTCGCACCCAGCTGCTCGGCTTCCGCGGCGCGCCGGGCAACACGATCAACCACACGACCAGCTACTGGGTGCCGAACCACGGGCCCGGCGTGTTCGTGGAGGCCGTCGACGTGGTGTGCGGCGTCGGCTACGACCGGGCCGCCGAGCTGGGCCCCGTGGCTGCTCGGTTCCACGAGATCCGCCACGTCGTCACCAACCTCTGCGTGCTCGACTTCGAGACCCCCGACCACCGGATGCGGCTGCGCTCGCTGCACCCCGGCGTGACGGTCGACGAGGTCGTCGCTGCGACCGGGTTCGAACTGGTGGTCCCGGACGACGTGCCGACCACCCGGCTCCCCACGCCCGACGAGCTCCACCTCATCCGCGAGGTGATCGACCCGAAGGGCCTGCGCGAACGAGAGGTGCCCAACCCGTGAGCCACCCGCTCGACACGCGCGCCAGCCGGCGGTTCGGTGTCCGGCTGCCGATCGTGCAGACCGGGATGGGTTGGGTGTCCGGCGCCACCTTGACGGCGGCCACGTCGTCGGCGGGAGGCCTCGGGATCCTCGCCTCGGCCACGATGACGCTCGCCGAGCTGCGCACCGCGATCACGAAGGTGGCGGAGCGGACGTCGAACCCGTTCGGGGTGAACCTGCTGCCCGGCGCGCCCGATGCGGACGCCCGGATCGACCTCATCGTGGAGCGCGGGGTCCCGGTGGCGAGCTTCGCGGCAGCGCCTCGTCCGGCCCAGGTGGAGCGCCTGCGAGAGGCCGGCGTGGCCACGATCGTCACCGTCGGCGCTCGCCGCCACGCCGAGAAGGTCGCCGAGCTGGGCGTCGCCGCGGTGATCGCACAGGGCGGCGAGGGCGGCGGGCACACCGGATCGATCCCGACCACCCTCCTGCTGCCGCAGGTGGTGGACGCCCTCGCCGGCACCGACGTGGTCGTGCTGGCCGCGGGCGGCTTCTTCGACGGCCGCGGGCTGGTCGCAGCGCTCTCCTACGGGGCCGACGGCATCGCGATGGGCACGCGCTTCCTCCTCACGGCGGAGTCGCAGGTCCCGTCGAACGTGAAGGAGATCTACGTCGCCACCCCTCCCACCGGCACGGTGGTGACCTCGGCGATCGACGGCGCTCCGCAGCGGGTGATCCGCACCGACGTCATCGACGCGCTCGAGCGGGCCCCCGGGCCCCTCCGCTTCCCGCGAGCTGCTGCGAACGCGCTGCGCTTCAGGCGCCAGACCGGCACCTCCATGGGCGACCTCCTGCGCACGGGTCTGGCGATGCGCCGCGAGCAGGGCCTCACCTGGGCCCAGGTGGCGCTGGCCGCGAACGCCCCCATGCTCACGAAGGCCGCGATGGTCGACGGCCACCCCGAGGTGGGGATCCTGCCCACCGGCCAGGTCGTCGGAGCGATCGACGAGCTGCCACCGGTCGCCGACGTGCTCGCCCGGATCGAGGCGGAGGCGATCGAGGTGCTCGGCCGCCTCCCGCGCCCCTGAGATTCGTTCTGTTGTGCACGATCGCCCCGAACGGGGCGATCCTGCACAACGAAACGGTGGAGGAGCGGGGTCCCGGCGAGCGGATCTGACGGCGCGTCAGGCGCCGCGCCAGACTCGCGGGGTGGACCTGACCTGGAGCGAGGACGAGCAGGTATTCCGCGACGAGGCCCGGGCGTGGCTCGAGGCCAACGTCCCTCGACCGGCGCTTCCCTCCGGCGACACAGCCGAGGGGTTCGCGCTGCACCTGCAGTGGGAGCACGCGCTCCACGACCAGCGCTACTCGGCGGTGTCGTGGCCCGAGGAGTACGGCGGTCGCGGCGCGTCCCTCTGGGAGTGGCTGATCTTCGAGGAGGAGTACTACCGCGCCGGTGCGCCCCAGCGCGTCACCCAGAACGGGATCTTCCTCCTCGCGCCGACCATCTTCGAGTTCGGCACCCGTCACCAGCAGGACTGGTACCTGCCGCGCATGGCAGCGGCGCAGGACCTGTGGTGCCAGGGCTGGTCCGAGCCGAACGCCGGCAGCGACCTGGCCGGCATCACCTCGAAGGCGACCCGCGACGGTGACGGCTGGCGGCTCAGCGGGCAGAAGACCTGGACCACCCGGGGCGCCTTCTGCACCCACCTGTTCGGCCTCTTCCGCACCGATCCCCAGGCGACCCGCCACCACGGCCTCACCTACTTCCTGGTGCCGCTCGACGCCGAGGGCGTCACCGTGCGCGGCTTCGGCCGCCTCGACGGCGACGAGGGCTTCGCCGAGGTCTTCTTCGACGACGTCTACGTGCCGCACGGCGACGCCGACCCGCAGCGCGGCGGAACGCTCGGCGAGGTCGACGGTGGCTGGGGGGTGGCGATGGCGACCACCACCTCGGAGCGGGGCCTCACCCTCCGCTCGCCGGGCCGGTTCCAGGCCACGGCGGCGCGGCTGGTGCAGCTCGTGCGCGAGCGGGCCGCCGACGACGAGCTGCTCCGCGACGCCCTGGCCCAGGCGTGGATCGACGCCGAGGCGTACGCGCTCTACACCCTCGGTGACGTCACGACGATCACGGAGGGCGGCTCCCCGGGCGCCCGGTCGAGCCTCAACAAGATCTTCTGGTCCGAGCTCGACGTGCGGCTGCACCAGATCGCCCTCGACGTCCTCGGCGGCGACGCGGAGCTGGACGCGGACGGCTGGATGAAGGGCTACCAGTTCGCCCTCTCCGGCCCGATCTACGCCGGCACCAACGAGATCCAGCGGAACATCGTGGCCGAGCGGGTCCTCGGCCTCCCACGCCGGTGAGCCGGAGAGGGGAGTGACGGCATGAGGTTCGCCTTCAGCGAGGACCAGCTGGCGTTCGCCGCTGCGACACGGGACCTGCTCGCCAAGGAGTGCTCGCCCGAGGCGGTCCGCTCCGCCTGGGCCGGGGACGGCCGGGCGCCGGGTGTCTGGACGCAGCTGGTCGAGATGGGCGTCGTCGGCATGCTGGCGCCGGAGGGCGTCGGCGGGATGGGGATGGACGAGCTCGGCCTCGTGCTCCTGTGCCACGAGGCGGGGCGGGTGGCGCTGCCCGACCCCCTCGTCGACGTCGCCCTGGTGGCGGTGCCGGCGATCCGCGACCACGCCCAGTCGGACGACGCCGAGGCCCTCCTCGAGCGGGTCTGCGCCGGCGGCGCGACGGTGGCGGTGGGCCTCGGGTGGGACCCGACCGTGGCCGACGCGGACGGGGCGGTGGCCTTCCTCCTCGAGGCGGACGACGGCCTGCACCTCGTCGATCCCGACGTGGTGGAGGTCTCGCCGGTCCAGAGCGTCGACGGTGCCCGCCGGCTGGGCGTCGCCACGTGGACCCCTTCTGCAGCGACGCTCCTCTCGGACGCACGCCAGGCTGCGGGTGCCGCTCGGGACCGGGCCGCGCTGGGCGCGGCCGCCGAGCTGTGCGGCCTCTCCCGGGCGATGGTCGACCAGACCGTCGCCTACGTCTCGGAGCGCAAGCAGTTCGGCGTGCCCATCGGCTCGTTCCAGGCGGTCAAGCACCACCTGGCCGACGCGCTGCTCGCAGTGAGCTTCGCCGAGCCGCTCGTGTGGCGTGCGGCGTACTCGCTGAGCAACGGCGATCCCGCCGCGTCGCTCCACGTCTCGATGGCGAAGGCAGCGGCGTCGGACGCGGCACAGCAGGTGTCGGATGTGGCGCTGCAGTGCCACGGGGCGATCGGGTACACGGTCGAGTGCGACCTCCACCTCTTCATGAAGAGGGCGTGGTCGCTCATCCGCCGGTCCGGCGACGCCCGCCACCACCGCCGGGCGGTGGCCCGGGCGCTGCTGTGATCCTCGGCACCATCCCCGAAGCAGCCGAGCTCCACAACTAGCGTTTCGCCCGAACGGCCCGACCCAGCGGGCTCTTGCACCAGGGGCGAACACGACCATGCAGCTTCGGGTTTTCTCGGCGACAGCCTCTGGCCCGACGCAGCTCGCTGCGTTCGATCGGGCGCTGCAGGCCGGCAACGTGCACGACACCAACCTCCTCAGCCTGTCGTCGGTGATCCCCGTTGGGGCCACCGTCACGCGGGGGATCGCCGAGCCGGACGAGTTCACGGTGGGCGACCGCCTCTACTGCGTGCTCGCCGACGAACGGTGCGTCGAACCCGGAGCGGAGGCGTGGGCCGGCCTCGGGTGGGCGGCCGACGTCCAGGGGCGCGGCGGGCTGTTCGTGGAAGCGCACGGCCATTCGGAGCATTTCGTGAGGTTCGAGCTGGAGAACACGCTCACTGCGCTGCTGAAGGATCGGCCGTACTTCGAGACCGGCCCGATCGAGACCGAGGTCATCGGCATCGCGTGCGACACCGACCCGGTGTGCGCGCTGGTGATGGCGATCTTCGAAGCGGAGCCCTGGTCGGCGGCGGGCGGACGGGCGGTCACCCAGAGCACGTCGGGTTGATGCGGTCGACCACCGCTGCGGACCTCGCCGGCGAGGTCCGGCGACTGGCGCCGGAGGGCGCCGAGTTCGTCCACCTCCAGGTCCCGTCGGACCACCCGGCCGCGGACGTGATCCGCGGGCTCGAGGCGGAGGCGCTCCCCGACACGGCCGCCTACCTCACCCCGGAGGTGGAGCGGTGCTGCCAGTTCCTGGTGCTGGTCGACCTCCGCCCCGGCGTCGAGCGCATCGTCCACTGCACACGGGTGTCCGGTCCCCAGTTCCTCGGAGGCGAGCCTCCGCAGGAAGGTCACAGCGGGATCGTCGTGGTCGACGAGCTGATCGATGCCGGCGCCATCACGCTCGACGAGGTGAGGGGCCACTACCGCTCGACGGGACGTGACCCCGAGACGTTCATCGGGGTGGAGACGAACTTCCGCGTGGGAGCCCGCGAGGCGGACCACCACGGCATCAGAGCCGCCGACCTCGGCTACCTCGCCATCTTCGCGATGCTCATCCGCCTCGGCTCGCAGGGCGTGTGCGCGCACATCAACGAAGCGTCCCGGCGGTCGTTCGAGCGCATCGGCTTCGCGTTCGAACCGCTGTGCGGGCGGGCCGACCTGCGCTCGCCGGGCGCGACCGAGGACGAGATCGCCGAGGACTTCCGCCCCACGTTCCTGCCCGGCGTGCCCGACGTGATCCCGGTGCTGCAGCGGATCGCCCTCTTCACACCGCCGCTCGTGGCGCTGCCGGGCTGACGGATGTCCCGCCCGGCCGTGGACCAGGAGCGCCGAGGGGAGGCGACAGCCGGCCTCCACGACGAGGTGCTCCGACTGCACCGCGAGCTCGAGGTCCCGTCGTGGGCCCCGTGGCTGCGCTTCGATCCCGACCAGCTCCGCCGGCAGCGCGCCGTCTTCCCCGAGGGGCAGCTGACGATCTGGCGTGAGGACGGCGTGCCCCTGGCGATGCTGTCCACCAACCGGGTGGCGTGGAGCGGTTCCACCGAGGACCTCACGACGTGGGACGACGTCGCGGGTGACGACGGCGGCCTGGAGGGGGCCTACGCCGCAGACGGCAGCACGATGGCGTTCCTGTCGATCAGCGTCAGTCGCGAGGTCCGCTCGCGCGGCTACGCCCAGGTGCTCGTCGCCGGGGCGCTCGAGCGGGCCGAGTCGCTCGGCCTCGAGCACGTCGTCGGCGACTTCCGGCCGTCCGGCTTCGGTCAGTACAAGCGCCTGACCGGCGACTTCGACATCCACCGGTACTCCGGCACGCGCCGTCCCGACGGCCTGCTCGTGGATCGGTGGCTCCGGATCGTGAGCGGCTTCGGTGCACGGTTCCACAAGGTGGACCCCCGAGCGATGGTGATCGACGTGGGCGTCGATGAGCTCGAGGTCTTCCGAGGCGCCCGCGCCGCAGCGTGGTGGCGCGTCACGGAGCCGGCCGCGCGGGAGCAGCTGATCGAGCTGCACCGTCCGTTCGACGGGCGCCTCGAGGTCGGCGAGATCTGGGAGTGCGGCGAGGCCGGGTCGTGGTTCATCGACCGGTCTCGGGAGGCCGCGCAGTACATCGAGGCGAACGTCTGGGCAGAGCTCGACATCCACGCTGCCCACCGCGGTCCACGCCTGTCGGGGAGCGAGGAGCTCCGTGACGCGGTGGGGCCGATCATCGACCTCAGGGATCGATCACAGCAGCCAGGCTGACCGGACCGTTCCCCCGGTCACGATGCTCTGACGAAATAGCTCAGCCTGGGCGCTGACGCGCCGATCAGGTACGTGGCGGTGGTGTCACCCATCACCCCTTCCACGGACATGGCTGACATCTTCTCCCATCACTTCGATCCACGGGCGCGTCGGGCTTGGCTGCTCACGGGCGCCTTCCTGACGGTCGTCGTGGCCGCCACGATCTGGCCGGAGTCCGAGGCGATCTTCTCGATCATGTCGCTCGGGATGCTGTTCATCGCGGGGTCGGCGTTCTGGGCCGTGACCAAGTGGAAGCGGCGCCCGAGGGCGGCGTGGGCGGCGATCGGGTCGGCGCTGTTCCTGTTCATCGCGGCCGCCTACCTGCGGGAGGCCTACGGGACCTTCGGCGTGCTGGACGATTCGCGGTCGATCGTGCCCGACCTCGTGGCGATCACCGGGTACTTCGTGCTCGGCTTCGGGGTGGTCCGCCTCCTGCTGACCCGCCGTCGCCTCCTGCCGGGTGCCTTCGAGTCGTTCCTCGATGCCGGGATGGCAGGGCTCGCAGCGCTGTCCCTGGCGTGGGTCTTCATCTCTGCCCCGGCGCTGCAGCAGCACCACCTGCCGCCCCAGTTCACCGCCGCCCTCGCCGCGTACCAGCCGCTCTCCATCGCCCTCGCCGCGCTGACGGCGCAGCTGGCGTTCGAGCGCCGCGCCGGGCGGCCGAAGCCGGCGTTCTTCGCCTTCTTCACCGCGATGGTGGCGCTCGTCGTGGGCGACGTCGCCTTCACCCTCGCCGACGCTCGCCTCATCTCCCCGCCGCTCGGCCTCCTGAACCTGCCGTACGCCCTCGCGTTCGCGGCGGGCATCCCGCTCATCTGGCACCCGAGCGCCGACGACTTCGCGCACCCCATCCCGCTCAGCGAGGCGAAGTCCGCGAAGCTCCGCCTGCCGCTCGTCGGCTTGGCGCTCGTGCTCCCCACGGCGGTGGCTGCGCTCCGCCCGCTCAACACGGTGACCGACCGACGCATCTTCGCCGTCATCTCGGTCTCGCTCGCCTGCGTGGCGATGCTGCGGGTGATCCGGGCGGTCTCCGCGCAGGCCCGGACGGAGGCGGTCCTCCGCTACCAGGCCACGCACGACTCGCTCACCGGCCTCTCGAACCGCCCGTCCGCGATCGAGCACCTCGACGAGCGCCTCGCCCTCATGCGCGACACGGGCGAGCCCGTCGCAGTGCTCTTCTTGGACCTCGACCGGTTCAAGCTCGTGAACGACACCTACGGGCACGGCATGGGCGACGAGCTGCTCGTCACCGTCGCCGAGCGCCTCCGGACGCTGCCCGTGCCGACCTCGCTCACGGCCCGCATCGGGGGCGACGAGTTCGTGGTGTCGCTCTCGGGGATGACGAACCTCTCCCACGCGGTCATCTGCGCCGACCAGGTGCGCGACGCCCTCTCCTCGCCGGTCGAGATCGACGGCGTCGAGCTGCCGGCCTCGGTCAGCATCGGTGTGGCGTTCGCCGACGGCACGGATCGCGAGCTGAGCGGCGAGGAGATGCTGCGCGACGCCGACACCGCGATGTACCAGGCGAAGGCGGCAGGACGCGATGCCGTGGTCGTCTTCGACGCCGCGATGCGCGACCAGGCGAGCCGCCGCCTCGAGCTGGAGACCGACCTCCGCCACGCGATCGACCGCGGCGAGCTGGAGGTCGTGTACCAGCCGATCGTCGCTCTCCCCTCCGAGCAGATCAGCGGCTTCGAGGCGCTCGTGCGCTGGCACCACCCGGTGCTCGGCACCGTCTCGCCCGGCGAGTTCATCCCGATCGCCGAGGAGACCGGCATGATCGTCGGGCTGGGCGACTGGGTCCTCGAGCAGGCGCTCGAGCAGCTCGCCCACCTCCACCGCACCGTCCCGGGCGGCCTGAACCTGACGATGGCGGTGAACGTCTCCACCCGGCAGTTGCTCGACGACCGGCTCGTGGGCCGGGTGGCCGAGCTCCTCGAGCGGAGCGGCGTGCCCGACGGGCGGCTGTACCTGGAGGTCACCGAGTCGGTCCTCATGGAGGATCCGGAGACGCTCGAGGTCGTGCTGCGCGACCTCCGCGAGACCGGCGTGCGGCTCTCCATCGACGACTTCGGCACCGGCTACTCGTCGCTCGCGTACCTCCGGCGCTTCCCCTTCGACCGGGTGAAGATCGACCGGGCGTTCGTCGACGGGCTCGACCGGGCCCCCGCCTCCGAGCGCAACCTGGTGATCGCGATCGTCGCCATGGCCACGGCCCTGAACCTCGACACCGTGGCCGAGGGCGTCGAACAGGCCGGAGAGGCCCAGACGCTGAGCACCATGGGCTGCACCGGCGCGCAGGGCTACTACTTCTGGCGCCCGGTGTCGGCGAACCAGCTGGGCGCTGCGATCATCCGCCTCGGGCTGGCGAACGGCTCGAAGCAGGTCGTGCCGAGCGCTCGCTGAGCCCTCGGTGGATGGGGCGGAAGCGTCCCTCTGCACGTAGCCTCGAACTCGACGCGGGGGTCCCAGGGCGCCCGTGAGCCGCACGCAGCGAACGAGGAGCCACCCATGGCAGAGGCCTACATCATCGACGCCGTCCGCACCCCGGTGGGGAAGCGGAACGGCTCCCTCTCACAGGTCCACCCCGCCGACCTCGGAGCGATCACCCTGAACGAGCTGGTGGATCGGACCGGCATCGACCCCGGCGCCGTCGAGGACGTGGTCATGGGCTGCCTCGACACGATCGGCCCCCAGGCCGGCGACATCGCCCGGACGGCGTGGCTCGCTGCCGGCCTGCCCGAGCACGTGCCCGGCACGACGGTCGACCGCCAGTGCGGCTCCTCGCAGCAGGCGGTCCACTTCGCTGCGCAGGGCGTGATGTCGGGGACCCAGGACCTCGTCGTGGCCTGCGGCACCCAGAACATGTCGATGATCCCCATCAGCTCTGCGATGACGGCGGCCGAGCCGATGGGCTTCACCGACCCGTTCAGCGGCTCGGAGGGTTGGGTGAAGCGGTACGGCGACCAGGAGGTCAGCCAGTTCCGCGGCGCCGACATGATCGCCGAGAAGTGGGACATCTCCCGCGAGGACATGGAGGCCTTCGCGATCGAGAGCCACACCCGGGCGATCCGTGCCCGCGAGGAGGGCCGCTTCGAACGCGAGATCGTGACGGTGGGCGACTTCGCGCACGACGAAGGCCCTCGTGAGCCGAACCCGGAGAAGATCGCCTCCCTGTCGACCCTCCGCGAGGGCGGCCGGATCACCGCAGCAGTCGCCTCGCAGATCTCGGACGCGTCGGCAGCGATGCTGATCGCGTCGGAGGCCGCCGTGAAGCAGCACGGGCTGACCCCGCGGGCTCGCATCCACCACATGTCGGTGCGCGGGGACGACCCCGTCTACATGCTGACGGCACCGATCCCGGCGACCCGCTACGCGCTCGAGAAGACCGGCATGACGCTCGACGAGATCGACCTGGTCGAGATCAACGAGGCGTTCGCCTCCGTGGTCCTGGCGTGGCAGAAGGAGCTGGACGCCGACCTGTCGAAGGTCAACGTCAACGGCGGCGCGATCGCGCTGGGGCACCCCCTCGGCGCCACCGGCGTGCGCCTGATGACCACGCTGCTCAACGAGCTCGAGCGCACCGGCGGCCGCTACGGCCTCCAGACGATGTGCGAGGGCGGCGGCCAGGCCAACGTCACGATCATCGAGCGCCTCTAGGCGGAGCCCACCAGCGCGCTGCTGCGCCGGCGTCTCAGTCGAGCAGCTCCACCCAGCCCAGGGCGCCGTGGACGCGGACCCGCTGGCCGTCGCGGATGCGGCGGGTGGCGTCCACGACGCCCACGACCGCGGGCAGGCCGTACTCGCGGGCCACGACCGCGCCGTGGGTCATCCGACCGCCCACCTCGGTCACCAGACCGCTGATCGCCACGAAGAGCGGTGACCAGCTGGGATCGGTGTGGACGGTCACGAGGACATCACCCGGCTCGACCGCGGCATCAGCGAGGTCCGTGACGATCCGCGCCCGTCCCTCGACGACGCCGGCGGAGACCGCGAGGCCGACCAGCGCCCCGGCCGGCGCCTCCTCGCTGCGATGCTCGCCGGTGAACACCTCGCCCTCGGACGTCATCACCCGGGGAGGGGAGAGCAGTTCGTGGGCGGCGTGCCCCCTCCGCCGCCGCTCGATCAGCCGTGGGTCGGCCTGCTGCGACCGGGCCACCTCGCGGAGCTCGTCGAAGGTCAGGAACCACGCGTCGTCCACCTCGCCGAGCACCCCGGCCTCGACCAGCCGGCGCACCTCCTCGAGCAGCACCTGCCGGACGAGGTGGTAGTGCCGGACCATCACGAACTTGGGGTGCTCGCGGTAGCCGATGAAGGCGCGCATCTGGTCGATCTTCGCCTTCACCTCGGCGGCCTTGTGCTCGCCGTCGGGAAGGGAGCGGAGCCGTTCGAGCACCTCCGCCTCCTTCTCCCTGGCGGAGCGCTCGCCCTCCTCGGCGAGGCGTCGGGCTGCCCCTGCCTCGAAACCGTCGACGTCCGCCAGGATCGCCGGGACGAGCGCTGTCGGCTGCTCCGCCCACCGGGGGCGCGTCACGTCGATCTCCCCGGTGCAGCGCGCGCCGTAGCGGTCGAGGAACCCGCGGATCGCGTCGGCGCACTCCGATCCCCCGGGCAGTCCCGGCAGGTCGGCGAGGAGGTCGTCACCGGGGTCGTCGCGGAGGTGTGCGACGACCTCCGGGTGGCGACGGACGACGTCGGCGACGTCGAGCAGTGCCAGTCCCATCTCCGAGGTGGGGTTCCCCGGAGCCGAGCGGGTGAGGACGTCGGTGGCCCCCCTCTCGCCCAGCCAGTCGGACAGGTGGTCGTCGAGCCACCACGACGCGTCGATGCCGGCGGAGATGGCGGGGAGCGAACGAGCGTCGAACAACGTCGCCTTCAGCGACGCGAGGACCTCGAGGGCCACGTCGAACGCGTCCCGGTCGACGCCTTCGCGAACCAGCTGCTCCGCCCGAGCGACCGACTCCTCGCCGAGGGCGATCAGTTCGCCGACCACCGCGGG
>JBIQID010000016.1:10015-22504 GCA_044508215.1 Actinomycetota bacterium | reverse complement strand
GCGGCGACGTCGACGAAGAGCCGGCTGCCGGCCTCGTACATCGGGCGTCCGGCCGTGAGCTTCCAGACGGACCGGCCGAGCGGCCGGATGGCGTCGGTCATCATCTGCTGGTGGCCCACCGACACGTAGACCGCGAGGTCGTCGCCCGGGACCTCCGGTAGCGGGAAGAGGGTCGTGATCGGTCGGCTCTGCACCACGTGGAAGCCGTCGGGGGCGAGGCACCACTCGATGTCCTGCGGCGCGCCGAGGTGCGCTTCGATCCGCCGCCCGAGGTCCTCCAGGGCGACTGCCTGGAGGTCCGTGAGCACCGGCGTGGATCGGCCGGCACCGACCGCGCTCTCGACGACGGCCGAGCCGCGGACGGTGAGCCGGTCCGGTTCGACCGTCCCTGCGACGAGCGCCTCGCCCAGCCCCGGGACCGCCTCGATCGCAGCGGTGCTCCGGTGGCCCGTCACGGGGTCGGCGGTGAAGAGCACACCTGCCGCGTCGGCGGGCACCATCCGCTGCACCACGACCGCCATGCGGGCCGACCGGTGCTCCACCCCGCTGCGCAGCCGGTAGGCCACCGCACGGTCGGTGTGGAGCGACGCCCAGCACGACGCGACGCGTCGCAGCACCTCGTCGGTGCCGACGACGTCGAGGTGGGAATCGTGCTGCCCGGCGAACGAGGCGGTCGCAGCGTCCTCCGTGGTCGCGCTCGACCGGACTGCGAACGGCACGTCGCCACCGAGGCGCTCGAGCCGCACCGCGACGTCACCGGCGAGGTCGTCGGGGAACGGGATCGACTCGACGAGGTCGCGCAGCTCGGCCGCGGCGGCGAGCAACCGTTCGTCGTCGCCGTCCACCGCCTGGAGGCGGCAGACCAGGTCCTCGTAGCCCGGCGCGCCGGCCACCACCCGCTCGAACGCTGCCGTGGTCACGCAGAACCCATCCGGCACCCGCACCCCGTCGATCGCCGCCAGCTCCGCCAGCCGTGCGCCCTTGCCGCCGACCAGGTCCACGCCGGCCCCTGGGTCGGCGAGGGAGACCACCTCGTCCTGTCGTCTGCGGGTCACCGCATGCTCTGCCACATCGCCTCCGGGATCGAGACCGGGCCGGTCGGCCCGCTCGGAGCGCGAATTGTCAGCACGCATGTGGTCCTTGCGGCAAGACCCCCCTCGACAGGTAGCGTGGGTGTCGGCGGGGAGAGCTCCTGATCGCGCGATCGCGTTTCGTTCGTGCGTCGATCGTTTCCTCAGCGCCCTCCGTGGGTACCTCCGGCCATCCACTGAACGGAGGTGCAACGTGCCGACCATCCATGAACGCAGACGAGTCGTCGCCGGTCGTGATCCGGTGCCGGTCGACGAGCAGGGCCGTGTGCTCGCCCACGAGGAGAGCTACGCGTCAGCCCGTGAGATCGCCCCAGGGCGCATCCTGGCGATCATCGCTGGGGCCGTGCTGACGATCATCGGAGCGATCGTCCTGGTTCGCACCGGTCTCGACAGCTCCCTCCAGGAACCGACCACCGAGCTGCTCGGCGCGACGCACAGCGCGTTCGCCGGCATCGCATCGGTGGTGTGCGGCCTGCTGCTGCTGCTCGCCGGGGCCAGCCGTGAGCAGACGCTCGCCGCGCTGCCCGCAGTGCTGCTCGCGGTGGGCGGGATCCTGTGCCTCGCCGCCGGTTCCGAGCTGCGTGCCGACCTCGGGGTCGACACGTCGACGGGCTGGTTCATGATCGTCTTCTCGATCATCGCCTTCATCTGTGCGGCGATGCCGATCGCCCACCGGATGAGCTCGCGGAGCGCGATCGTCGAGTGACGTCTCGCCGGGGCGCGGCGGAGGAGCCAGGCCCGCTCACCAGCGGGCCCGGCACTCCTCCGCGAAGCCCTGGACCCCCGCCAGCTGGTGGACCCGGCCGTCCGGGCCGGTGACGTGCCCGGACCACCGACCGAACACCTGGTGGACCTCCATCCCCATGACCACGGCCGCCACCTTCGTGTGGCGGTCGTGGCGCGGCTGGAGCTGGATGTCGAGCGAACCGTCGGGATGCCGGACCCTCCACGGGCGCATCGGGTCCGACCAGCTGTAGTCCCACACGAGCTCGGCGCCGATCTTCTCGAGCCGGCCGTCGACGACCACGCCGTTCTCGGTGTGGCCGGTGCCCTCGGTCCACTTGGCGCCGATCTGGATCCCGACGACGGCTCCGTCCTCGGCCCGGCCCGCGCCGCTGCCCCAGTTCCAGTTCGTCCGGTACGGCCAGCGGCCACGCCCGACGTCCAGGACGCCCCAGGCATCGCCGTCGTCGCCGAACCGGCGCACGGTGGGCCCGAGGGTGAGCGAGCCACGTGCCGGACGGGCCTGGTGCTTGGCCGTGTACTGGAACGTCCGGTCGCTCCACGGGATCACCACGTGCAGCGCCTCGTGGCCCGGTGGCAGGTCGATCTCCGCCCAGAGGTGGGCGGCGCGCCCGTCCGCCTCCTTCCACGTGGCGTCGATCGTGGTGCCGGCGTCGGTGTCGGCGATCTCGACCTCGATGCGGCGGTCGGAGTAGCGGAGCGGTGCCGTCCCGTAGCGGTCCGGGAGCTCCAACCCGCGTGCGAACGGGACGTTCGCGTCCACCCCGCCGCTCTCCCCGGTGGCCATGTCGTACCACCACACCGTGGCCATGCCGAGGTAGTCGACGTCCGCGTAGGTCACCGCGATGACCAGGTCGCCCGCGAGGACCGCCCAGTAGTCCCACCGCTTCGTGCGGCCCCAGCCCCCGTGCAGGTTGGCGTCGTGCAGCGGCAGTCGGGACCAGCCCCGCGCGGCAGGGTCGAGGGTCCGACCGTCGGGGAGGCACAGGCGGACCGGCTCGGTGATCTCTCGCTCGTGGGTGGCCATCCCGAGAGTCTGCGACCTGACGGACCGCCGCGCCCATCCGAGCAGCAGGTGAAAACTGGAACGTGTTCTAGGATCGCCCCCCGTGGACATGGCCGACTCCCCGCAGCACGCGGCGTTCCGTGCCGAGGTGCGGACCTTCCTCGACGCCCACGCGGTGCTGAAGCGGGGTGACGAGAGCGACTGGTCCCGCAACGGCGCCTCGACCGACCCAGCGGTGGCGGCCGACTTCCGCCGGCGGTGCCAGGAGTGGCAGCGGACCCTCTACGACAACGGCTGGGCGGGCATCACCTGGCCGGAGCGCTTCGGTGGGCGCGGGGGGAGCCCGGCGCAGCAGGTCATCTTCAACCAGGAGCTCGCCCGGTACGACGCCACGAGCGGCTTCCTCACTGCGGCGCAGGCCCTCGTGGGACCCACGCTCATGCAGCACGGCACGCCCGAGCAGCAGGACCGCTTCCTGAAGGGCCTCCTGCGCGGGGACGACATCTGGTGCCAGCTCTTCAGCGAACCGGGCGCGGGCAGCGACCTCGCTGCGCTCGGTTGCCGGGCGGTGCGCGACGGCGACGAGTTCGTGGTGACCGGCCAGAAGGTCTGGACGAGCCAGGCGCAGCACGCGGACTTCGGCATCCTGTTGGCCCGGACCGACCCGGACGTCCCCAAGCACGAGGGCATCACGTTCTTCATCGTGGAGATGTCGAGCCCCGGCATCGAGGTCCGCCCGCTCGTGCAGGCCCAGGGCGTCGCCCACTTCAACGAGGTGTTCCTCGACGAGGTCCGCATCCCCCTCGGCCACGTGGTGGGTGAGGTCCACGGCGGTTGGAACGTGGCGCGCACCACCCTCCGGAACGAGAGCTCGATGATCTCGGGGGCCGGGCAGGCGACCACGTTCGTCGCCGTGCGGTCCACCGCCGAGCGGATGGGCCGGACCGCCGATCCGCAGGTGCGCCAGGAGCTGGCCCGGGTCTGGACGAACGAGCAGCTCCTGCGCTTCCTGCAGATGCGGATGCAGACAGCGGTCATGACCGGGCGCCGCGAGGTGGCGGTGCACGGCTCGCTGCTCAAGAACCTCTTCACCCGCTCGCTCGCCCACCGCGTGACGCTGGCGGTCGACCTCCTCGGTGCGGAGGGGATGTTGTGGGACGACGCCGAGGGCGGCGGCTTCTGGCAGTACCAGTGCCTGAACCAGTTCGCCTCACGGATCGGTGGCGGCACCGAGGAGGTCCACCGCAACAACCTCGCCGAGCAGTCGCTCGGCCTGCCCCGCGAGCCGAGGGCGGACGCGGAGATCGCATGGAAGGACGTCCCGAAGGGCTGAGCCCGCAGCGGCTGCCGGCTCGTCGGGCCAGGGAGGAGTGGGGATGACGGCCATGTTGGACGGACGCACCGCGGTGGTCACCGGGATCGGCCCGGGCATGGGGCGCGACATCACGCTCGCCCTGGCGCGCGAAGGTGCCGACCTCCTGCTGGTGGGACGCAGCGATCGCCACATGCCGGCGGTCGCCCGCGAGGTCGAGGACCTGGGGCGCCGGGCGATCTCCGTCCAGGCCGACGTGACGAAGGCCGAGGACTGCAGCCGTGTGGCGGCAGCCGTGGACGAGCACTTCGGTGGCTCGGTCGACGTGCTGGTGAACAGTGCCTTCCACGCAGGGCGCATCGAGCCGTTCGCCGATGCCGACCTGTCCAAGTGGCAGCGCCCGCTGGACGTCAACTACTTCGGCACCCTCCGGATGACCCAGGCCATGCTGCCGGCGCTCCGGGCCGCCGGGCGAGACCGGGGCGACGCGAGGGTCGTGATGGTGAACACGATGTCGGTGCACCACCTCGAGGCGGGCCACGGCTCGTACGCCGCGTCGAAGGCCGCTCTGGCCGCCGTGACCAAGACGCTGGCGCTCGAGCTGGGCGCCGACAACATCAGGGTCAACGCGGTGCACCCCGGCTACATCTGGGGCGACAACGTGAAGATCTACTTCGAGATGCAGGCGGCCGAGCGGGGCGAAGGCGTGACCTGGGAGGACGTCTACGCGGAGCGGGCGGCCGAGACCGCACTCGGCTACCTGCCGCACTCGTCGGAGATCGCGGGTGCCGTCGTGTTCTTCGCATCGCCGCTCGCGAAGTGCGTCACCGGCGCCGCGCTGCCGGTGAACGCAGGGCACTGGATGCCTCCTTCGGCCTGATCCGGAGCGCCGACCATCCCCGGCCGGCGGAAGGCGCGTCGATACGCTCCCGTCGTGCGACGTGTCGGTTCTTCGAGGTGGGGCGGTGCGGGAACCTGACTCCCTCCGCGACCTCGAGACCCGCTACCACAGGGCACAGCGTGACCCCCTCCGAGGGATCGACGACTTCCTCGAGCTGAGCCTTCGCTACGGCAGAGCCCTCCTCGCGGACGCCCCCGAGCGGGCCGACGAGGTGTTCGCCGCGGCGAGCGAGCTGGTGCGTGACCCGCCGTCCGGATCCCACCTCCCGGTGGCTGTGGAGCTGGCGTCGGGGCTCGCCAGTGCACGTCGCAGGCTCGGCGATCCCGACGGAGAGCGCGAGGCGCGCCTCCTCCAGCGCCGGCTGCTCGGGCTGCTCCCGATCGACGACTCGTGGGAGCGCCTCAGCGCGGTCTCCCGCCGGGTGGCGTGGCTCGACATCAGCGCCGGACGGGTCGATGACGGGCTCCTCACCTTGGTCTCGCTCCTGGCCGAGGTGGTCAGCGGAGGGTCCGACCACCGCTTCGACGGGGCTGCGCTCTCGCTCACGATCGGGGTGAACAGCGTCATCGCCGGCCCCGCGGTCTCCCGTGCGATCGAGGCGCTGCTGCCGGCCGCCCGGAGCGGACCGGAGCGTGCGGCGCGTGAGGCGTCGCTCACCGCCGTGCTGGCGGCACTGCACCTCTCATCCGGTGATGTGGAGGTCGCGAGCATCTACGCTCGGCGGAGCGAGGTGCTGTGCGATCGGGCTCCGTCACCGCCGATCGTGTGCCGGTGGGTGGGGGCGATGGTGCACCTGGCGGCGGGCGACGTGGACGAGGCGCTCGACGGGTACGAGACGCTGGTGCGCTCCCTCCCCGTCGCGAGCCCTCCGGAGCTGCGCTGCGAGGTCCTGGGCGGCCTCGGCGAGGCCCGCCTGGCTGCGGGCCTCCGCACGGCCGGGCGGGAGGCGCTCACCGAGTGCCTCGTGAACCCGCTGGGCGGTGAACGGCGCATGGCTCGGGCGCACGAGCTGCTCGCCGAGCTGGACCGCGAGGACGGCCGCCTCGCCGACGCGTACGACCACCTGGTGGAGTGCCGCCGATTGGAGGCCGGCTTCCTCGTGCGGACCGCCCGCGCAGCGGACCGCCGGGAGGCCGTCGACGAGCCGCTCGCCGGCACGGAGGTGCCGCCGGTCGAGGCGTTCTCCGAGGGTGAGGAACGGTCCGTCGTGAGCCCGTTCGCCGGCAGTGCCGCCATCGGTCCCCTGAGCCTCCCGAGCGGCCTCGAGGCGCCCCCCGAGGACCTCCAGCCGCGCCCCAGGTCGGCGGAGCTCGTACCGATCGTCCCGGACCACGTGGAGCTGCCGGAACACCTCGTCGAAGAGGAGCTGGGTGACCGTGTGTCGTCGCTCGAGGAGCTGGTCGACGCCCGCACCCGCGAGCTGGAGCAGGCGCTGATCGACCTCCGCGACCTCACGCAGCGATCCGAGCTGGACGAGCTCACCGGGCTCATGAACCGGTCACGGCTCCGTTCGGTGCTCGCCGAGATGGCCGAGCACGGCACGGTCGTCTCGATCCTGTCGATCGACGTCGACCGCTTCGGCCGGGTGAACGAGTCGCTGGGGCACACCGTCGGCGACGCACTGCTCGAGGAGATCGCACGGCGGATCCGCCGGGTCATCCGGGCGGACGACCTCGTGGGCCGCTGGGGCGGCGACGAGTTCGTGGTGGTGCTCGTCGACCTCGTCGACCCCGACCAGGTCATGGACCTGGCCACGCGGGTCAGCGAGGTCGTGGCGCTCCCTTGGCGCGCCCCCACCGATGAGCGCGTCGTGCCATCGGTCAGCATCGGCGTGGTGACGGCGCCCGAGGGCGTCGCCGACGGCGACCTCGTGCTCCGCCAGGCAGATGCGGCCCGGCGTCGCGCCAAGCGATCCGGATCGGGGCGCGTCGAGTGGTTCGGGCACGAGCTCAGCGACGTGGCGCGCCGTCGCTTCCAGACCGAGCACCTGCTGCGCGACGCGCTGGCCGAAGGCTGGTTCGAGCTCTACTTCCAGCCGGTGCACCCGAACTTCGACGACGATCCCCTCTCCGCCGAAGCGCTGCTGCGGCTGCACCACCCCGACGGGCACCTCCTGTCGCCGGGCGCGTTCCTCGACGTCGCCGAGGAGACCGGCCTCGCCCGCCCCATCGGCGCCTGGGTGGTCGACGAGACGGTGCGCACCGCTGCGCGGTGGTCACGGTTGGGCACCCCGTTCCGGGTGGCCCTCAACGTGTCCGCATCGCAGCTCGACGACGGGTTCGCCGACCTCGTGACCGACGCGCTCGACCGGTACGGGGTGGCTCCGCAGCGCCTCACGCTCGAGCTGACCGAGCACACGCTGCTGGAGGCCGACGCCCGCCAGGTGTCGATCATCACCGAGCTGTGCGACCGGGGTGTGGGGCTGGCCCTCGACGACTTCGGCACGGCCTACTCGTCGCTGAACCACCTCCGGCGGTTCCCTGTCGACGTGGTGAAGATCGACCGCAGCTTCGTGAACGGGATCTGCCACGACCCCTACGACCACGCGATCGTCGCGGCGGTGGTGCAGCTGTCGCAGACGTTCGGCTTCCGCGTGATCGCCGAGGGCATCGAGACGGCCGAGCAGCTCGACGCGCAGCGACGCCTCGGGTGCCACGGCGCCCAGGGGTTCCTCATCGGGCCGCCCCGGCCCGCTCATGCGTTCGAGCGGCTGCTGACGTCGCGGCAGCTGGTCGGCCTGCTCCTCGCACGGACGGCGTAGGCGGTGGCCAAGGAGGCGATCGAGGTCGAGGTCGGTGACCGGACCGTCCGTGTCTCCAACCCGAGCAAGGTCTTCTTCTCCGCTGGCGGCCTCACGAAGCTGGACCTCGTCCGCTACTACATCGACGTGGGAGCCGGTGCCCTCCGTGGCGTGCGGAGCCGTCCCACGGTGATGAAGCGCTTCCCCGACGGCGCCGAGGGCGACCACTTCTTCCAGAAGCGGGTCCCCGCCAACCGGCCCGACTGGCTGCAGACGGCGGTGGTGGCGTTCCCGAGCGGACGCACGGCCGAGGAGCTGTGCCCCGTGGACGTCGCGCACATCGTGTGGGCCGTGAACCTGGGGTGCATCGACCTCAACCCGTGGGCGATCCGGAAGTGGGACCTCGAGCACCCCGACGAGCTCCGCATCGACCTCGACCCCCAGCCGGGCGTGCCCTTCGAGGACGTCCGGCGCGTCGCGCTCGAGGTGCGTGAGGTGCTCGACGAGCACGGCATGGTCGGGTTCCCGAAGACGTCCGGCTCCCGAGGCATCCACGTGAACGTGCGGATCCACACACGGTGGGGGTTCACCGAGGTCCGCCGCGCTGCGCTCGCCCTCGCACGGGAGGTGGAGCGCCGGTTGCCCGGCACTGCGACCTCGAAGTGGTGGAAGGAGGAGCGGGGGGACGCGGTGTTCCTGGACTACAACCAGAACGCCCGTGACCGCACCGTGGCGTCCGCCTACTCGGTGCGGCCGTCGCCGCACGCCTACGTGTCGGCACCGCTCGAGTGGGACGAGGTGCCCGACGCCGAGATCCCGGACTTCACGATCGCCACGGTGGCCGAGCGGTTCGCGTCGGGCGTCGACCCGGACGCCGCCATCGACGACACGGCGTACTCCCTCGAGCCGCTGCTCGACCTCGCCGAGCGCGACGAGCGCGAGGGCCTGGGCGACGCACCGTGGCCGCCGAACTTCCCGAAGGCCGAGCGCGAGCCACGGCGGGTGCAGCCCAGCCGGGCACGGAAGCAGCCCGACGACTGAGGCCCGTACCATCGGCCGATGGGCGAGTTCGTGCCTCGGATGGGTGCCACCCGGGCGGCGCGCCTCCGACGTTGGCACGAGGAGGCGTCCGTTGCGCTCCACTCCGTGGGTGCCCACGACGTCGAGTACCTCGGAGAGCAGCTGCACGTCCCCGAAGGCGTCTTCCCGCCGCAACCGATGTCGCAGCTCCTCGGGCGGGCCGTGTGCGCAGAGGCCCTCCCGGGTGAACGCGTGCTCGACGTGGGGACCGGCTGTGGTGTGAACGCGATCCTCGCCGCACGGCGTGGCGCACGGGTGCTCGCGATCGACGTGAACCCGGCGGCGGTCCGAGCAGCGCAGCGCAACGCTGCATCGAACGGGGTCGCCGACCTCGTGGAGTGCAGGGAGGGCGACCTCTTCGAGGGGATCGACGGCAGGTTCGACCTGATCGTGTTCGACCCGCCGTTCCGCTGGTTCCCGCCCGCCGACATGCTCGAGCGGGCGTTCGCCGACGACGGCTATGCCACGCTCCGGACGTTCTTCGAGGGCGTCGCCGGCCACTTGGAGCCGACCGGACGGGTGCTGGTCTTCTTCGGGACCACGGGCGACATCGCGTACTTCCACGAGCTGGTCGACGGCTCGGGCCTCCGGTGCGAGGAGCTCGACAGCGCCGAGCTGGAGAAGGACGGTGCGGTCGAGACGTACTGGGCGTTCCGGCTCACCCCGCCGGCACCGGCCTGACGGCTGACCGAACCGTCCCCTCCGGCGGCACTCCTCGCCCGCACCACCGGTTGGCGCATGCGCCCGAGGGACGGCGACGATGGGCTGGTGCGAAGGCTCCCGCTCGTCGTCGTCGCCATCGCTGCGCTGTGGCTCGCGCTGGCGCCGCCGGCAGCAGCACATGGCGAGGGTGATGCCGATGCGCCGGCCACCAACCTGCGCTCGCGGGTGACCTCGGTGGACCCGGTGGTCGACGGCGTCGAATGGCGGATGGTCGACGCCGGCGCCCGCATCGAGGTCCGCAACGACACCGACACCGCGCTCGTGGTCCTGGGTGAGGCGGGGGAGCCGTTCCTCCGGGTGGGTCCCGATGGGGTCCACGAGAACACCCGGTCGGTGACGGCGTTCCGCATCGCGAACCCGGACCGCGGCGCACCCGTTCCGCAGGAGGTCCTCGAAGGCGGCGATCCCGAATGGGAGGAGGTCTCGTCGGCCCGGGCGTACGCCTGGCACGACGACCGGGCGCACTGGGCCGAGGACGAGCCTTCCCGCTCGGAGGAGGTCGAGCTGGTCCCCGAGTGGCGGATCGACGCCCGGTGGGGCGACACGCCGATGGTCGTGCTGGGTGACGTGACCTGGGTGCCCCCTCCACCCGTGTGGCCGTCCGTCCTCGTCGTGGTCTTCGTGGCAGCGCTCGTGGGGGCGCTCGCCGCCACCGGCCGCTACGGGGCCGCCGTGGTGGCCGGAGGTGGGCTGGCGGTCACCGCGAGCCTCCTCGTGGGGCTGGGGTCGTGGTGGGGCTCGGCCGGCTCGGCGCTCTCGAAGGTCGAGGGCTTCACGTTGCCCGCGCTGGCGTGGCTGCTGCTCGTGGCAGCGGTCGTGCGGTTCCGGGCTGCCCCCCAGGAGTCGGTGCTGCTGTCGGCAGGGGCGTGCGTCGGGCTGGCGGTGCTGCTCGGCGTGTCCGGCTGGAGCTGGCTCGTCAGGTCGCAGCTCCCCACCGCTCTGCCGGCGTGGCTCGGACGGGCGTGCGTCGCAGGGGCCCTCGGCGTCGGCCTGGGGATGCTGGTCGCCGCAGCGCTCGTGTGGTTCCGCGACGACTACCGCGCCACCGCGGCGATCAGGCCCGGTCCTGCCGCTCCGTGATCAGCCCGTGCTGGCGGTCGAGCTCGGCCAGCACCGCGTCACGATCGGAGCCGGGGAGGCGGAACACGCACTCCGTCACACCGATCGACTCGAAGTGGTCGAGCTTGTCGTGGTCGGGCAGCGAGCCGAACGGGACGATCTGCAGCGCTGCCGGGTCGCGTCCGGCCGCCTCCATCGCGTCCCGCAGGCGCGGGATCGCGTCCTTCAGCCCTGCGCCGCCGATCGGGATCCACCCGTCCGCGTACTCGGCGATGTGCGAGAACATCTTCGGGCCGGCTCCTCCGCCGATGAGGATGGGCACGGGGTGCTCGGGCTTGGGCCAGCTCCACGACGGCTCGTAGCGGACGTGCTTCCCTTCGAAGCTCGCGACGTCGTTCGCCCACAGCTCCTTCATGGCGAGCACGTGCTCGCGGGCGATGTCACGCCGCTCGCCCATGGCGATGCCGTGGTTCGCCATCTCGTCCTCGTTCCAACCGAACCCGACCCCCATCCGGAACCGGCCGCCGGCGAGGCGCTGGAGCGTGGCGATCGCCTTGGCGGTGACGATCGGCTCGCGCTGTGCGGGGAGCATGACCCCGGTCCCGAGTGTGATCGACGAGGTGCGTGCCGACGCAGCCGCGAGCACGATCAGCGGGTCGGTGCTCCGCTTGTACTCATCGGGCAGGTCGGCGTGCCCGGTGGGCGGTGGCGTGACGCGGGAGGTGGGGATGTGCGTGTGCTCGGGCAGCCAGAGCGAGTGGAACCCCCGGGCCTCGGCTTCGACCGCGAGCTCCACGGGGTCCATCGTCAGGTCCGTGGCGAACATGGTGACCCCGAAGCGCACGGCGCGGGACGGTAGCAGCGGAGCGCCCGGGATGTGACGCCGCGTCAGATCCTGCGACAACATTGCCGCCATGGCAGGGATCTGTGAGGGACGTGTCGTGATCGTGACGGGCGCGGGCCGGGGGATCGGCCGGGCCCATGCGCTCGAGTTCGCGCGCCAGGGCGCCAAGGTGGTCGTGAACGACCTCGGCGTCGCGCAGGACGGCACCGATCCCAGCGCCACCCCGGCGCAGGGAGTCGTGGACGAGATCGTGGCGCTCGGCGGGGAGGCGGTGACGTCGCAGCACGACGTGGCCGACTGGGATGCGGCGGCCGAGATGGTGCAGCTGGCGGTCGACACGTTCGGCGGCCTCGACGTGGTCGTGAACAACGCCGGCATCGTGCGTGACCGCATGTTCGTGAACTCGGAGCAGTCGGAGTGGGAGGCGGTGCTGCGGGTGCACGTCCTCGGCCATGCCGCGCCCGCCCGCCACGCAGCCGCCTGGTGGCGGGGCCGGTCGAAGGCGGGGGAGGCGGTCGACGGCCGCATCATCAACACCTCGTCCGGTGCAGGCCTGATGGGGTCGATCGCGCAGGCGGCGTACTCGGCTGCGAAGGGTGCGATCGCCAGCCTCACGCTCGTCCAGGCGGCCGAGCTCGGGCGGATCGGCGTGACCGCCAACGCCATCGCACCGGCGGCCCGCACCCGGATGACCGAAGAGGTGTTCAAGGACATGATGGCGGAGGCCCCTGAGGGCTCCTTCGACGCCATGGATCCCGAGAACGTGTCGCCGCTCGTTGCGTGGCTGGGTTCGGCCGGGTCCCGCGACGTGACGGGACGGGTCTTCGAGGTGGAGGGCGGCATCATCGGCGTCGCCGAGGGGTTCCGGCACGGGCCCCGCGTCGACAAGGGCGCACGGTGGGACCCGGCCGAGGTCGGCGCGGTGGTCACCGACCTGCTCCGCGAGGCCGCCCAGCCCACACCCGTGTACGGCACCTGAGACGCCGCGC
>JBIQID010000016.1:0-9915 GCA_044508215.1 Actinomycetota bacterium | reverse complement strand
GCGCCAGCGAGTGAAGCTGAGCCGGAGCTGGACCGGGTGAGCTTTTCCGGAATTCGCCACGCCCGGTAGCGTTGTAACTGCAGCGCGCACCCCGCGGGGGCGCGACCGACCCGGTGAGAACCGGCCAGACCGAATGGGGAGGTGCTCCATGCGCCGCCGAATGTTCCTCTCGAAGATCCACCGGGCCACGGTCACCCAGGCCGACCTCCACTACGAGGGCTCGATGACCATCGACCGGGACCTGCTCGACGCCGCTGGCATCCTCCCCTACGAGGAGGTCCAGGTCTGGAACGTGACGAACGGCAGCCGCCTGGCCACCTATGCCATCGAGGGCGAGCGCGGGTCGGGCGTGATCTGCGTGAACGGCGCTGCCGCACACCACGCGAACGTGGGTGACCTCGTCATCATCGCCACGTTCGGCGACATGGACGACGCCGAGGCCCGGGTCCACGAGCCCACCGCGATCTTCGTCGACGAGAACAACCGCATCGTCGAGCAGCGCGCCGAGATCCCCGGCCCTGCGATCGTCGCTGTCTGACGCCACTACGGTCCCCGCCGTGAAGGTGGGGGACCTCCGGACACCGGCGCTGGTCGTCGAGCTCGCTGTGCTCGAAGCGAACATCGACGCGATGGCCTCAGCGCGCCCCGGGGCGCAGCTCCGCCCGCACGTGAAGGCGTTCAAGTCCACGTCGCTCGCCCGGCACGTGGCCGAGCGGGGTGGCCACCGGACCTTCTGCTGCGCCACCCTGCGGGAAGTGGAGGGGATGGCCGACGCCGGCCTGGGTGACGACCTCCTCCTCGCGAACCAGACCCTCGACGCAGAGCGCCTGCGTGCCCTCGTGACCAGGGGTGATGCCCGGGTCACGGTGGCGGTCGACTCGCCCGAGACGGTCGAGGTCGCCGCCGCTGCCGGGGCGGAGGTCCTGATCGACGTCGACGTCGGGATGCCGCGCTGCGGGTGCCTCCCGGAGGAGGCCGGCGCGCTGGCCGAGCTGGCGCGCCGTCGCGGCGTGGAGGTGCGGGGCGTGATGGGCTACGAGGGCCACGTCGTCGGCAACCCCGACCGTGCCGCCCGGTCCGCCGTCGTCGCGGAGGCCACCGACCTGCTCCGTGCGGTGCGCGAGGAGGTCGGGGGCGACGTGGTCTCGGTCGGCGGGACCGGCACGTACGACCTGCACGGCGCCGACGTGGAGGTGCAGGCCGGCTCCTACCTGCTGATGGACACCCACTACGCCGAGCTGGACCTGCCCTTCCGCCAGGCGCTGCGCGTCGAGGCGACGGTCCTGTCGGTCTCACCGAAGGGCTGGGCGGTCGCCGATGCCGGCCTCAAGGCGTTCGGCATGGACCACGGCGACCCGTCGATCTCCGGCTACGACGTGTTCTTCTGCTCCGACGAGCACACCACGTTCCTCCCGCGGGAAGGCGGTCCGGGCCTCCCCGCCGTCGGGAGCCGCGTGTCGATGCTGCCGGCGCACGTCGATCCCACCGTCGCGCTGCACGAGCAGATCGTGGTGGTCGACGGCGACGACGTGGTCGACACCTGGGCGGTGGACCTGCGCGGCTGGTAGCGGCGGGCGAACGAAGGTCAGGGCTCGGTCGACTCCTGGGCGGAGTCGATCTGCCCGGACCGCTCACCTGGCGACGCGGGCGTGTCCGCCGTCGCCGGCTCGGCGTCGGTGGTGATGAAGCTGAACTTCCCGTCAGGCTCCATGACGCCGAAGCGGATGGACGACATGTTGGCGATGCCCTGCTCGCGGGCGGCAGCGCGGACCTCGTCGGCGGTCAGGCGCTCCTTGCGGGCCCGGTCCTCGAGGACGCGGCCGTCGTGGATCATGATCACCGGCTCGCCGACCAGCACCTTGTCGGCCCGCCTCGAGAGCAGGCCCACCCAGTCGGCGACGAACGCCCAGAGCAGCAGCACCGAGACGACGATCACGGCGCCGGTGATCGACATGTCGTCGGCGGTCGTCGCCTTCTCGACCATGTCGCCGATGATCACGATGATCAGCAGGTCGAGCGGGCTCATCTCGGCGAGGGAACGCTTGCCGGTCCCCCGCACGACCAGCCACAGGAACCAGTAGATGATGGTGGCGCGGATCACGAGCTCCATGGCTGCCCTCCGGGTGGTCGTCCCGTCCAGATCGTGGCTGAGTGACCGGACGGGAGGCTCATGGGACGACGGTGGTGTCGAGCTCGACGGCGACGGCCTCTGTCCCCCCGTCGATGACCGCGATGCGCGCGCTGCGACTGCGCTGGAGGCTCGGGTGCAGCCGCGCTTCGATCGTCGCGGTCATCGTCCGGGCCCCGGGAGCGACGTCGAAGGTCCACTCGGTGTCCTCCGAGGTCGCGGTCGCCTGGGACGGTTGGGGTGACGGCTGCGCCTGGTCGAACAGGGACAGGTACTCGGAGGTGATCCTGACGATCACCTCGGCCGGCAGCTCTTCACCGTCGAGCGAGGTCACCTCGATGCTGAGGGCTGACGGGACGCCGGGCCGGGTCACGGCCGGGTACTCGACCTCCAGCCGCATCCCGCCGCCGTCGGCCGACACCACGTCGGTGCGCAGGCCCAGCCGGTTCGTCACCGCCAGGATCGCCACCACCAACATCCCCAGGAGCACGACAGCTCGCATCGACCGCTCGACCCGACCCGGGCCGCTGTCGAGCGGCGGGACGGTGTCGAAGTCGGCGGGATCCGACCGTGCCTCGTCGCCGTCGTGGGTGGTGGAGGAGGACATGCGCTCGTCCATTACCCGGGGCGCAGCGTCCTGATCCTGGACGCGGGACGGGCCGCCGACCGAGGTCGACGGCCCGTGCGAGCGATGAGGTGGGCCCGGAGGCCCGGCGATCAGCTCAGGCGCTCGATGATCATCGCCATGCCCTGACCGCCGCCGACGCACATCGACTCGAGGCCGAACTGCTTGTCGGACTCCTGCAGGTTGTGGATCAGCGTGGTCATGATCCGGGCGCCGGTCATCCCGAACGGGTGGCCGATCGCGATCGCGCCGCCGCGGGTGTTCAGCTTCTCGATGTCGATGCCGAGGTGGCGGGCCGACGGCAGCACCTGCGCCGCGAACGCCTCGTTGATCTCCACGAGGTCGATGTCGTCGATCGTCATGTTCGCCCGGCCCAGCGCCTGGCGGCAGGCCTCGATCGGGCCGAGGCCCATGATCTCGGGGTTGAGGCCCGACACGCCGGAGGCGACGACGCGGGCGAGCGGCGTGAGGCCCAGCTCCTTGGCCTTCGTGTCGCTCATCACCACGACCGCAGCGGCGCCGTCGTTCAGCGGGCAGGCGTTGCCGGCTGTGACCTTGCCCTCGGGCTTGAACACGGGCTTGAGCCCGGCGAGGCCCTCGGCCGTCGTCCCGGGCCGGATGCCGTCATCCTTGCTGACGACGGTCCCGTCGGGGAGCGTCACCGGCGTGATCTCGGCCTCCCAGTAGCCGTTCTCGAGGGACTCCGTGGCGCGCTGCTGGCTGCGTGCCGCGTACTCGTCCATGTCCTCGCGGCTGACCTTCTCGTACTCGGCCACGTTCTCGGCGGTCTGCCCCATCGCGATGTACACGTCGGGGAGCCCCTCCGGCGGCGTCCAGTCGCCACCCTCGCCCGCAGCGCGGGAGGCGGTGCGGGCCATCGCCTCGGCGAAGCGCTCGTTGGTGGGGCCGTCGTCGGCCATGCCGTTCATGAAGCGGCTGACGGTCTCCACGCCAGCGGCGACGAAGATGTCGCCCTCGCCCGCCTTGATGGCGTGGGCGGCCATGCGGATCGTCTGCAGCGACGACGAGCAGTAGCGGTTCACGGTGACGCCGGGGACGTCCGGCATGCCCGAGAGGACAGCGACGATCCGCCCGATGTTCGCGCCGGACTCGCCGGCGGGCTGCCCACAGCCCATGAGCAGGTCCTCGACCTGGGTGCGGTCGAGCGCCGGGATCTTGGCGAGCGCCGCATCGACGATCTGGGCTGCGAGGTCGTCGGGGCGGATCTCGGTGAGCGAGCCCTTCATCGCGCGGCCGATCGGGCTGCGTGCGGTCGAGACGATCACTGCTTCGGGCATGAGGATCCCCCTGGGGAGTGCTGGACGGACGAAGAGGTGAGGTTACCCATGGGTAACCGGCGAAGGGAACCGGGCGGCCCTACGGGAAGAACCGCGAGACGGTGTCGACGACGCAGGCCGGCTCGGCGGCGTCGTCGGCGTCGATGGTGATGCGCACGACGACCTGCGTGCCCTCGCCCACCTCGGTCACCGACAGCACCTCGCCGCGGCCCCGGAGGGTGGCGCCGGTGGGGGCGCGGCTCGGGAACCGGACCTGGTCGACCCCCACGTTCACCCCCATCGAGAACTGCTCCACCGTGAGGAGGTCAGGGAGGAACAGGTTCGCCAGCGAGAGCACGAGCAGCTCGGGGAGCTGGTCGTCGGTCCCGGGGTCGCCGGCCGCCGCACGGAACAGGGCGACCCGGTCGGCGTCGATCGTCACGCCGTCGGTCGGGCCGAGCGCGGTGCCGACGTGGTCGGCCAGCTGGGCGGGCGTCGGAACCTTCAGCGTCACGACGGGTCCTCCGGGCTCACGCGTGCTGCGACGAGACCGCGACGACCTCGCCGGTCATGTACGACGACAGGTCCGAGGCCAGGAACACCATCACGTTCGCGACCTCCCACGGCTCGGCCGCGCGGCCGAACGCCTCCTTCGCCTCCAGCTCCTCGAGCAGCCCGTCGGGCGTGACCTTCGCCAGGAACGGGTGCATCGCGAGGCTGGGCGACACCGCGTTGACGCGGACGCCGTGGTGGGCGGCCTCCATCGCCGAGCAGCGGGTGAGGGCCATCACGCCCGCCTTGGCGGCCGCGTAGTGCGCCTGCAGCTCCTGGGCCCTCCAGCCGAGCACCGACGCGTTGTTCACGATCGCGCCCGAGCCCCGCTCGTACATGTGCGGGAGGATCGCCCGCATGCACCTGAAGGTGCCGGTGAGCGTCACGTCGAGCACCACGTTCCACTGCTCGTCGGTCATCTCGTGGAGCGGTGCGTTGCCGCCGAGGCCGGCGTTGTTCATCCACACGTCGACGTGGCCGAGCTGATCGATGGCGGACCGCACCAGCGCCTCCACGTCGTCCTGCTCGGTGACGTTGCACAGCGCGGTCGCGGGGCGCGTGCCCAGCTCGGCCTCGATGCGGTCGGCGGCCTCGCCGAGGCGGCGCTCGTGCACGTCCGAGACCAGGACCGTGCCGCCCTCCATCACGCAGCGACGGGCCAGTGAGAAGCCGATCCCGGTCCCCGCCGCCGCGGTCACCACCACCGTGCGGCCCTCGAGCAGGCCGCGGCCCGGCGGCTCCTCCGGCACAGGTGCGCCCATGTCAGCCTCCCCTGGCGGGTGCCGGGGGCTCCTTGGGCAGCCCCAGTGCACGTTCGCCGATGATGTTCCGTTGGATCTGGTCGCTGCCGCCGTAGATGGTGTCGGACCGGGTGAAGAAGAACAGCCGGTGCAGCTCGTCGAGCGCCTCGTGGTCGCCGTAGTCGGCGGCGGTGAGGCCCGCCTCCGGTCCGAGCACGTCCATCGCGACCTCGCCCATCTCCTGGTGGAGGTTCGCCCAGTAGAGCTTGCCGATCATCGCTGCCGGCACGAGCTCGACGTTGGCGTCCACGGAGAGGTTCCGCAGAGCGTTCCAGCGCATGATCCGCAGCCGCGCCACCAGGTCGGCGAGGCGCTGTCGGATCACCGGGTCGTCGATCCGCCCGGTCCGCCGCGCCGCCCCGATGATCGCGTCGAGCTCGCGGGAGAACGCCATCTGTTGGCCGAGCGTCAGCACGCCGCGCTCGAAGGCCAGCGTGCCCATCGCGACGCGCCAGCCCTCACCGGGCGCGCCGACCACCAGGTCGCCCGGGGTGCGCGCCTCGTCGAAGAAGACCTCGTTGAACTCGGCGGTGCCGGTCACCTGCACGATCGGGCGGATCTCGATCCCCGGTGCGTCCATGCGGATGAGCAGGTAGCTGAGGCCCCGGTGACGCTCGGAGCCCGGTTCGGTCCTCGCGACCACGAAGCACCAGTCCGACCACTGCGCCAGCGACGTCCACACCTTCTGGCCCGTGATCACCCACTCGGAGGTCCCGTCGGCCGCGGTCTCGAGGCGAGCGGTCGTCTTCACGTTGGCGAGGTCGCTCCCGGCGTTCGGCTCGGAGTACCCCTGGCACCAGTACTCGGTGCCGGAGACGATCCCCGGCAGGAACCGCTTCTTCTGCTCGTCCGACGCGAAGTGGATGAGCGTCGGGCCGAGGAGGCCCTCTCCGATCAGACCTGCGCGCCCGGGTCCTCCGGCGCGCGCGTACTCCTCGTGGAAGATGACCTCCTGGCCGAGGGGGAGGCCGCGTCCGCCGTGCTCGACGGGCCACCCCACGCAGGTCCAGCCTGCGGCCGCCATGTGGCGCTCCCACTCCTGGCGCTCCTCGACGAAGCTGTGCTCGTCGCCGGGTCCGCCGCGGCCGGCCAGCTCCGCGAAGGCGCCGGTGAGGTTGGAGGCCATCCAGTCGCGGATCTCCTCACGGAACAGACGGTCGTCCTCGGTGTCGCCCAGCAGCACGGCGGCGACGATACCTGACGACCCGTCAGGACTTCCCACCGCCGACCGGCCGGCGGGAGCCGGCGACTGCCGCCCGGTGGACCGGTGGGGGAGCCACGGGACCGGGGAGGGGCGGCCGTACGATGGCCGCCCGTGAACCCGTTCTCGGTCGAGCCGACGCGCGCTCGTCGACCACGGGGCCCCCTCGTCGGCGCTGCGCTCGCGCTCGCAGCGATCGTGCTGGCGCTCGTGGTGGTCCTCGTCGCCAGCCGAGGTCGCTCCACGCCGCCCGAGGACGTCGGTCGGGGCCCGACGACGAGCGTGGATCCCGACCGCGTGCCCCGCACCGGTCCGTCCGGGCCCAGCGCGAGCACCACGGCGAAGCTCGGGGACGGTGCCGAGATCTCCTCGTGCCAGCCGATCCGGCAGCCGTTCCCGGTGGGCGAGCGGACCTGCACGGTGGTGGTGCCGCCCGACCTCCGCAGCGGCGAACGCCTCCCGGCGGTAGTCCTCTTGCACGGATGGAACACGACGCCGTCCCAGGTGATCTCGAGCGGAGCGTGGACGGACGCCGTGGTGCGCCACCGGATCCTGGTTGCTGCCCCGCAGGGCATCTTCTCGGGTTGGAACGCAGGCGGGTGCTGCGGGCTCACCCAGAGCGCCCAGATCGACGACGTCGGGTTCCTCGAGCAGGTGGTCGCGCAGCTGAAGTCGCGGCCGGACGTGGACCCGTCGCGCGTCTATGCGGTGGGGGAGTCGAACGGCGGGATGATGGTGTACCGGCTCCTCTGCGCTGCGGCGGGTGAGCTGGCCGGTGCGGCGTCGGTCGAGGGCACCCCCGTCGCCGGTTGCGACCCGGAGCGATCCGTCCCGCTGCTCCACGTGCACGGCACCGCCGACAACGCCGTCCCCTACCGCGGTGGCCAGTCGCTCGTCTCGTGGGTGCTGGGCGTGACGTTCCCGCCGGTGGAGACGGCGCTCGAGCGGGTCGCTGCCTCTGCGGGGTGCACCGGAGGCGGTCGGACCACCGGCGACGGCGCCGTGCGGGTCACCGACTGGGATGGCTGCGACGGCGGCGCGCCCATCCGGCTGGTCGCCCTCGACGGGGTCGGCCACGAGTGGCCCCGCGGAGCCCGCTTCGACGCCACCGAGGAGATCCTGGAGTTCTTCGGGATCGGATCGTGACGTCGTCGGCCGAAGCTCCCGCCGAGCCCGACGTGGCGCGTGGAGAGGGCGAACCCAGGGGACGCCTCGGCTGCGTCGGGCGGGTGCTCGTCGGGGTGGGTGTGCTGCTCGCACTCGCGTTCGCCGCGGCCGGCATCGCGCTCCTGTGGTCGCGCTCCAACCAGGACATCGACCTCCCCGCCGACGGCGAGCCCCTTCCCACCAACCCCACGGTGACGTCACCGCTCGGCCCCGCCCGCTACACGAAGGCGTTCATCCAGCAGGGGATCAACCGCCGCGAGATCGAGTACGTGCTCCCGCCCGACGTCGTCTCCGGTGAGCGGCTGCCAGCGGTCATCGTGCTGCACGGCGCGTCGAACAGCCCCTGGCTGATGCAGTCGCGCACGGGGATCGGCCAGGCGGTGGTGGACCGCCGCTTCATCGCGGTCTTCCCCCACGGCGTCGCAGAGAGCTGGAACGCTGGCAGGTGCTGTCGCCCCGCGATGACGCTCGGCATCGACGACCTGGCCTTCGTCGACGCGGTGGTCGACGACGTCTCCCGGCGCCCCGAGGTCGATCCCGACCGGATCCACATGGTGGGCGAGTCGAACGGCGGGATCATGACCTACCGGTACCTGTGCGACCACGCCGGCCGCCTCGCCGGCGCCGCCAGCGTGGTGGGGACGAACCTGTCGGATTGCGTACCCGACGAGCCCACACCGGTGGTCCACGTCGCCGCGTCGAGCGACGAGGTCGTTCCCTGGTCCGGCGGCTCCACCGCCAGCTCCCGCGTGCTCGCCCGATCCGCCTTCCCTCCGGTGGTCGAGACCATGAAGGCGGTCGCCGCTGCAGCGGGGTGCACCCCTGAGCCGGCCACGGAGGTGGGCGGCCCGACCGAGACCATCGAGTGGACCGGGTGCGACGACGACGTGACCGTCCGGCTGGTGACCGTGGTGGGGGCCAGGCACGGGTGGCCTCGGGGCGACCAGTTCGACGCCACCACCGAGATCCTCGACTTCTTCGAGCTGGGCGAGGGCTGAGCAGGCGTGCCGACCGACCCGCCGGCCCGAGCGTGCCGGGCGCCGTCAGGCCAGCTGTCGGTGCAGCGGTCGGACCTCGGCCCCGGCGCGCCGACCGCCCGACGGGTGCCGGAGCCGACCGCGCCGGTCGAGGCCGGCCGACACGGCCAGCTCCTCCTTGAGGACCGGGAGCGGGTCGCCGTGGAGGCGCCCGGTGGCGTCGAGGTGGGACAGCACCGTCCACAGCGTCTCGGAGGTGCCCGCCGGCAGTGCCACGCCGTGCTGGCGGCACACCTCGGACGCTCCGGTCCAGAGCAGCTCGGCCACCTGCTGGCGGGTCCACCGGAAGCTGCCCGGCCGTGCCCGCACCGGCTCGGCGGCGAGCAGGATCACGGTGGCGGCGTCGAGGTCCACCGAGTGCCCGTGCTGGAGCGCCCACCGGGCCAGCTCGACCCGGATGCGAGCGAGCGACGGAGGCAGGCTGATGGCACGGCGGGCGGAGGGGAGCTGGTCGGTGGACGTCATGGCCGCATCATGCCGACGGGGTGTGACAGCCCCTCCGGATGACTCCGAACCGGCTCAGTGCAGGCCCAGCTCGGACAGCTCCACGGCACCGCCGCGCTCGATGCTGAGGCGGGCGGCCAGGCCGAGGCCGACCGCCCAGGTGCCGCTTCGGACGCTCGACTCGGTGGGACGCTCTCCCACCACCGTGTCGATGAAGGCGAGGTGGTCGCGGCACATCCCTGTCTGCCGGCGGGTGGGCCAGCGGCCGTCGCGCGGCACGGGCAGCTCGAGCGTGCCGGCGCGGTGGTGGCCTCCGATGCGCACGGTGGACCCGGGGACGGTCGCCTCCGCCGTGGCGTCGTCGCCCACGGCCACGAGCACCAGGTCGTGGCTGCTGCCGCCGGCGGTGACCGAGAGGTCGAGCGAGCCCCGGACCCCGTTGCGGTACTCGGCGATCAGGAACGCGTCGGCCGGGTCGGCGCCCTCGCCGACCGACGACGCCATCACGCGCGCGGGCGGCGCGCCGACGATCGCGTTCAGGAGGTCGAACGTCGGGGCCCAGCGCAGCAGCAGGTCGTGTCGTCGGCAGGTGTCGTCCCCGGCGGCCGAGCCCTGATGGTCTCGGTCGGTCCGCTCCGCTTCGCCCTCGTGCGTCGGGCTTCGACGGCTGCTCTCCTCGACTGG